>JAJAZD010000074.1 GCA_026785945.1 Pseudonocardia sp. | reverse complement strand
GACCGCCGACGTGTGTGGTCCCGCGGAGGTGGCATGGTGACCGCCCTGTCCGTACCCGATGCGGTCGACCGGGGCGATCTGGGTGCGTTCATCGCCCGCGTGGTGCGGCTCGACCAGGTGGCGACGGTGCGGTTGCGGGCGTCCGGCGCCACGGTGACGGCGTGGGCGTCGACGCCGTTCGACGTGCTGGCCACCCGGTCGGTGCTCGGCACGGTCGTTCCGGCCGACGTCACGGTGCCGGCGGCGGGGCTGCTCACGGCGCTGGCCGTCGAGCGGGCCGACACCGTCGACCCCGGCACGGGTGGACTGTGGCTGGGCGAGCTCCCGCCGACCGAGGGGTGGGCTCCGGTCGACACCGTGCCGGCAGCGGAGCTGGAGGGCCTCACCGAGCGTGGGCTCGCGGTGGCCCGGGAGAACGCCGGCCCGCTCGGCCCGCCCGCGTCCCTGCTGGACCAGACGGTGCTGACGGTGACGAGGGCGTCGGGTGGGCCCGCGATCAAGGTGCCGCTGCGCTGCCTTCTCGCGCTGTCCGGGATGGGTTTCCTGGGCGACGCGGACCCCGGTGGGGACGGTGGTGTGGTGCGCGTCTCGGCCACCGGCAGCTGGATGAGGCTCGACGCGCGCTACGGCGCGGTCGTCCGCCGCAGGCTCACCGCGCTGCCGCTGCTCGTGGGGTGAGGTCGCGGGGTGAGGTCGTCGGACGGGCCGTCCCCGCGACGGCGCCCCGGGGCCGGGGCCGTCAGGCCAGCCAGGCCGCCGTGTCGGGTGGCAGCAGGTCGCCGTCGAGCAGCGGGCCGCTGGCGAGGAGGATGTCGCCGGGCGGGAGCGGGACGGGGACGTCGGAGGTGTTGAGGGCGCACACCAGTGTGGAGCCCGACCGGCGGAACGCCAGGCAGCCCTCGGGCGCGCCGAACCACTCCAGGGTGGTGTCGGTGACTCCGCCGTGGGCGCGCCGCAGCTCGATCGCCCGCCGGAACAGTGAGAGCGTGGACTCCGTGTCCTCCAGCTGCTCGGCCACGCTGGCCAGGCCGTACTCCGCCGGCATCGGCAGCCACGGTGCGCCGGAGGTGAAGCCGTAGCCGGGTGGGCCGCCCTCCCACGGCAGGGGCACCCGGTAGGCGTCGCGCCCGCGTTCGGTGCGCCCGCAGCGGCTCCACAGCGGGTCCTGGAGCAGCTCGTCGGGCAGGTCGACGTCGGGCAGGCCCAGTTCGTCGCCGTTGTACAGACACACCGCGCCGGGCAGCGCACACATCACCAGCGCCAGCGCCCGCGCCCGCGCGACGCCGCCCGCCCCGCCGCCGTACCGCGTCACGGGGCGGGACAGGTCGTGACCGGAGTACGCCCACGTCGGCGTGGCGTCCACGCTGGAGACGGCGGCCAGCGACTGCTGCACGATCTCCCTGATCCGCTCCGCGGCGAACGGCGCGTCCGCGAGGACGGCGCGGCAGCCCAGGTGCAGCTCGTCGTTGCGCAGGTAGAGAGCGAACCGCTCGCCGTCGCGGACCCCGAGCTCGCCCATCACCATCGCGTCGGGGTAGTGGTCGACCACCGCGCGGATCATCCGGTGCACGTCGTGGACGCCGTCGTGGTCGAAACGCGGGTCCGGTCCGTCATGAGCCACCATGTCGGGCAGGTCCTCGGGCTTGCTCATGCCGTCTGCGACGTCGATGCGGAACCCGTCGACACCGCGGTCCAGCCAGAACCGCAGCGTCTTCTCCATGTCGGCCCAGACCTCGGGGTTGGTCCAGTTCAGATCGGGTTGCTCGCGCGTGAACAGGTGCAGGTACCACTCGCCGGGCCCGTCGGTGGAGTCCCGCACCCGGGTCCACGCCGGCCCGCCGAACGCGCTCGTCCAGTTGTTGGGTGGCTTCATGCCGCCGGCGCCACGCCCGGGGCGGAAGTGGAAGCGGGCCCGCTCGGGGCTGCCCGGGGTCGAGGCCAGCGCCGCGCGGAACCACTCGTGCTCGGACGAGGTGTGGTTGGGTACCAGATCGATCGTGACGCGCAGGCCGTGCTTGTGGGCGTCCGCGACGAGTGCGTCGAACGTGACGAGGTCGCCGAACACCGGGTCGACATCCCGCGGGTCGGCGACGTCGTATCCGTGGTCGGCCATCGGGGAGGTGTAGAACGGCGTCAACCGCAGCACGTCGACGCCGAGCAGCTCGAGATAGCCCAGGCGGGACCGGATCCCGTCGAGGTCGCCGATACCGTCACCGTCAGCGTCGGAGAAGCTCCGGACGTAGATCTGGTAGACCACGGCGTCGCGCCACCACTGCACAAAGAGAATCTTGCGCCATACCTTTCCCTGGATGAACGTGTTGACGGCATCGTTCGTACAACAGGTCGATGGAAACGGCGGCGGCGGGTGGCGGTGAGGGGACGAGCCTGCGTGACGAACACGGCCTGCGGGCCGCTCACCGAGCGTACGCGGGCGAGCTGTTCCGGTTCGCGCTGCGGCAGCTGGGCGGCCGGGGTGCGGCCGAGGACATCGTGCAGGAGGTGTTCCTGCGCGCCTGGCGGGCCGCCGAGACGTTCGACGACCGGCGCGGCACGCTTCGGGTGCCACTGGAGGCGATCGCCGTGCGCGCGATCGACCCTGCCGTGCGAGCGCAGGCCGATGTCGTGGCCCATCTCTGGGGCATGGAGGTGAAGCTGACCGCGACCGGCTTCCGCCCGGGCGAGTCCTACGCGGTCACGGTCACCGACGACGCCGGGCGCACCGTCGGCGCCGGTGAGTTCATCGGCACCGGTGACGAGGAGATGCGCTGCAACCTGAACTCCTCGGTGCCGCGCGCGGACGCCTCCGCCGTCACGGTGACCGGACCGGACCGGACCGGACCGGACGGTCGTGCTCGACGCCGTGGTGTGACGGCGGTCAGAAGTCGCTGTTGACCATGCTGGCGGCGGCGTAGGTCAGGTACTGCCAGAGTTGCGCCCGGTGGGCGTCGTCCAGGCCGGACTCGTCGACGGCGATGCGCATGCACCGCAGCCAGGCGTCGCGCTCGATGGGTCCGACCTTGAACGGCGCGTGGCGCATCCGCAGCCGTGGGTGCCCTCGCTGGTCGGAGTAGGTCCGGGGCCCGCCCCAGTACTGCTCGAGGAACATCCGGAGCCGGTCCGCGGCCGGGCCGAGGTCCTGCTCGGGGTAGAGCGGACGCAGGATCTCGTCCTGGGCGACCTGCTCGTAGAAGCGGGTCACGATCTTGTCGAAGACGGGGGCGCCGCCGACCTCGGCGTAGAAGTTCTGGGGATCTGTCACAGTGCCATCATCCCTTCTGCCCGTCACCCCTCCTGCCCATCACCCCTCCTGCGTGGTGGGGCCGGCCGCTGTGCCGACCGGGAACACCGACGGGCGCGGGACCCCGGCCTCGTCGAAGGCGTCGGCGATCGCGGCGTTCAGGGCGCGCTGCACGGCGAACTGCTGCCCGGGCTTGACCTTGACCGTCAGCCGCAACGTGACGCCCTCCGGCCCGACCCGCTCGACACCGAGCACCTCGACCGGTTCCAGGACGGCGTCGGTGATGTCCTGCGCCACGGTTCGCGCGGTCGCGACGCGTCCGACGAGCTCGATGGCGTCGGCGATGTCGGCGCTGTGCGCCACCGGGATGTCCATCACCGCGACGGCGTAGCCCTGGCTCTTGTTGCCCACCCGCAGGACCTCGCCGTTGCGGACATACCAGACGGTGCCGTTGATGTCGCGCAAGGTGGTGATGCGCAGGCCGACGGCCTCGACGACGCCGCCGGCCTCTCCGAGGTCGACGATGTCACCGACGCCGTACTGGTCCTCCAGCAACATGAACATGCCCGACAGGAAGTCGCGCACGAGGTTCTGCGCGCCGAAGCCCACCGCGACACCCACGATGCCGGCCGAGGCGAGGATCGGCCCGAGGTTCACCCCGAACTCGGCCAGCACCATCACCGCGGCGATGCTCAGGACGACCACGGAGCTGATCGAGCGCAGCACCGAGCCGATCGTGCGCGCGCGCTGGACGTTGCGCTGGCTCGCCGCCGACGCGGGGGCGCGGCGCAGCCCGGGGGCGCGGCTGATCAGCCGCGACACCCGCGAGTTGGTCGCACCCTCGATGACACGGTGAATCACCCGGTGGGCCGCCCAGCGCACCACCGCCGCGAGCACGAGGATGAAGGCGATCGACATCGTCGTGAAGACGATCGTGTCCGCCGAGCGGGCCAGGAAGTCGTTGTTGGTCCACTCGTAGAACCGCGCACACCAGGTGCCGGCCTGCGTGGCGCACTCCGGTTGGGCGGGCAGGACGAGGTCGGCGGCGTCACGCATCTACAGCTCCAGTCCTGTGTGGGCGGCGAGGAAGGCCAGCTGGTCGACGGCGAGGGCCACGGTGCGCGACACCGACCGGGCGCCGTGTCCGACGTCGGTCTCCCGGCGCAGCACGATCGGTCTGCTCCCGACGTCACCGGAGGTGGCGAACTGGAGCGCGGCGCACATCTTGCGGGCGTGCAGCGGATCGACGCGGCTGTCGGCGTCGAAGACGGTGAGCAGCACCGCCGGATAGGCGACCCCGGGTTCGACGTGGTGGTAGGGCGAGTAGGACAGCAGCCAGGCCAGCTCCGTCGGGTCCGACGCGGTGCCGTACTCGTCGTTCCAGGTGCGACCGATCGAGAACTCCTCGTAGCGCACCATGTCCAGCAGCGGTGCGGAGCAGACCGCCGCGCGGTAGAGCTCGGGGCGTTGGGTCAGCGCGGCGCCGACCAGCAGACCGCCGTTCGAGCCGCCCAGGATCGACAGCTGCCCGGGCGTGGTGGTGCCCGTCGCGATCAGGGCCTCCGCGGCCGAGTGCAGGTCGTCGAACACGTTCTGCTTGTTGCCGCGGTTGCCGGCGACATGCCAACCGTCGCCCTCCTCGCCCCCACCGCGCAGCGAGACGACGACGTACCTGCCGCCGGCCGCCACCCACGCGAGCGCCGAGGGCGTGTAGCCGGGGGCGCGGGAGATCCCGAAACCGCCGTATCCGGTGACGAGGGTGGGGCGGGGGCCGTCCCCGTCGCCCTCTCCGTCCCCGGACAGGACGAACATCCGGACGGTCGTGCCGTCGGCGGAGGTGAACGCACGCTGCTCGCTGCGCACGGCCGGGACGGTGACGGTGCCCGGCGCGGCCGCTTCCGGCACGGTGGTCCCGGTGTCCAGGTCGTAGCGGTGGACACCCGGCGGGGTCAGGAAGTCGTTCCACCCGATCCACAACCGGCCGGCCTGGTCGGGTGTGTCGCGGTCGGCCACCGACAGGCCGGTGAGCGATCCCGGGCCCGGCAGCGGGACGGTGCCGCGCGGGGCGCCGTCCGCCGCGGCGTGCAGCACCAGCTCGGAGACGGCGTGGCGGCTGCGGGCCACGACCAACAGCGCCTCGTCACCGCCGGCCGGTTCCAGGCGGCGCGCGGCGTCGAGGACCGAATCCGGGTCCTCCGCCACGAGCTCGCGCCAGTGTTCCCGGCCCGGGGTCCGCGGGTCGGTCACGGCCAGTCGGAAGCGCGGCGCGCGATCGCTGGTGCGCAGGTAGAGCAGGCCGTCGCGGTCGACCCATGCGGTGCACCGCACGTCGTCGGCCTGGGTGAGCACCGGGGTCAGGGCCGGCGTGGGCCCCGCCCCCAGCTCGGCGATCCACAGGCTGTCGCGGCGCGCGGTGCCGACGTTGCCGCCGACCACGAGCCACCGCCCGTCACGGGAGACGCGCACGTCGTAGTAGGTGTGGTCGTCGTAGAGACCGGGACCCTCGACGATCTCGTCGGCGCCGGCCGGGGTGCCGAGGCGATGGCGGTGGACGCGGCGATGGAGGGCCTGCTCCCCGGCGGGAACCTCGTCCTGTTCGACCATCCGGACGTAGAACAGCTCGGCGCCGCCCGGGAGCCAGGCGATCGCCGAGTAGCGGCAGCGGTCGATCGGCGGCTCGACGTCCTCGCCGGTGGTGACGTCGAGCACGTGCAGCACGGAGTGCTCGTCACCGCCCGCGGAGAGCAGGTAGGCCAGCCGCGCCCCTTCGAGGTCGGGCACCCAGCCGTCGAGGGTGGTCAGGCCGTCGGGGTCGACGACGGACGGGTCGAGCAGGATGCGCTCGGTGCCGTCCGGCTCGACGACGTGCAGGACCGCGTGTTCCTGCCCGGGCTCGCGGCGCGTCGAGCACCGCCGGCCGCCCCGCCACACCGGTGCCGACACCGAACCCGCCGAGAGCAGCTCGCGCAGTGTGGCCGCCAGTCCTGCGCGGCCGGCGACGGCGTCGAGATGTGCACGGGCCAGGGTGTCCTGCGCCTCCGACCAGGCCACGGTCGCAGGGTCGGCCGGGTCCTCCAGCCATCGGTAGGGGTCGGCGACGCGGTGGCCGTGCAGGTCGTCGACCAGGTCGAGTCGCTCTGCCGCTGGATACCGCCGGGATCGTGTCGCCGCTTCCGTCACGCGGGCCGACGTTAGTTCACCCGTCCCCGCCGTCTCCGGCCCCCCGGACGGAGCCCCCGACCTAGCCGAACCGGCTCGTGACGCAGAATCTCGAAAGATTCCGTGGACGGGTGTCGATCCGGGCGCGCGTCGCGCGTCGAGGGGACACGAGGGCGGCGACGGGCCGCCCGAGAGCCCGGAGGCCCTCATGTCCGACACCCTGTACGTCACCCGCAGCGCCGTCGTCGCCGCGCCGCCGCCCGTGCTGTTCGCCCTGCTCGCCGACGCGCGCGAGCACGTCGCTCTCGACGGGTCGGGCACCGTGGTCGAGATCCTCGGCGCACCCGACCGGCTCTCCCTCGGAGCCGAGTTCTCCGTCCGCATGAAGGCGGGCGCCCGCTACACGACCCACAACGTCGTGGTGGAGTTCGAGCCGGATGCCCGCATCGCATGGCGCCACCGCGCCCGCCACATCTGGCGCTGGGAGCTCGCCGCCGTCCCCGGAGGAACGTGCGTGACCGAGAGCTGGGACGGGCGCGTGAAGAGGGCTCCCGGGCTGGTCGCCGCGATCGGCATGCCGCGCGGCGCCGGTCGCGCGATCGACGCCACGCTGGCGGCGCTGCACGCCCGCTTCGCCGGTGACCGCGTGTCCTGACACGACCTGTCGACCCGCGTGGCACGTTGCCCCAGGATGTCCGTCCGGGGGCGCCACGCTCGGACTTTCCGCACCAGCACCAGCACCCCGATGAGGCCAGGAGGCCACCATGCGTTACGCCCTGCTCAACCACTTCGACGAGTCCGCGACCGCCGCACTGACACCGGAGGAGATGCAGGCGTCGATCGGCCGGTTCATCGCCTTCACCCAGGCGATGGCCGAAGCCGGCATCCTGCGCGACGCGCAGCAGCTCACACCCAGCGGGACGGCGACGACCGTGCGTGTGCGCGACGGCGAGGCCCTGCTGCACGACGGCCCGTACGCCGAGCTGAAGGAGTCCTTCGGCGGCTGGTGGGTGCTCGAGGTCGACGACCTGGACGCCGCGCTGAGCTGGGCGAAGAAGTGCCCGGGTGCCGAGAGCGGCGCCGTTGAGGTGCGCCCGCTGGTCGATCTCGGCCAGGGCTGAGTCGAGGTGGGACCGGTCCGCCGGGCGGTCGAGCAGGCATACCACGACGAGTGGGCGCGCCTGGTGGCCGTGCTGGCCCGGTGGACCGGCGACCTCGACCGCGCCGAGGAGGCCGTTGCCGACGCGTTCGCCACGGCCGTCGAGGCGTGGGAGCGCGACGGCGTCCCCGACAACCCGGCGGCGTGGCTGCAGACGGCCGCGCGGCGGCGGGTGCTCGACCGGGTCCGCCGTGAGCGCACGGCGTCGGAGAAGGCGCCCGCGCTGTACGTCGACAAGGCCGAACCCGGACCCGAGGAGGCCGATGTGGACGATCCGTTCGCTTCCGCCCCGGGCCGGGACCCCGACGCCGCGCAGGACCTGCTCCGGCTCGTGTTCACCTGCTGCCATCCCGCGATCGCGCCGGCCGCGCAGGTGGGGCTCGCGCTGCGGCTGCTGTGCGGGCTCACGACCGACGAGGTGGCACGGGCGTTCGGGGTGCCCGCCGCCACCGTCGCGCAACGGGTGGTGCGGGCCAAGAAGAAGGTGCGCGACGCCGGCATCCCGTTCGCGGTACCCACCGCGACGGAGCTCCCGGCTCGCCTACCAGCCGTACTCGCGGTGGTCGGTCTCGTCTACACCGAGGGGCACGCCGCGACCGAGGGGCCGGAGCTGGTCCGCGCCGACCTGTGCGACAGCGCGCTGCGGCTCGCGGGGCTCCTGCACCGGTTGCTGCCGCACGAACCCGAGGTGTCCGCCCTGCGTTCGCTCCTTCTCGTGACCGATGCCCGCCGTGACGCGCGCCTCGACGCGACGGGACGGCTGGTGCGGCTCGCCGACTCCGACCGCACGCGATGGCGCCACGCCGACCTCGACCTCGGCGTCGACCTGGCCACCGAGTCGCTGATGCGATCGGGCCGGGCGCCCGGCCCCTGGACGCTGCAGGCCGCGATCGCGGTCGCCAATGCGGCGCCGGTACCCGACCGGTCCGTGATCGCCGCGCTCTACGACAGGCTGGCCGTGGTCCACCCCTCGCGGGCCGTGCTGGCCAACCGCGCCGCCGCGACGGCACTGGCCGCCGGTCCGCGAGCCGGACTCGCCGCGCTCGGCGACCTGCAGGGCGGGCACCTCGTGCACGCCCTGCGCGCCGAGCTGCTCGCCGAGCTCGGCCGGGGTGACGACGCGGCGGAGGCGTTCCGCGCCGCGATCAGTTCCGCCCGCAACGAGGTGGAACGCCGCCACCTCGCCGACCGGGCAGCCATGCTGGGGCTGCCGCCGCTCACGGGGGACCCGGCGCCCGGCTGACGAGCTCGGGCGCCGCCTGCTCCAGGTTCAGGAAAGCCACTTTGCTGCCCGCCGAGGGAATGAACGGGGCTTTCCTGAACGTCCGGGGTCGGTGGAGCGGGCGCTGTGCTTCGGCTGGGTGGACAGCAAGCCGAAGGCCCTCGACGCCGAGCGGACCATGCTGTGGTTCGCCCCGCGCAAGCCCCGCAGCGGCTGGTCCCGGCCCAACAAGCTGCGCATCGAGCGACTGGCCGCGGCCGGGCTGATGGCGCCGGCCGGGACCGCGCTCGTCGAGGCCGCGACGGTCGACGGGTCCTGGACGTTGCTCGACGCCGTCGAGGACCCCGTGGTGCCCGACGATCTCGGTGCGGCACTCGCCGCGCACCCGCCCGCCCTCGAGCACTGGGACGCCTTCCGTCGGTCGGTACGCCGCGGGATCCTGGAGTGGATCGTGCAGGCCGAACGCCCGCAGACCAGGGCGAAGCGCGTGACGGAGACGGCGGAGCTGGCCGCGCGCAAAGAATGCGCCAACCAGTGGAGCCGGAAACGCTGACCTGGCTCCACTCGCGCCTTCGCCGGAGCGCGCGAACGGCACTCTCGCGCGACAGGTCGGCCCGACAGTGCGGTCCGAGCGGGTGAGCGCGGGGAGAACCGGGGCTTGCTGTGGCCGGAGGGCCACGGGTGCCTCAGTGTCGCAGGCGTGACCCTCACGTCCGCTCCCGTCCGATCCGGTGCACTGCTCGCGGTCGGCGCGATGATCTGCGTGGGCAGCAGCGTCGCGGTCTCCCGGTCGATCATCGACGCACCGCTGTTCACGCTGCAGGCGGTGCGCTACGCCGTCGCGGCCGCGCTGCTCCTCGGGTTCGCGGCGGTGGCCCGCCGACCGCTGCCGCGGCCGCGCGGTGTCGAGTGGTGGTGGCTGGGCGGGGTGGGCGCCACCGGGCTCGTCCTGTTAAACGTCGCGGTCGTGCGCGGGGTAGCCCCCCCCCCGCCCCCGGTGATCGGCGTGGCCGGGGCG
>JAJAZD010000073.1 GCA_026785945.1 Pseudonocardia sp. | reverse complement strand
GACCCCGCGGGGCGCGGCGGCCGGCGAGCGCGCGGGAGGACCTGCTGTCGGGTAGAACGGGCGGGTGACCGCAGACGTGCTGGTGGTAGGCGGGGGGCCCGCGGGGCGGGCGGTGGCTGCCGAGTGCGGGCGGCGCGGACTCGTCACCACACTGTTGGATCCGGCCCCCGACGCACCGTGGTGTGTCACCTACGGTGCGTGGGCGGCGGAGCTGCCCGCCACACTGCCGGAGTCCACCGTCGCCGCGCGGGCGAGAGGCCGGGCGATCGCGCGCACCACCCACACCCTGGGCCGTGACTACGCGGTGCTCGACGTTGCGGCCCTGCGGGCACACCTCGACGCCGAGCTGGACGCCGCCGGCGTCGTGGTCCGCACCGGGCGGGCGGTTACGAGCTCCGGGACGGGCGGCGTCGAGCTCGCCGACGGCACCCGGGTCGACGCCGCGGTCGTGGTCGACGCGGGCGGGCACCGGCAGCCGCTGGGTGGGCCCGGTGCGCGCGGTGTCGCCGCCGGGCAGACGGCCTACGGCGTCATCGTCGACGAGTCGGCGGCCACCGCGCTCGTCGCTCCCGGCGAGGCGCTGTTCATGGACTGGCGGGCCGACCACGGGGAGCCGGGCTGGCCCACCTTCCTCTACGGGATCCCGCTCGGCGGCGGCGCGATGCTTCTGGAGGAGACCTCCCTGGCGCGGCGGCCCGGGCTGCCGATGCGCGTGCTGCGGCGCAGGCTGCACGCACGCCTGCACCATCACGGGATCACCGTGCCGCCCGACGCCGGGACCGAGAAGGTGCACTTCCGGGTCGACTCCCCCCGCCACCGCACATCCGGCGTGCTCGGCTTCGGGGCCGCCGCACCGCTGGTCCACCCGGCAAGCGGGTTCAGCCTGGCTGCCGCGCTCACCCTCGCACCGGCCGTGGCCGGCGCGATCGCCACCCGGTGGCCCTCGGGACCCGCGGCGGCGCTCGCCGCGGCGCAAGCGGTCGTGTGGTCTCCACAGGCCATGGCCGTGCACCGGCTGCGGCGGATCGGGTTGGAGGCGTTGCTGCGGATGCCACCGCCGGAGGTGGTCGACTTCTTCGAGGTGTTCTTCGCCCTTCCCGACCGGCACCAGTGGGCCTACCTCGGCGACCGCGATGATCTCGCCGGTACCGCGGCGACCATGGCGGCCCTGTTCACCCGCTCCGACTGGCGGTTGAGGTACCGGCTGGTCGGGCCGGCCCTGCGTCGACCGGCCCCTCCCGTCGACCGCGAGGCTGCACCGATCGGCTGAGCCGGTGCGCTTCCACGTGCGCGATCGCCATGTCCAGGCCGAGCTCCAGCGGGCGCGTGGAGCGCGTCGTCGCGGTGAGGAGCAGCCCACCCTGCAGGGCGGTCATGACGGCCGTGGCGAGATCACGTGGATCGGCGTCGGGCCGGAGCTCATCGCGGTCGCGCATCGTCGTGAGGCCTGCGACCAAGAAGGACTCCCACCGCGCGAAACCGGCCCGGAGCAGCTCCCGTGGGCGGTCGGACCCGGCCAGTTCGGCGACGAGCGACCCGATCGGGCACCCGCCCACGCAGCCGCCGTGGCGCTGCAGCCCTACCAGCGCGTCCCGCCAGCGGTGCAGCCCGGCGATCGAATCGAGCTCGTGCAGCTGCGGTTCCTGCTCGGCGAGCACCCGCTCGGTCTGGCGCTCGATCACAGCGAGCACGAGATCGTCCTTGTCGGCGAAGTAGTGGTAGAGCTGCGACTTGCTCGTGCCGCTGGCGGCGAGTACGGCGTCGAGGCCGGTCTCGGCGACCCCGCGCTCGAACACCAGGTCGGCCGCCGCCTCGACGATCCGCGCCCGCGTCGCCACGCCCCGGGCAGTGAGCCGCGGCACCGTACCGGTCGTCTTCATGACGAGAAGATTACTGGACTTGACAGTCCAGTATACGGCCGCCCAGAGTGGACCTGTCAGTCCACTCGATCATAGGAGCGAACATGCTCGCCCTGCACAGCGGCGACACCTTTCCCTCGCTCACCCTCCCCGCCGTGGGCGGCGGGTCGATCTCCCTGCCCGAGGACCTCGCAGGCTCGTTCGGCGTCGTGCTGATCTACCGCGGATCCTGGTGCCCGTACTGCAACGCCCAGCTCGCGGCGTTCTCCCGGGCCGCCGACACCTTCGCCGAACTCGGCATCAAGGTCGTCGTGTTCTCCGTCGACGACGAGGCGACCAGCGCCGCGCTCGTCGAGAAGCACAGGCTCACGTTCCCGGTGGGCCACGGGGCCGACCCCGACAATATCGCCGCAGAGACCGGCGCCTACACCAACGACGAACCGCACCACCTGCAGTCGACCGGCTTCGTACTGGCTCCCGACGGCACCGTGATCACCGCCGTCTACTCCAGCGGCGCCATCGGCCGCCTGGTGCCCGACGACGTGGCCGGCCTGATCCGCTACGTCAGCTCCCAGAGCTGACACGACCGCTCACCCGACCCGCCGCATGGACACCTGTGGCGACCGGGCGTGCTTCCGGACGACCACAGGTGTCCATGTGGCCGTCCACCCGAGGCTGTCTTGTGGTGGGTCAGACGCGGAAGCCCAGGGCGCGGAGCTGCTCCCGACCGTCGTCGGTGATCTTGTCGGGGCCCCACGGCGGCAGCCAGACCCAGTTGATCTTGATGTCGTTCACCAGGCCACCGGTCGGGCCGGCGGTGAGGGCCGCGCGGGTCTGCTCCTCGATGACGTCGGTCAAGGGGCACGCCGCCGAGGTGAGCGTCATGTCGATCGTCGCGACACCGGCCTCGGCCTGGATTCCGTACACCAGGCCGAGGTCGACGACGTTGATGCCGAGCTCGGGATCGACCACGTCACGCATGGCCTCCTCGAGATCGTCGAACGACGGGTCCTCGGCGCGCGCGGGCGGCTCGGGCATTCCGGCCGCGCCCCGTACGACGTCCTCCGGGCCGGCGTGGCTGTGTTCGGTGGTCTCGCTCATGTCGTTGCCTCCGTCGGATCGACTGCATCGGTGCGTGGTCCGCCTCGACTCTGCGCCGTCCGGACCAGCGCCGTCTCGATCTGCGCCGTCCGGACCACGGCGTCCTTGAACGCCATCCAACCGAGCAACGCGCACTTCACCCGCGCCGGGTACCTCGCCACCCCGGCGAACGCGACGCCGTCGCCCAGCACCTCCTCGTCCGGCTCGACCTGACCCCGGCCCTGGGTCATCGCCTGGAACGCGCTCAGCACCCGCATCGAGTCCGCGACGCTGCGCCCGACCACGAGTTCGGTGAGCACCGAGGCCGAGGCCTGGCTGATCGAGCAGCCGAGCGTCTCGTGGGACACGTCGGCCACCGTGTCGCCGTCGAGCCGCACCCGCAGTGTGATCTCGTCCCCGCACGTGGGGTTGACCTGGAACGACTCGGCATCGAACGGCTCACGCAGACCGGAGCCGTGCGGCGACCGGTAGTGGTCCAGGATGATCTCGTGGTACATCTGTTCCAGCTGCACTCAGGTCACCCCTCGCGGTTCGTCGCCGGATCCGGTGCCGACGGGGCCGGTGCCGAAGAGCCGGTGCCGACGCCGAAGAAGGAACGGGCCGCGCGCACGCCCTCGACCAGCGCGTCGATCTCCTCGACGGTGTTGTAGACGTGGAACGACGCGCGGGCGGAGGCGGCGACCCCGAACCGGCGGTGCAGCGGCCAGGCGCAGTGGTGGCCCACCCGGATCGCGACACCGCGGTCGTCGAGCACCTGGCCGACGTCGTGGGCGTGAACGCCGTCCACGACGAACGCGACCGCTCCACCGCGCCGGTCGAGCGTGGTGGGTCCGAGGATCCGGACGCCGGGCACGCCGGCCAGGCCCTCCAGCGCGGCTGCGGTGAGCATCGCTTCGTGGTCGTGGACCGCGTCCATGCCGATCTCGCTGAGGTAGTCGACCGCCGCCGCCAGACCCACGGCCTGCGAGGTCATCGGCACCCCGGCCTCGAAACGCTGCGGCGGCGGAGCGTAGGTGGCCCCCTCCATCCGCACCATCTCGATCATCGAGCCGCCGGTGAGGAACGGCGGCATCGCCGCTAGCAGCTCGCTGCGCCCGTAGAGCACGCCCACCCCGGACGGGCCGAGCATCTTGTGCCCGGAGAACACCGCGAAGTCGACGTCGAGATCGGTGAGGTGCACCGGCATGTGCGGCACCGACTGGCAGGCGTCGAGGAGCGTGAGCGCCCCGACCTCCCTCGCGCGCGCGACGAGCTCGGCGACCGGCGCGATCGTACCGAGCACGTTGGACTGGTGCGCGAACGCGACCAGTCTCGTGCGCCCGGACAGCACGATCGAGTCGAGGTCGAGCCGGCCGTCGTCGGTGACCGGGTACCAGCGCAGGGTGGCCCCGGTCCGGCGGCAGAGCTCCTGCCAGGGCACCAGGTTGGCGTGGTGCTCCAGTTCGGTGACCACGATCTCGTCACCCGGCCCGATCGCGAACCGTTGCGCCTCCTCGCCCGCGCCGTCCGCGTTGCTCATCGCGTAGGCGACGAGGTTGATGCCCTCGGTGGCGTTCTTGACGAACACCACCTCGCCCGGGTCGGCGCCGACGAACGCGGCGATCCGCGCGCGGGCCGACTCGTAGGCGTCGGTCGCCTCCTCGGCGAGTTGGTGCGCACCGCGGTGTACGGCGGCGTTGTGCTGCTCGAGGAAGCTACGCTCGGCGTCGAGCACCTGGCGTGGACGCTGCGAGGTGGCCCCCGAGTCGAGGTAGACCAGCGGCCGACCGCCGCGCACCGTGCGGGACAGGATCGGGAAGTCCGCACGCACCGCTGCGACGTCGACCGCCGCGACCACACCACGCGGTGCGACGTCCAGACCCTCGGTGGTGGTGGTCATGCCGCGCCCTCGACGCCCCCGGTCGGTTCCGCCGGCCGCACGTCCGCGAACCGGACGTAGCCGGTCTTCTCCAGCTCGTTCGCCAGCTCCGGGCCGCCGGACTCCACGATGCGCCCACCCGAGAAGACATGGACGACGTCGGGGGTGATGTGCTGCAGGATCCGCGTGTAGTGCGTGATCAGCAGGACTCCGGTCTCGCCGCCCGCGCGGTAGCGGTTGACGCCCTCGGACACGACGCGCAACGCGTCGACGTCGAGGCCGGAGTCGGTCTCGTCGAGGATCGCGAACTTGGGCGACAGCAGCGCGAGCTGGAGCACCTCGTGGCGCTTCTTCTCGCCGCCGGAGAAGCCCTCGTTGACGTTGCGGTCACCGAATGCGGGGTCGATGTCGAGGTCGGACATCGCCGCCTTGACCTCCTTGACCCAGGTGCGCAGCTTGGGCGCCTCGCCGCGGACGGCGGTGGCGGCGGCGCGCAGGAAGTTCGACGTCGAGACGCCGGGGACCTCCACCGGGTACTGCATGGCGAGGAAGAGCCCCGCTCGGGCCCGTTCGTCGACGGTCATCGCGAGGACGTCGGCGCCGTCGAGGGTGACCGTGCCGGAGGTGATCTCGTACTTGGGGTGCCCGGCGATCGCGTAGGCGAGCGTGGACTTGCCCGAGCCGTTCGGCCCCATGACCGCGTGGGTCTCGCCCGCGCGGATCGTCAGGTCGACACCCTTCAGGATCTCCTTGGCGCCGTCCTCGGTGGCGACCGAGACGTGCAGGTCCTTGATCTCCAAGGTGGACATGTGTGTCAGTACTCCGATAACGACTCGGTGGTGTGGTGGGGCGTCAGGCGCCGGTGACGGCGAGTTCGACCTCGATCGCCGCTTCGAGCCGCTCGCGCAGCTCGGGAACGGTGATCTTGTTCAAGATCTCGCCGAAGAAGCCCCGGACAACGAGCCGGCGGGCCACGTCGGAGGGGATGCCGCGGCTCTGCAGGTAGAACAGTTGCTCGTCGTCGAACCGGCCTGTGGCGCTGGCGTGCCCGGCGCCGGCGATCTCGCCGGTCTCGATCTCCAGGTTCGGCACGGAGTCGGCCCGGGCGTGCTCGGTGAGCACGAGGTTCCGGTTGAGCTCGAAGGTCTGCGTGTGCTCGGCCGCCGCGCGGATCAACACGTCGCCGACCCACACCGTGTGCGCATCGGTGACGCCCTTGGCGCCCTGCAGCGCATTCTTGTAGACCACGTCGGACCGGCAGCTGGGCACGGCGTGGTCGACCAGCAGGCGCTGCTCCAGGTGCTGCCCGGCATCGGCGAAGCCCAGGCCGGCCAGCTCGGCGTCGCCGCCGGGACCGCGGTACTTGACCGTGGGGCTGATGCGGACGAGGTCGCCGCCCAGTGCCACCGAGGTGGCGCGCAGGGTGGCGTCGCGACCGATCGACAGGTGCTGGGCGCTGACGTGGACCCCGTCGTCGGCCCACTCCTCGGTGACGACGAGCGTGAGCATCGACCCGTCGGCGAGCACGACCTCCAGGTTGTCGGCGACCGCCCCCGACCCGCGGAACTCCACCACCACGGTGGCCTGGGCGTGCGGGGTGGTGCGGATCTGCAGGTGGGCCACGGCGGTGGAACCCTCCCCCGGCCCGGTGACCGTCACGGTCACGGGAGAGGGGGTTCCGGTGAGCGTGAGAAGGGTGGCCTCGGTGAAGCTCGACCACGCGGTTGCGGAGACGCGGTCGGCGGGGACACCGCCCTCGCCGATCCGCGCGTCACCGCGGGTGACGGTCTCGACGGAGACACCGGACCCGACGGAGACACCGGGCCCGACAGCGGCACCGGACCTGACGTCGGATCCGGACCCGCGGACACTGACCGTGGCCGTGCCCTCGAACGTCGCCGTGCCGTCGTGCAGCCCGCGCAACCGCTTCGTGGGCGTGAAGCGCCAGTTCTCCTCGCGGCCGCCGGGCACCTCGAACGCGTCGACATCGTAGGAGGTGAACCGCTCACTCGCCGAGGCGAGCGGCTTGGAACCCTGGCCCATCTTGGCCCCGGCGAGCTCCGGGGCCAGGCCGGCCACTTGATCCGAACTCATCCGACGGAGCCCTCCATCTGCAGCTCGATGAGGCGGTTGAGCTCGAGTGCGTACTCCATCGGCAGTTCGCGCGCGATGGGCTCGACGAACCCGCGCACGACCATCGCCATGGCTTCGTCCTCGGTGAGGCCGCGGCTCATCAGGTAGAAGAGCTGGTCGCCGCTGACCTTGGAGACCGTGGCCTCGTGGCCCATCGACACGTCGTCGGTGCGGACGTCGACGTACGGGTAGGTGTCGCTGCGGCTGATGGTGTCGACCAGCAGCGCGTCGCACTTGACTGTGGAGCGCGAGTTCTTCGCCCGCGCGTTGACCTGCACCAGGCCGCGGTAGGAGGTGCGACCACCGCCGCGGGCGACCGACTTCGAGATGATCGTCGAGGACGTGTTGGGCGCCATGTGCACCATCTTCGCGCCGGCGTCCTGGTGCTGGCCCTCGCCCGCGAAAGCGACGGAGAGCACCTCGCCCTTGGCATGCTCGCCCATCAGCCACACGGCCGGGTACTTCATGGTGACCTTCGAGCCGAGGTTGCCGTCGACCCACTCCATGGTCGCGCCCTCCTCGGCCTTGGCGCGCTTGGTGACCAGGTTGTAGACGTTGTTCGACCAGTTCTGGATCGTCGTGTAGCGGCAGCGGCCGCCCTTCTTCACGATGATCTCGACGACCGCGGAGTGCAGCGAGTCGGACTTGTAGATCGGCGCCGTGCAGCCCTCGACGTAGTGCACGTACGCACCCTCGTCGACGATGATCAGCGTGCGCTCGAACTGGCCCATGTTCTCGGTGTTGATCCGGAAGTAGGCCTGCAGCGGGATGTCGACCTTGACGCCCTTGGGGACGTAGACGAACGAGCCGCCCGACCACACCGCGGAGTTCAGCGCCGAGAACTTGTTGTCGCCCGACGGGATCACCGAGCCGAAGTACTCCCGGAACAGCTCCGGGTGCGTCTTCAGCGCGGTGTCCGTGTCGAGGAAGATCACGCCCTGCTCCTCCAGGTCCTCACGGATCTGGTGGTAGACGACCTCGGACTCGTACTGCGCGGCGACACCGGACACCAGGCGTGCCTTCTCCGCCTCGGGGATGCCCAGCCTGTCGTAGGTGTTCTTGATGTCCGCGGGCAGGTCGTCCCAGGTGGTGGCCTGCTTCTCGGTGGACCGCACGAAGTACTTGATGTTGTCGAAGTCGATGCCCGACAGGTCGGCTCCCCAGCGCGGCATCGGCTTGAGGCCGAACATGCCGAGCGCCTTGAGGCGGAAGTCCAGCATCCACTGCGGCTCGCTCTTCAGTGCGGAGATGTCGGCGACGACGTCGGCGGACAGGCCGCGACGTGCGGTTGCTCCGGCGGCGTCCGGGTCGGCCCAACCGAAGTCGTAGCGGCCGAGCGTCGCGAGCGTCTCCTCCTGGGTGAGGGTGTCAGGAGCGGTCGTCATTCGGACTGCCTCCCTTTCAGGGATCGTGCGGTCGAGAACGTGGTGGAGTGCGTCCGCCGGTCGGGAACGTCCGGCGGAATGTAGGTGGTGCACGCGGAGTCGCCGCGCGCGATGGTGGCGAGCCGCTGCACGTGGGTGCCCAGCAGTTCGGCGAACGCCGCGGTCTCGGCCTCGCACAGCACCGGGAACTCGGCAGCGACGTGGACGACCGGGCAATGGTGCTGGCACAGCTGCACCCCGCTGCCGGCCTCGCTGCCGGCCTCGCTGGCCTGCGCGGCGTAACCTCGGGCGGTGAGGTGCTCGGCGAGCACGCCGGCCCGCGCGCCCGCCCGGGCGGCCGCCCCGCGCCGCGCCGCCCCCCCCCCCCGGAAACCCGGGTCGCGGGGGGGGGGGGGCGGGGGGCCCCCCCCCGCGCCCCCCGGGTT
>JAJAZD010000072.1 GCA_026785945.1 Pseudonocardia sp. | reverse complement strand
TCCAAGCCGGCCAGTCGGTCTGCCAGCAGTTCTCGAACGTGCTTACACGGGGTTTGGCCGGCGTCCCGGATATGGAGGACCTCGCGGATCTGGGTCAGCGTGAGGCCGGCCGCGCGCCCACGGCGGATGAAGTCCAGGCGGGCGATGGTCTCCGGCGCGAAGTCGCGGTAGCCGCTGGCGGTGCGCACGGCCGGGGGGAGCAAGGCGATGGCCTCGTAGAAGCGGACCGTCTTCGCCGTCGTGCCGCTTGCCGCGGCGAACTCCCCGATCAGCATTGCTGCCTCCTGCGTCGCGACTTGACCTTCCCCTGAACTGGAACCCCCAGTGTGTTCCCGCGCGGGCTCGGACCCTCATGCGGGTGCACGAGTGAATGGCCGACCAGGAGTGCGGAGGAGTCGTGACGGGGCAGACGAAGGTGACGGCGCTGCTACGCCAGGCGCCCTATCGGCGGTTGTGGGTGGCGCGCACGGTGTCGCAGTGGGGGGACGCCTTCAACACTGTCGCCCTGGTCCTGCTCGTGTACTCCCTCACCGGTTCGGGCCTGGGCGTCTCGGGCGTGGTGGTCGCAGAGATCATCCCGGTGCTTGCGCTGGCCCCGGTGGCCGGCGCCGTGGTCGACCGGTTGCCTCGCGTTCGGGTGATGATCAGCGCCGACCTGGTGCGCGCCGCGCTGGCGTTCGCGCTGTCGTTCGTCGACGGGCACGTGGCAGCGGTCTACGCAGTGGCTGTCGGCCTGTCGGCCGGGGCGGTGTTCTTCAACCCGGCCGCGCAGTCCGTGCTCCCGGCGATCGTGCGAGAGCGGGACCTGGTTGCCGCCAACAGCGGGCTGTGGACCGCCGCAGTCGTCTCCCAGGTCGTGCTGGCACCTATAGCCGGGATCGTGGTCGTCAGCTTCGGCTACACCTGGGCGTTCTGGATCAACGCCGCCAGCTACCTTCTCTCCGCCCTGGCCCTGCGACGCCTCACCGTTCCCGCTGCACCGGCGGCGACTATGCGGGCCTCCTGGTACGCCGACGCCGCCGCAGGTATCGCCGCCGTGGCCGGGCATCGGCTGCTGCGAGCCCTGGCCGCTGGCCAGTTCCTGGCAGCGTTGTCTGCCGGGGCCACCGGTGCCCTGCTCGTCGTCCTGGCCCAGGAGCACCTGGCCCTGCGCCCCAGCGACTACGGGCTGCTGCTCGGCGCGATCGGAGTCGGTGCGGCCATCGGCCCGCTGCTGCTGTCCCGACTGACCGACGACCCACGTCGCCCGGTCTACGTCCTCGGACCCTTCGTCCTGCGGGCGTTCGTCGACGCAGTGCTGGCCACCGTGACCGGCCTCGCCGCCGCGATGACCACCCTGCTCGCTTACGGCATCGGCACCTCCACCGGCGCGGTCACCTTCAACTCCCTGCTCCAGGCAGAGACTCCAGAGAAACTGCGCGGCCGTGTCTTCGCTGGGTTCGACATGCTCTGGCAGTCCGGCCGACTCCTGTCCCTGCTCACCGGGGGCCTGCTCGCCGACACCCTCGGTATCCGCGCCGTCTACTACCTCGGCGCTGTCCTACTCCTAGTGGCCGCGACCGCCGGATGGGTAGGCCTGCGCCCCTCGAACAGCGCTGGCAATTGAACTGTTCCTCTTTCCGATCGTTCAGCCGTCCGTCGAGCCGGGACGCGGCACGGACCAGAGCTGGCAAGCGTGAGCGAGAGCCCCAGCGCACTGATGACCCCATGGCCGACCCGGCCGACGGTGAGCCCGGCTATGTCATCCAGGACGTAGTTCGCGTAACCGTTGGCTGTGGCATCGGTAAGCAGCTTTGTGCAACCCAGAGCCAGCCCCGCCCAGCGACGTCGGAGCAGCAGAACGGCCGCAAGGGGTCTGGCACCGTCAGAGAGACGGAGCTGGCCGCCAGCCAGCGCGTCATGGATGGATACGGGGCAGAGAGGGGTGCCCCCCATCGCCCGTTGAGATCAACGGGGCGACCGACATTGCGCTGATCTTCGCCGACTACCTCAGCGTCGCCAACCGCAGGGCCCAGCGGTACGACCAGCTCACCGGCGACACGATCGCTTTCGTGGAAGACATTGAGCAGGTCGCCGGGGTCCCCGTGAGCCTGCTCAGCACCCGATTCGACGCGCGGAGCGTTATCGACCGCCGTCGATGGTGAGGCCGGAGCGGCGAGTCCGGCCCACTCCGACGGTGTGAACAGTCTGCAACTGTGACGCCCGAGGAGCTCGTGCACAACTATCCCGTCCTTCACCACATGGCCGAACCGGGCAGCTGGGACGCGATCCGGCAGATCGGGCTCTGTACCACCCGGCAGCTTGTTAAGGACTGCGGCCTACCATCCGACGCCGCCGCGGAAATCCTGGAAACGCGCCGGAAGGCCTCAGTACGGCTCCAGCACCCGACCGTCGGCTCCGTCACCGTGCGCGACCAGAGCCCTCTGCGCGAGCACAACCTCGCGGGCGTGACCCTGCAGGAGTGGCTGGCGCTGCTTAACGATCACGTGTTCTTCTGGCTGCATCCCGCCCGCCTCGACGGGCTCCTGGCTGCCAAACTGTACCGCGACCAGGCCCACGACGTGCTGGAAGTGAGGACGCGCGACCTGCTCGAACGCCACGGGGACCGGGTGCGCATCACCGGCATGAACACCGGCGCGACGATCTTCCCGTCCTCGCCGCGCCGCGGCCCCGACACCTTCATGCGGGTCAAGGAGTTCCCCTTCACCGAACGACGGCGGGGACGCGCCCTCAAGTACAACGCCGTCGAACTCGCCGTGATCGACGGCGTCCCCGACATGGCGGAACTGGTTTGCCGGGTCGAGCGGCGTCGGGGAGATCAGGTGCTCGAGGTGCTGCTCGAACGTTGATCGTGCAACTCCCGGTAGGCCGCCGCACCGCTCATCCACGCCGCTTCATCCGAGGTCGACCGTAGGGCCTGATGGACGGCTCGCCAGCGTAGGTCAAGGCAGCCGGTGTGGTGGTCACCAGCGACTGCCTCGGACGTGCTCTCACTCGAATGTCATGGTGGTCGTGCCGTCCCGGCAGCACGACTTGCAGGTGGCCGGCCGATGTGGGTGGCCTGCATCCTGGACGCGCCCCCGATAGGCCATCGCGGCCTGGGTCCGCACCGGGCGGGCAGGCGCCAGCTCCTTCACGCGCCGCGCTCACCAGGCGCGTCGCAGCTGAACCGCGGCGAGACTTATCAAGTCAGCGGCGCCGATGCCGGGCCGAGCCAGGCACCGACAACTATACGAGGTCGGTGATTATCGGAGCCCAACGACCCCGCTCATTAGCAGGCGGCCTGTTCCCATCCGTGTGGTGTCCCGCCCAGGGCACGAACCTGCGACAGACAGGTGCGGGCCCGGCGTCGGCACGGACCAACAGCGTCACAAACGATCAGGCGGGTCTGGCGGCCAGCGCACTCGCCACGATGCGCCCTCGCTACGGTGCGTGGCGTGCTGAACCGCGTGCGGCGTCCGAACTGCTCCATCCGACCCGGTGATCAAGAAAGTCGCGGCGACTCCACCGACCGTGTCGATGCAGCAACCGGGCCTACGTCGCTGGTTGTCGACGCTGCGCGTGACTGTGTGCTCCTCACCCGGGCCCGCGCCGTTGCCGGGTTCGTTGGTCCGGGTCGCCCGGTCACCGCGAAGGCGGTCCTGCGCCGCGCCGATATCCC
Organism: Pseudonocardia sp.; assembly: GCA_026785945.1. Taxonomy (GTDB): domain Bacteria; phylum Actinomycetota; class Actinomycetes; order Mycobacteriales; family Pseudonocardiaceae; genus Pseudonocardia. Next base: position 9,167 of record JAJAZD010000072.1, on the reverse strand, counting down.
CGCCGCGTGCGTGGCGGCAGGGCTCCCCGACCCGGGACGGGTGGTCAGCGCCGCGCACGTGCCCGCACTGCACCGGGCCTGGATAGCCGCCCAGGGCGCCGGGCTGCTCGACGTCGGCGCCACCCGCGCGTGCGCGACCACCACCGGCGACGACCCCGCCGAGCAGTGGCGACACGCCGTCGGCGCTGTGCTGCGCGCCGAGTCCGACGACCCCGAACGCCGCAGCGCCACGCTCGTCTGCGCCGCAGCCCTCGACGTCCTCACCACCTCTCCCGGACTGCCGGACCCCGGCTTCGGCGACGCCCTCGACGGGCTGCTGGACGTGCTGCCGCTGCGCGACCGGATGACCAACGGCCACGCGTTCCGCCGTGGGGTGCTCCCCGAGGCCGGCGCGCTCGAGGTGCTCGCCGAGTGCGGCGCCCTCGACCCCACCACCCGCACCGGCACCCCCCTCGGTCGTTGGGCCCGCCCCGACCTCGACCACCCACCCGCACCGCGCACCGCCTGGAACGAGGATGACGTGCTCGAACTGCGGATCGACCTCGACCGGTTCCGGCCCCCGGTCTGGCGCCGCATCCGGCTGCCCGCCACCACCACCCTCACCGAACTCCACGAGATCATCCAGATCCTGTTCGAGTGGGACGGCGACCACCTGCACGTCTTCACCGTCGACGGCACGCACTACGCCGACCCGTTCCACGAGCTCGACGAGTGCGCCGACTCCGACCAGCTCACCCTCACCGATGCGCTGCCCCGCGCCGGCGCCCGGCTGTCCTACCGCTACGACCTCGGCGACTGCTGGGACCACACCGTCCTCCTCGAGGCCGGCGGGCCCACCGACCCGGTCAGACCCACATGCATCGCCGGCCGCGGTGACGCCCCCGTCGAGGACTGGCCCGACGAGCACCCACCACCCCGCCCGTTCGACCTCGCGGGCCTCGACCGCGCACTGGCCCGGCACGCGAGCCGCAGGTGACCGGGCAGCCGGGTCTGTTCGAGCTGCCTGACCCACACCCGACCCCCACCGTCCGCGCCCCACACGACCGCGGGCGACGCGGCGAGCACTGGACCCGAACCGTGATCGCCGACCTCCACGTCGTCGACCGCCGCGCGCTGCTCGACGCCGCACACCAGCGCCTGTCCGACGGCCTCACCATCGAACTCGGCCCCGCCGATCCCGACGAGGACCTGCTCGACCCGCACGAGGAGATCTCCACCAGCGACGCCGCCGCCGTGCGGTGGTGGGCTGAACCGACCACCGGCACCTGGCCCCAGCTCGCCGCGGCCCTCCGGCTCGACGCGGTCGAGCTCGACGCCACCGACGAGCACCCGCACCTGGTCCGGGCCCGCTGGTCGGTGACCGTCACCATCACCGACATCGACCTCATGCGCACCGAAGCACGCGGCCTGGGCGACGCGGACGAGACGTTCCCCCACCTGTGGAACCGCGCCGCCGACCCCTTCGCGCCGCTTGCGGGGCTGCCCGGTGTCACCTGGGCACCCGTCTCGGTCGAGATCGTCCGGGGCCGCTGACGCCACCGGAGGCCCCGACGCCACCTCGGCGGCCGGCGATCGCCGTCGGGCAGACTCCCGGCATGGGCCTGCTCGACCCGACACCCCCGCCACGCAGCCGCGGCACCACACCACCGCGATCCGGCCTCACCGGTCCCCAGCTCCTCGACGCGGCGAGCACCGCCCACGCGCACGCCGAGCAGGAGTTCGACCGCAGCCCCGAGACCCGCGAAGACCTCGAACACGCCTACCTCGCCCGCCGCCCGCGCCCTGGACGGTGAGGGCCGCCCGGACCGCGCCGCGGCGTGGCTCGGGGTCGCCACCGTCCGGCGCTACCAGAAGGGCCGCCGCAACGACGCCCTCGCCGCCTTCGACGCCGCCCTCACCGCCGACCCGGACCGCATCGCCGTCTGGGACGCCTACCTCGACTACATCACCTACGCCGTCAGCGCAGCCGCCCTGCTCGCGATCGTGCAACGCATGCCCGCGCCGGTCCGAGCGCGCAAGCTCGGCGCCGTCGTGGCCGTCGCCCACGGCACCGACCGGTGGGGAACGACTCCGACGGGAAATCCGGCGGGCAGAAGGAGAAGCTCGCCTACACGATCCTCGCCGCGTCGCTCGCCTACCAGTTCGGCCTCGAATGGGGAGCCGAGACAGCACGCGACTTCCGGTTCGCGGTGATCGACGAAGCGTTCGGGCGCGGCTCGGACCTATCCACCCGGTTCGCACTGCAGCTGTTCGCCACACTCGGGCTCCAGCTGCTCATCGTCACACCGCTGCAGAAGGTGCACGTGATCGAACCCTACGTACGTGCCATCGGTTTCGTGGACAACCCGACCCGGAGCTACTCGCGGCTCCACACGCTGACGATCGAGGAGTTCCACGAGCGTCGCATGAACGGGGCATGACCACCGCGAACAGATCGTGGACCGGTCCGCAGGACGTCGCACGGGCGGTGCGTCGGCGCTGGGACGACGGCTCGCTGCTCGCCGGACTGGCGGACGGCAAGCCGATGCCCGAGTTCGACGTCCCGCTACGCGGCCCGCGGCCCGCCGAGATCGGGGAGGCGCTCACCGACGTGCAGCGGTGGATCGCCGACCTCGATGCTGGCAGCCGAGCGGGCAACCATTACGAGGTCATCCGCGGCCCGGTCGGCGGGCGGCACTTCGGTCGTAACCAGATCCCGGTCCGCGCCAGGGTCGCCTCCTACGAGCAGGCGTGGCGACTCCTGGGCGTGGCGGGCGACGTGGCCGCCTTCCGACACGTGCTGGAACTCAGCGACGACCTCCCGCACGTCCGACAGTGGGTGGCCGACCATCCCCTACGTGCCCTGCGCACCGCCCACGAGTGGGCCACCCTGCTCGCGGCCTACCGCTGGCTGGACCGGGCCCGCGGCTCCGGACGCCACCTCCGGGAGATCACCGCTCCGGGCGTCGACACCAAGTTCGTGGAACGCCATCGCGATCTGCTGGCCGCGCTGCTCGGGGTCGGGCGCGGCGCGGCGTTCGTGACCGGGTTGGGCCTGCGCCCCAAGCCGCTGATGCTCCGGCTACGCGGCGCCCCCGCGGTGCTCGGTCTGCCAGCGCAGCTCACCGAGGGCACCTTCCGCCTCGACGAGCCGGCCACGCTCGAACCGTCCGTGCGAACCACCGACTTGAACCCCCACACGACGTCGCAGGTGGGGATAACGCTGCAGTCCGGCCAAGTCGCTGCTGCAAAACAGGTGGCGCCCTCACAGCCCGAACATTCGGGCCCATGATCGGCGCTGGGCCACCAACTGGGTGACGCTACTACCGCTCATGGAACGACGACGTCCACCACCAGACACCGGCAAAATGCCCGGCACAACCCGCCAGACGACCGCAGACGTCGCGCACACGCCACGCCTGACCCTATGACCCCGACTGCGGCCGTCCGCACCGCAGACGGCCAACAGACGTCGGACCCACCCGAACCGACTCCAACCGGGCCGAACCGACCCCAACCGGCACGACATCCTGGAGCAGACCCTGACCCCATTTCGGGCGCGCAGATGCCATGCTCCAGATCTGCTCCAGATCCCGTGCGCAACGCCTACGCCGACGATCATAGGAAGATCGTTCACCGCAACGACCAACCCCGCCTGAACTGGACAAACTCAGGAGGCGGGACCCGGTGTGCAGAGTGGAGCTGAGGGGATTCGAACCCCTGACCCCTTGACTGCCAGAACGGTCCGGACAGTCCGTTGAGCTGCGAGAACAGAGAATCTACTGGTCATGGTGGTGTCATTGGGGTCGGTTGCCGCCTGTTCAGCGCAGGTCGATGCATACCGGTGCTCCAGATGTGCTCCAGTATCATCAGTCAACGGTCAGCACGGCACCGGGGAGCGGACGTAGACAGGTCTCGCCGGCGGGCAGCCGGTGTCGAAAACGAACACGATTCCTTCCAGAGCGGCGCGGTCGTCGATCCGCGGCCGACCACCCGGCACGCGGGCCGGCGGTCGAGGTGGGATCAACGGCTCGGTCAGCTCCCAGAGCCGGTCGGCAACTCGCAGCTGCTGCTGCCTCGTCTTTGCCACGGCCGATCACCATCGAGGACCCGCTCCGAGAGGTCGCGCAGCCACACCATGGGTTCTGAGACCAGGCCCAAGCCGCCCCTCCCGCCGCGTCGGCCATCGGCGCACCCCATCGCCTGCACAACGGTAGGAGACGAGTGACAGAGACCGGACCCGATCGACCTGCCACCACCTGACCGGAGCAACGGCCACACCCCGATCGTTGCCCACGGGTGCGCATGCCCCGCCTGCCGTAGCCCACTGCCGCGACGCGGTCGTGGCCGCCACTGGACAGTCTGCGATCGTCCGGTGATGACCCTGATGCCCGAGGACGACATCGCCACGGTGCGGGCCTGGTGCACCGACCGAGTGCCCGCTCATGCCCGCAAGCAGGTCCTCGTCGAGTGTGAGGTGACCGACCGGCACGTCACCATCGTCGAGCGCCGTCTGCCCTACCAGGCCGACCGGCCCGATTCCAACGCGACCGTCCCGGCGTCGGAGTGGACCCGGCTACCGATCGCCCGGCTGCGCTACGTCCGGACCCGGGCGGAGTGGACGGTGTACTGGCGGGATCGCCACCAGCGCTTCCACCGTCACATCCACATCCCACCGACCGTCGCGGTGACCGACCTGCTCGAGGTCCTCGACCGCAACCCCGGCGGCATCTTCTGGGGCTGACAACAGCTCCAGCCTACTTCCGCCCGCTGCCCACGCTCTCGACCAACGCCGACTCTACCGAGAGTTCCTGCGCCAACCCGGCCGATCTTCCCAATCAGGCCACAGAAAGTTTCCTTCCGGCTACCTTCCGTACGAACGGTACGAACGGATGCGGTCCGAGGACGGGGGCGACGGTGTCGACGAACCCTGTCGACGGCGCGTTAGAAGTGACCCCTGGCCGAGCCGCCACGGGGTCAGTGTTGAGGAGCCGTCGACAGCAGCATCGCCGACTGCTTCGACAACGCCATGATCCAGTCGTTCTGGTCGCTGATGCAGCGGCAGGGCGGGCAGGACCTGCGCGAGGGTGGCGTAGAAGTCGCGGTTCTCTCATTCGGGCACCCTGCGTGTGGGCGGTCACCCGCGGGATGCCACCACAAGATTCCCGCGCTGGGGTAGGCCTCGACGGGCTGATCGGTAACGGGGTGCTGACGGAAAGCGACGGTATCGGGCATGGCCATCTTGCGGCATGTGGTCGTGGTGGTGCCCGGCATCGGTGGGAGCGTGTTGGCCGGTCCGGGCGGTACTCCGGCATGGGACCTCACCGCGGGGCAGCTGACCCATGCGGTGACATCGACCGCGACGCTGGACATCAGCCGGGAGCTGACACCGCTGCGGCTGGTCGACACGCTGACGGTGTTCCGGCCGTGGTGGGTGATCCCGGGGTACGACGGGTTGGCCCACCATCTGCGCACCCGGTTCGGGTCGCGACTGCGGGTGGTGGACTACCGGCCGGACGCGGACATGCCGGCGGATGTGGACGTCGTGCGGGTGCCCTACGACTTCCGTCGGTCGGTCGCGGACTCCGCCGACGTGCTGGGCCGGGCGGTCGCCGCCGCGGTGGGGACGTCGGGGCGGCAGGTGGTGGTGGTCGCGCACTCGTTGGGTGGGTTGGTGGCCCGTTACTGGATCGGGCCTGGTGGCGGATGGCCGCAGTGCCGGGCGTTGTTCACGTTGGGCACCCCGTACCGGGGGGCGCCGCGGGCGCTGGACTGGCTGGTCAACGGGGCCGGGACCTGGGGTCTGCGGTCGAAGTCCGCGACCCGAATGCTGCGCGGTTGGCCGTCGGTGTTCGAGCTGACGCCGCAGTACCCCGCGGTGCTGATGGGTGGGAATCCGGTCGAGCCGGTGGACCTGCCGGCCGAGGTGGTGCGTCGATGCGGCGAACCGGAGTGGGACGGCGGGGTGGATGTGCTGGCCCGGTTGCGGGCAGCTGCCCAGGTGCACGCCGACATCGCTGCCGGCTGGGACCGCATCCCGCAGGACGAGGTGCCCGGCCTGTCGGTCTACTTCGGTCGGGGCCACGGGACGGCGAACCGGGCGGTGACCCGGCGCGGACGGTTGCGGGTGGGCAAGAAGGACCCGCAATGGCGGGGCAATGTCGGGTGGCGGGGGGACGGCACGGTGCCGGCGATCTCGGCGATCCCCGCGGAGTGGAGCCGGTCCCCGGAGCGGGCGTGGGCGCTGGGCGAGCGGCACGGGCCGATGGGGTCGACCGCGGCGCTGCTGGGCCAGCTGGTGACCGTCCAGGGCGAGGACCTGCCGCTGCGCGGCGCGGAGCGCCCAGAGGACCCGTGGGTCGGGTGGGACCTCGACGAGGTGGCCGCGACCGGTCGGGAGGTAGACATCCGGGTCGAGGTCCACCGCGGCGCCCACGACACGCGCGACGAGCCGGGCGCCGCCGCGACCGTCGTCGTGGGCGGGCAGCGGCACCTGATGGTCGCCGACGGCCCGCGCTGGCATGTTCGGGTGCCGCCACTGGCCGCGGGCGCGCACGAGATCCACGTCGAGGTCACCGAGGCGTGGAACGGGTCGTCGGTATACGGGTCGATGCCGCTCGTCGTGGTCGACGAGCACGATCCGGACGACATCATCGCCGACGACCACGACGACACCCCTGACACCGGGGATGACACAACCGGCGCCGGGACCGGCGCCGAGACGGGGAGCCGGCGTTGACGCGGAGGTGGCCGCTGTGGCGGCGCGACGAGCCGGGCGAGTTGGTGCGCTACGTCCGCACCGGCGCCCTTGCCGGCCTTGTGCCGCCCAAGGTTCGGCTGCCCGGCCGGTCCGGGGCCCCGGTGCAGGTGCGGGTCCGTCAGGTGTTCGAGGCGTTCGTCCGGGCCGGGGTCCGCTACGCCGACGAGGACACCATCGGTGCCGCGGGTGTGCAGCAGATCCGGCCGCCGGATCAGGTGTTCCACCGGCCGGGGTGGGCGAACTGTCTGGACCTGTCGCTGGCCTTCAGCGGGGCGTGCCTGGACGCCGGGCTGCACCCGATGCTGGTGGCGCTGACCCCGGCGGGGGTCGCGACGGCCGGTCATGTCGTGGTCGTGGTGTGGCTGCGCGGCGAGCTGGGCGGCCGGCAGCCCTACCCGCTGTCCCAGCCGGTGCACTCCGCGCCGCCCGCGTGGCCGGGGATGGGGCTGCGGGAGTCCTGGGACGGGCCCGGCGAGTTCGTGGCGATCGACGTTGCTCGCGCGGCCCGCCCGTGGACCGGCGCGAACGGTCCGGCCGCGGAGCCGCCGGTGTTCGAGGACGCCGTCGCGGCGGCGGCCCGGATGCTCGCCGGGTCGGAGTGGACCTGGCGGTACGGGGTGGACATCGGGCTGGGCCACGACCAGAGCACCAGCCATCCACTGCCCGAGAGGCCGACGGAACAGGTGTTGGAGCCGCCCTACCATCGGCCGGTGGCCGCGGGTGAGCGTCTGGGGCCGCTGCCGAGTATCCGGGCGCGGAACCGGATCGTGCCCTTCGAGCGGCGCGAGGTGTTCGACGCCCTCTACTCCTGGTGCCTGGCACCCGAGACCGAACCCGACGCCGGCTTCGGCACCGACCCCGCAACCGAACATCCGCGCGTTCGGCTGGCCCTGGTGCACGGCGTGGGCGGTTCGGGCAAGACCCGGGTCGCGGCGGAGCTGGCCCACCAGCTCGGTGAGCGGGACCGCTGGTACACCGGATTCCTGCGCGCGGAGATCAGTGCCCGCACGACCACCGAGCGGGAACCTGACGACGAGGCGACCCGCTGGTTGGCAGGAGTGGTGGGGCCGCTGCTCGTGGTCATCGACTACGTCGAGGCGGCCCGTCCGGAGACCGTCGCCACGATCCTGGCCACCCTGTCCACCCGCCGGGACCGTACGGTGGTTCTGCTCACCGCCCGGCACCCCGGCGACTGGCGCTCCACCCTCGACAACGCGCTGGACAAGCGCGGCGTCCGGCCGGAGTTGTTTCCCGACAGCCACCTGGATGCGCTGCACCCGAACGCGGAGGTCGTCTACCGGCGGGCCTACCGCCGCTTCTCCCCCGCCGCGGCGGACGCGAACGACACCCCTCCCGAGTTGCCGCCCAGGAGCCTGCGGTGGACCACCCTGGACGTCGTCATGCTCGGGTGGCTCGCCGCCCACCACCCGCATCCGCTCCCGGCGGACCGGTCCGAGCTCTACGAGACGATCCTGGGTCGGGAGTTCGACAACTGGAACGCCGACCTGGTCAGCCGCTTCAAGCGCGGAGCCTCCGTGGCAGCGCTACGCCGGGCGGCCGCGGTGATCAGCCTGCTGACCCCTGATCCGGCCGACGCCACCGCTTTACTCGTGTCGGCGGGGGTGCGCGATCTGGTCAGCCTCGCCCCGGGCGAGCTGGCCGACGCCGCGCGGCGGTTCCTCGTCGACACCACCGATGGAACCCTGGCGGTCCGTCCCGACCCGCTGGCCGACCACCTCGTCGTCACCGAGTTCACCGCCGGGGGGCTGTTCACCGACTGCCTCGCATACCTCGTCGCACCGCCACCTGCCGCCGACCGCGACAACCGATCAGACCAGCTCGACCCGATTCGGGCGCAGCGGCTGGTGGAGAACCTCACCCGAGCCGCGGACGCCGACCCCGTCGCCGCTGGTGCGCTCGCCGCGGATGCCTTGAACCGTCGCCCCGATCTCTGGCCCGCGGCACTGTCCACCGCCCTCGCCCAGGGCGGCCCGTTCGTCACCCCGCTGGAGAGCCTCGCCGCGCGCGATGACACACCACTCCCGCTGCACACACTCGCCCGCGACATCCCCCTCGACCACACCGCCCTGCGAAGCCTCGCTCTGATCTCCGCACAGCATGTCCGGGCCCAGGTCGACATGGACGACGACGCGGAGCAGGCGCGGTCACGAGCCGCCGATGCATGGGACGTGCTGTCCAGTCGCCAATCGAAGATGGGCGATCGGGACGGTGCCCTGGACTCGATCACCGAGGCCGTCGACCTCCGCCGGCGCCTCGCCCAGACCAACCCCGCCGCGTTCCTCCCCAACCTCGCCGCATCGCTGAACAACCTCTCCCGCTGTCAGAGCGACACCGGGGATCGGGCCGGGGCGCTGGACTCCATCACCGAAGCCGTCGACCTCCACCGGCGCCTCGCCCAGACCAACCC
>JAJAZD010000071.1 GCA_026785945.1 Pseudonocardia sp. | reverse complement strand
GTCGACGTCCGCGCGCAGCAGCGGACCGCGGACGCACCCCGGGCGCACCGGCCCGGAGGTGGTGCCGCGCCGCCCGAGCTCGGACGGGTCGAAACCCGACCACCGCCGCGCCCCGGCGAGGCCGTGGAGCACGACGAGTGACGCCCCCGACCCTCGCCGGCGCGGTGGACGGTGACGGTGGACCCCGTCGGCACCACGGACGCCGCGGGCTCGGCTTCAGGGGACCCCATTGCCGGATCGTCAGTTCGTTCATCGCTCATTGGGAGCGCACCTCCACGGTAGAACTGGTGCGGGGAACCGGTAGCAGCTGTCGCGGACGGCCGCACGGGACGGGTGTGCTCACGCACCGCTCGACAGCCGCACGGCCCCTGTGATCTGGACGATTCCGGCCACGACGGAGTGCGCAGGTCCGGTAGGAGCCGGTACGCGCACTCAGCGGGCACGATGGATCTTCAGCATTGTCTTCCCGGGCGGTCCCTAGTCCACTGACCAGGAGCAAGCCGATGCGAGGTCAGCTCTGTCTCGCGCAACCTGCGGTGTCGCCCTCCTGATCGGCCGCCGGAGCCACTCCCATCATCTCTGGGGCCATCGATCTGCCGATCTATGAGTTCGATCAGTCAGGATTATCGCGTATCTATTTCAACCCGAACATGCACAAGGTGACGTGTCAAGCCGCGCTACGGAGCGTAAGCGCTACCGAGTCGGCTTCACTCGACTGCACTAATGATTCGCCACACGACGTCGGCCGAGTGCAGCCATTCAGGACCGGGTGGTTTCCCAGGGGGTCGTCAAAGTCAGTTGATCTTGATCAGCTGCAGTGGTCGACGAGCATCACGGCCGTGATGCCGTAGGGCCTTGGCGATGTTGGTGGCGCCGGCCAGGCGGTGCTGGCTGATCGCGAGGTTCCGCAGAGAGGCCATGACCTGTGGGGCGCGCCGGTACGGATCTGGGAGAGGTCCTCGGCGAGGGTGACGTCGCGGACCCAGTGCAGCCCGTTCTCGATCTGCCAGTGAGCCTTTGCCAACCTGGTGGACGGGCTGGTCAGCGGGTGTACGGCGTGGCGTGACCACCCATGGGTGAAGCTCCTGGTAGACGGCGTGATTGTCGAGATCAACCCCGCCTGACCAGGAGCTTCAAGGTGCTGTCCTACCCGTCCGCGATGACCGTGTCCACCCGAGCGCTCACCACCGTGACCGACCTGCTGCGCCGCCACCGCACCCAGCGCGGGACCCGCTGGCGCAAGCTCACGGCCGGGCGCCAGGCCCTGCTGGTGGTGGCCTACCTGCGCAAGGGCGAGACCTACACCGACCTGGCCGGCGGGTTCGGGATCGGGACTTCCACGGTGTACCGCTACCTCCGCGAGGCCATCGCCCTGCTCGCCGCGACCGCACCGACCCTGGCCCAGGCGATCGAGATCGCCGCGCGCAAGGCGTTCGTGATCCTCGACGGCACCCTGCTGCGCATCGACCGGGTCGGGATGACCGGTGGCCGGGACCGGCCCTACTACTCGGGGAAACACAAGTGCCACGGGGTGAACGTGCAGGTCATCGCCGACCCGGCCGGTCGGGTGGTGTGGATCTCCCCGACCCTGCCCGGGGCACGACATGACATGGGCGCCGCCCGCGAGCACGGGATCATCGACGCCCTGGACGCCGCCGGGGTGACCGCGATCGCCGATACCGCCTACCAGGGCGGCGGGCCCGCGGTGCGGGTGCCACAGCGCCGGCGGCGTGTCGACCCCGACACCGGCCGCTACCGGCCGCTCTCGCGCTCGCAGAAGGAGGTCAACACCGCCCACGCCCGGCAGCGCGGTCCGGGTGAGCGGGTCAACGCCGAGCTGAAGAACTGGCGCATCCTGCGCAAGATCCGCTCGTGTCCGACCCGCGCTGCTGACCTCGTTGCCGCAGTTCAGACCCTGATGATCGCTAGCACCTGATCAGGTTGGCAAAGGTTCACTGCCCGCGGATCCACCCGGCCAGCTCGTCGGGTCGGGCCTGGTGCGGGGCGAGGTCGGTGATGGCGTAGACGGTCTCGGTGCGCCACCGGCCCTTGCGTCCGGTGCGGGCGGAGAGCGGGCGGGTGCGGCGGACGAGCTGGATGGCCTGGCGGGCGTGGGGGAACGCGATCCCGCCGTCGACCGAGGCGGCCACGGTGACGACCTTGACCTGGGTTCCGCAGCTGACCTCGGGTGAAAGTGCCCGGATAGGGGGTCTGAGCTGGGCAAACGGGTGCCGGCCTGGTGGCATGTCGTGTCACTAGGCGCGCGTGTTGTTGCTGGTCAGCGTGTTGCGGGCTGGTCGGGGTCGAGGTCGAGGATCCGCGGGGGCAACGCGACGTTGAGGGCGGTGTGCAGCCGCCGGACCTCGGCGGTGGGGGTGCTGGTCTGGCGGAACAGCCCGGCCGGGCCGGTGAAGGTGCCGACGTGCAGGCGCTGCAACTCGGTGCGGGCGCGGGGCCAGGTCGTGACGGTGTCGGGGGTGCCGGCTTGGGTCTCCACGATCCGGGCCAGCAGCAGCGCGAGCCAGCAGAGCATGACGTGGGCCCGGATGCGGTCCTCGAGGCGGTGATAGACCGGGCGCAGGTCCAGGACCTGCTTCATGTCGCGCCAGCCCCGTTCGACCTCCAACAACTGCTTGTAGCCCAGCGCGATGTCCTCGGTCGACAGGTGCGGGTCGCTGGTGCGCAGCAGGTACTTCCCGTCCAGCTTGGCGTCGGCGGTGATCTTCGCGGCGTCGACGCGGAGCAGCCCGCCGCCGGTGACGCGCAGGAACCGGTTGAGGCCGGGCTTGGTGGAGATCACCCCGCGTAGCTCGGCCCGCTTGGTCGGCGTGAGCCGGTCCGAGGTCGCGATCATCGCTTCCAGGCGGTCGACGAGGTTCGCGCGGACCGCGGCGTCGCGGATGGCGGCGTCGGGGCTGTGGCAGACCACGAACCGCTCCGACTCGCTGATCCTCACTTCCTTGACCCGCAGATTCGCGCTCACCTCCTGGTAGCGGCCTTGCCGGGCGAGGGCGGCGGTCGCCTCGACGGACCCGGAACGCAGCTTCTCGCCCAGGATGTAGCCGGAGCCGCCGGCGGCCAGATGCCGGCGGTTCGCCGCGGAGGTGAACCCGCGATCGGCCACCCAGATGACCTTCCCGAGCGTCCAGTCCCGCAGCTCGTCGCGGACCTGGCGGATCAGCGGCGAGTCGCTGGTGTTGCCCGGCCAGCACCACACCCGCACCGGGATCCCGTCGCGGGTCACGGCCATCCCGACCACCACCTGCGGGAGATCGTCGCGGGAGTCCTTCGACTTCCCGCGGCTGCGGAACCCTGCCCGGCTCGTCGCGCCCGCCGGCGGCTCACCGCGGTCTCCGTCGTCGGGGCCGGCGTCGTCGGGGTCGTGTTCGACGAGCCGGCCGTGCTCGTCGCGCCAGAGCGGCTCGTCGGGGTCCTCGGTCTCGAAGTAGGTGGAGGTGGTGTCGAAGAAGATCAGGTCCACTTCGAGGTTGAGCAGGTGCGCCACCTGGTCGAACACCCCGCGCGCGAGCTGCTCCTCCACCGCGATCAGCCAGTCCATGGCGCGGTAGCAGGCGTCGTCGGACACTGTCTCCAGGCCGGGCACGTGCACGTCGTGGGCGACCCAGGACGTGGCGGCGAGCTTCGAGGACGGCGCGAGCGCCCGGTTCGCGACCAGCGCGAACAGCACCCGCTCCACGATCGGATCCCGCCGCGTCCCGGCGGCGAGGCGGCGCAGCAGCAGGTCGATCCCGAGCCGGTGCCACAGCCCGTCGAGCAACCACGCCCCGCCCAGCGGGCGGGACTCCACGAACTCCAGACCCGCCACCCCGACCGCGCGCACCCGATCCGGGCCCGTCGAGACGGCCTCGATGCCCACGACCCGGGTCAGCGCGGCGATCAGGCGCTCGATCGCTGCCCGGTCGAGCTGATCCGCCCGGCCGAAGGAGTACAGCACCTTCGTCCGCGCCGTCTTCGCGGTCGGGTCCCACTCGTTGTGGGCCAACTGCAGATACGACACCTTCGACCCGTCCCGGTTCCGCCGGGTCGACGTACGCACGAACACGCCACCAGACCTTACACGACCATCAGCAGCTCACAGCACCGGATCAACCCAGGTCGTGTTACTAGGGGTCTCGCTGTGCTGGACCAGGCCTCACCGCGCTGACCAGCACCAACACCCGTGATCATGCACCAGATCACACGTTAGCTGCGGAACCCAGGCTGGTCGTTCCCTATCAGTCGAGCCCGAACGCCACCGGACACGACAGGGTGGTCGAGGTGACGTTGCGCGCCACCTCGCCGGTTCGTGCCGCGCTGGCGGGGGCCCGGTCTCCGGTGGTGTTCGGCGACCTGCGGGCGCAGATCCTGGCCGAGGGTGGGCGGGGCAGCGCCGCTGAGGTGACCGCGCTGCTCACCACGCTGGTCGCCCGCCGGGTGCTGATCACCAGCCTGCACGCGCCGGGCACCGAGCCCGACGCCCTGGGCCACCTGGTCCGGGCCCTGGACTCGGCGGGGTCGGGGAGCTGCGCGGGAGCGCTGCGCGAGGTCCACGATCTGGTGCGGCGGCATCGACACGAGCCGCCTGCGGTGCGCCGTGTGCTGCGCACCCGGGCCGCCGCCGCGATGGAAACGTTGGCACCGGTAGGGCGGCGGCGGCACCCGGTCACGGTCGATCTCCGGCTCGACGCCGACATCACCCTGCCCGAGGTGGTGGCGCGTGAGGCCGAGCGAGCCGCGCTGTTGCTGGCGCGCTTGAGCCCTCGCCCGGCGGGCACCGCCGTATGGGCGGACTACCACCGCCGGTTCTACCAGCGGTTCGGTCCCGGCACGCACGTGCCGCTGCTCGACGTCGTCGCCGACCACGGCGTCGGCTGGCCCGACGGCTATCCCGGCGCCGCCCAGGCGGCGCCGCGGCGCGCCCTCACCCACCGCGATGAGGCGCTGCTGACCCTCGCGCAGAGCGCCGCGCTGGACGGCGTGCGCGAGGTGGTGCTCGACGACGCCCTGATCGACACCCTCGATCAGGGGGACCGGACCCCGGTGCGGCTTCCTCCTCATCTGGAGCTGCGCGTACGGCTCGACGCACCCGACCTCGACACGGTGCGCGGCGGGGGATTCCACTTGGCCGTCACCTCGGTCTCCCGGGCCGCCGCGGTGGCGTGTGGCCGGTTCCTGCCATTGCTCGACCCGCCCGACCGTCGAGGGCTGACCGAGGCGCTGACCGATCGGGGCGGCGCGCTGCCCGCGCAGCTGTCGTTCCCGCCGCTGGATCCCACCACCTCACATGTCACCCGGACCGTCCGCGACCACTGGCGCACCGACACCGCCACCGGACCCCGCTGGCCCTACGTGATCACCCGGGAAGAACTCGACACCACGCCGCGCACGGTCCGTCGCAGCGGTGCGACCCGGCGCCCGAGCTGGTGCTACGGCACAGCAGGTGTCGCCCGCACCCTCCAGCTCGCCGCCCTGGCCCTCGGCGACAACGCCCGACGGCGGGACGCCGAGGACGCCCTGACCGGTGCCCTCACCGACCCCACGCAGGACGCGCTCATCACCGACGACTCGGTGTGCCACGGCTACGCAGGGCTCGCCCGGGTCACCGCCCACGCAGCCGCCGACGCCACCCCCGACACGGCGCCGGGCCTGCGCCGCCTCGCGAAGCGTCTACTCGGCCGCGTCGGCCACCAACCCGCGACAAGCGATCCAGGGCTGCTCGAAGGTGCCGCCGGGATCGGCCTCGTCGCGCTCACCGCGATCACCGACCCCACGACGCGGTGGGACACCTGCCTGCTCACCACATGACCGGGGTGAACCGCATGATCCGGAGAACAGCATGATCGAGAGGACGGCATGATCGAGAGGACGGCAACGCCGATGCCACCCGAGGGCGACCCCACAAGTGCGTGGCGCCACGTCCTGATCGAGTTCACCGACCCCACCACCGCCGAGCACGTCGCCGCGACCACGCTCGCACCCGCGCTGGAACGAGCCGAACTCCGCTGCTGGTGGTTCCTGCGCAAGTCCCCAGCCTGGCGGCTGCGCTACCAGCCGGCGCGTCCCGCCACGACGGCCGTCGACGAGATGCTCGACGAGATGGCCGACGTCGGGCAGATCGCCCGATGGACCAGCGGCATCTACGAGCCCGAAACCCTGGCCCTCGGCGGGCCGCCCGCCCTGGACATCGCTCACACGCTGTTCCACCACGACAGCCGCCACGTCCTCGCCCGCGCCGACGAGCCACGCCCGGGTCTGGGTCGTTGCGAGACCACGGTGCTGCTGTTCGGCGCCATGCTCCGCGCGGCCGGGCTCGACTGGTTCGAGCAGGGCGACGTCTGGGACCGGGTGGCCGTCCTCCGCCCCGCCGCCCGACCTCTCGGCGCCGAGCAGGGCGCCAGGCTGGAGACGGCGATGCGGCGGCTGATGACCACCGTCCCACCGGATCCGCTGCTTCCCCGCACCTGGTCGGCCGCGTTCGACACCGCCGGACACCACCTCGGCGACCTCGCCCGCGCCGGCCGTCTCCGACGTGGGCTGCGGGCGGTTCTCGCCCACCACTTCATCTTCCACGCCAACCGCGCCGGGCTGTCCGCCGCCGATCAGGCCACCCTCGCCGCCCTTGCCGTCCAGGTCGTGTTCCACACCACCACACGCCCGCACGTCCCCGACACCACGAAGGTTCCCGCATGACGAACACCGCCCGCCAGCCCACGCCCACCCGCGACACCGCCACAGCCGGCGCGCCAACCACCAACGGCCCGAGCGACGCCGTCGAGCTTCGAGGCGCGCTGGCAGCCCGTCTGGTCGCCGACGGGATCGTGCGGGACGACGCCGTCGAGGCCGCGTTCGCGCAGGTGCCACGCCATCTGTTCCTTCCCGGTCTGCCACTCGCCGACGCCTACGCCGACGCGCCCGTCTACACCAAGCACGACGGGGCCGGCACCCGTATCAGCGCCGCTTCACAGCCCCGGATCGTGGCCATGATGCTCGAACAGCTCCAGATCCGCCCCGGGCAACGCATCCTCGAACTCGGCGCCGGAACCGGCTACAACGCCGCCCTCATGGCCGCCGCCACCGGTCCGTCCGGGCACGTCACCACCCTCGACATCGACGCCGACCTCGTCACCGGCGCCCGCGAACACCTCGCCGCCGCCGGTGTCGACAACGTCGAGGTCCTCTGCGCCGACGGCGCTCTCGGCCACTCCGACATCGCGCCCTACGACCGGGTGATCGCCACCGTCGGCGCCTTTGAGATCCCCCGCCCCTGGCTCACCCAACTCAGCCCCGGTGGACGGCTCGTCGCCCCGGTCCGCCTCGCCGGCGCCGCCTCACGCAGCATCGCCTTCGAACGCGACACCGACAGCTGGACCAGTCGCGGCAGCGAGATGGCCGTGTTCATGCCGCTGCGCGGCATCGGCGACGACGCCCGCCGTGTCCTCGACCTCACCGGAACCGGCGAAGTCACCCTCCAAACCCACAAGGACAACGCTCACCACACCGACCCCGCCACCCTCGCCGGGGTCCTCGACACCACCAGCGCCGACACCTGGACCGGTGTCCACTTCGGCTCCGGTGAGTCGTTCGAGTGGCTGGACCTGTGGCTGTCCTGCCACCTCCCCAACCCCCTCATGCGCATGGAGGTCGCCGCCACCGCCCGCGACCGCGGCCTGGCGCGGCCCATCTTCCCCACGGCGGCCATGGCCACCAGCACCGCCGACGGCGCCCTCGCCTACCTCACCACCCGCCCCGCCGAACCCTCCCCGGACGGCGCCCGCCGCTTCGAGGTCGGCGTCGTCGGGCACGGCACCCACGGACCAGACCTCGCCGAACAGGTCGCCACCGCCATCACGACCTGGAACGACACCGGCCGGAACCGCACCGTCCACTTCAGCATCCCGGACACCCCGCCCAGCCCCGCCACCAGCGCTGACCGGGTCGTGCTGGACCGCCCCAGCAGCCCCATAATCATCACTTGGGAGTGACCGCATGGACCCCACCGGGACCTTCGCGCGCCGCTTCCCTCTGGTCGCCCGACCCCGCCAGCGCTGCCACCCGCTGCCCCAGCGGGTCGCCGCGCTGGCCGAACGCGCCCGCCACGCCGAGGAGACCGGCGAGCTGACCGAGGCGTGCGCGGTACACAACCAGGCCGCACTCATCGCGTCGGACTGCGGGCTACCCGACCTGGCCCGGACCTGGTGTCACCGCCAGGCGACCCTGCACCTGCGCGCACACCCCCTCGACGCCAGACAGGCCCGGCACGCCCTCGAACCACTGACCAACCTCGCCCGCCTCCACATCCGCGCCGGCCACGGCGAACGCGCCTTCCACCTGATCAACTCCCTGTTCACCGCTGTGTCCGACCGAGCCACCGCCCGGATCGAGGACGTCGAGATCCCCGGCGACCTCACCGACAGCCCCCAGACGCACCGTGAGATCCGCAGCTGGTTGTGGGCGGTCCTGCTCGCCACCACCGCCCGCGCTCTCGCCGTCGCCGGACGCTGGACCGACGCCCACACCCAGCTACGGCGCTACAACGGCGTCGGCCACCGCATGCTCGACGGACGACAAGTCGCCGTCATCGCGCACGCCGTCACCGGCGACACCCGCGGCGCCCTCGCGCTCCTCACCGCCACCACACCCGCAGACCCGTGGGAGAACGCCGTCACCGCCTGCCTGAGCCTCGCGTGCCACCCCACCCCCGACGCCGGCGTACTGGACGACATCCTCGACCGCTACCACCGCCTCGACGCCACCACCCGCGGTGTCGGGGTCTTCCACACCCGCCTGGGACTGTCCTACATCGACGCCCTCATCGACACCGTCGACAACGATCCGGCCCGGAGCGACGCCGCCGACCGGATCGCGACCCGGCTCAACGACCAGGCGCTGCACCGACCCGACGGGTACGCCGCACGCGACATCCTCGGCCACGACCGCTGCCGCCACCTGCTCACCGACGCACAGCACCGTGACCTGGCCACCCAGATCGAACGCTGCGGCCTCCAACGCGGCGATATCCCTACTCACGAGTTGCTTAAGCTGACGACCGCACTCACCTGCGCCGAGAACGTCATCACGCGGACTACCACACGCAGCGCTAACACCATCACCGGAACCTCGCGTATCGACGCCTAACGACCACGTACAACGGGGCACGTTAGCTACAGTGCTCCGCTATGCCTGTTGAGTACGGTCACACTGTGGACGACACCTGGCGGCGTCTGCGGTCGATGCGCAGCAACCCACCCGAGTTCGCTTCCAGCAGTCCCCGTCGCGAGCTGTTTTCGGCAGCCCTGGAGCAAGCCGAACAATTCTTCCGCGCCGCGGACTCCATCGGATACGAGACAAAGCCGGTGATGCTGTACTACGGCCTCAGCCAAGCAGTCCAAGGGATTCTCGCAGCCAAGCGGGACCCACGGATCGACCAGCAGTCCGCCACCAGCCACGGCACGTACTGCTCGAACCACGATCAGATCACCAGTGTTGGCGAGCTTAAGATACGCGACGCGCGGACCCGGAAAGGCGCGCCACCCAAGGGGGGAGCTTTCCAGCTCCTCGCGGGCGCGCTTAACTCACCGACCCTGACGACGAGCACGCCGCTGCGGCAGCTGTGGATTAGCCTGCCCGAGGGCGTCGAGCTACCCCCGACCAACGCAGACGATCTATTCGGCGCCGCACTCCTCGAACGGCACGACGGCCAGGACTACGGCAAGCCGTTCCAGCCGACAACCAGCCGCGTTGCCAAACTCGCACACCTCCCCTACCACCTCATGGCACTGGATGTTGCCGAGGTCGAGCGACAAATAATCGAGCGCTACCCTGCGCTGCGAAACTTCTGCGTAATGCCCAACTGGCAGGGCTGCCCCGACGTCGCGCACTGGGTTCTACTGCTCGACCCGCAGGGGCTGCGGACATCCCTATCGTTCGACCGCCGCGGCCGACCAATGGAGCACAGTGAAATGTTCGGCATGATAGAACTGGGCCCTCGGGCCTACAGCGACGGCGCGGCCAAGAGCGTCTGGCTACCGCCAACACTGACCGGCAACATTGCGCCGTTGCACCCGCTCGCCGCCTGGTACGCAGTTCTGTTCGGGCTGTCCGAACTCGCCCGCTACCAGCCGACCATGTGGGCAAAGGCCATCAATATCAACATCTCGGCCGACGCCACTGCGCTAGAACACCTCATGAGCACAGCACACCTGGCGTGCGTGAATCTCATCGCCGAGCTATTCGAGATCCGCCACCCGCCGACCGAAAATCAGCCCGAGGGGTGGCGCCGACACAACGAGCGAGTGCTCACCTGGCAGCGGCAGGCGAACCCCTAAAGGGTGAACTCGGCGACGACTGGGCGGTGATCCGACCCAGCTGCATCCCGCCTCGCCGCTGGATCATCGGTGATCGAGGGCGCCGGCCCGGTCGTGGTCATCGCACCATCCGCGACGGTGTCGACCAGGGCGCGGCTGACTAGTAGTACTTGGTTAGGTCGGGGCTCGTGGGGTAGGGCGGTACCACGAGACGGGTTGCAGGCAGGTGCGGCACGCGCCGGTCCAGATGCCGAGCAGCGTCTGGAGTTCACGCAGCACGGCGTAGAGAGTCAGGCCGGCGCAGGGGCTTTTGGGTCGTTGCGCAGTTGGGTGCAGAATGCTTGGGCCAGCGCGGTGAGGGTGACGTGGCGGTGCCAGCCGGTGTAGCTGCGGCCCTCGAAGTGATCGAGCCCGAGGCCGTCTTTGAGTTCGCGGTAGTCGTGCTCGATGCGCCACCGTATCTTCGCGAGGCGAACGAGTTCTTCGAGCGGGGTGTCGGGGGGCAGGTTGGACAGCCAGTGGTCGGTGGGTTCTGGTTTGCCGGGTGGCCATTCGACGATGAGCCAGCATTCGGGGAGGCTGCCGTCACTGTGGCGAGGAATGCCGCGGTTGGCGGGTCTGACGCGTAGTGCCAGGAAGTGTGAGCGCAGCGCGGCGAGCGGGTCGGCGGGGCTGGTGCGGGTTCCGTGCCGCCAGGTGATGTCGCGCAGCGCGTCGCGGCCTGCGGCCACGGCGAGGGTGGTGAGGTTGCTCGGGTCGTCGCGGTAGCGCGGCGTGGGTGGTCGCCCGCGGCCGGAGTAGGCGGGCGCGGTCGGGACGGCTGATCAGCCCCGCGTTTTTCGGACCGCTTGAATTGGGTTAGTCTACGCGGCTTCCTGGTTGTTTGTCCACTCGTTGAGGGCTTCTTGGGGAGTTTTGTAGCCCAGTCCGGAGTGAAGTCTGGTCGGGTTGTACCAGAACT
>JAJAZD010000070.1 GCA_026785945.1 Pseudonocardia sp. | reverse complement strand
GGGCGAGGTCGAGGGTGCGCCGGGCCAGGGTCCGCCGTTCGCGCAGCCCGCTGCCACCCGCGTCGAGCAGGGTCGCGGTGTGCTCGGCCTCCGCCAGCTGTTCCGCTGCACGCCGCGACCGGACGCCCGACGCACCGAGCACCGCCGTCCGTGCCGCGACCAGCGCGGTTCTCGCCTCCTGCACCGCCTGCGGCAGGGACGTGAGGGCGAACGCGGCCTCGTCGAGGGTGCGGGAGTGCGTGGCGCGGAACCGCCGGATCGCCTCGCGCGCCCCGTCGATCTCGCGCAGCGCCCGCTCGTCGGCGGTCCGGGCACCCTGTACCGGACCCGTGCCGTCGAGCGGGAACTCACCCGTGGCGCCGAGGTAGGCCTCGGTCGCCCGGTCGCACACCGCGGCGACCTGGCCCCACGCAGCACCGAGCGGCCTGCCGCCGCCGAGCTCGTCGGCCGCGAGCACCGCGGTGGCGGCGGCGCGCTGCTCGTCGTCGAGCGTGAGGAAGCCCTGCGTCGCCGCCGCGCGCGCAGCGAGGGTGCGCTCGTCGGCGGCCTCGTCACGGCGGTCGAACCTTCGGAACACGCTCGCCCCCCGTTCGGCTCACCAGTCTGCGTACGGTACCCGGGCGGTGTTCGCCCGCGCCCCCGACCGAGGGGTGGTGAAGATCGTCGTCGGGTCGGCTGCGCCGGGCAGAGGTGCCCGGGGCCGGTGCGCAGAGCATGATTCTGTTCCGCTGACCGGAACGTAGCTGTTCCGTGTCGAGCACCGGCGCGCCACTTGTCGACGGATGAGCAGGTGCTGCACCGCTGGCGCTACGCCCTGTCCCCGGTGGTGCCGGACTCGATGGTGGTGTTCACACTGGTGGTGCTGCAACCCGACCTCGGGACGACGATCTCGCTGGGCATCGTGTTGGTCGCGGTGCTGTTCTTCGCCGGCGCCCCGATGCGGCTGATGGCCGCACTCGCCGCCGGCGCCGCGGCCGGCGCGTTGATCCTGGGGTTGTCGGCGGGGTACCGGTCGGCGCGGATCACCTCGTTCCTGCACCCCGGCGCCGCTGGCCCGCTCGGCGCCGGGTTCCAGGCCACCCAGGCGCTGTACTCGTTGGCCGACGGGGGACTGTTCGGGCTCGGGCTGGGACAGAGCCGCGCGAAGTGGCAGTACCTGCCCAACGCCGCCAACGATTTCATCTTCGCCATCATCGGGGAGGAACTCGGCCTCCTGGGCGCGTTCGCGGTGATCGTCCTGTTCGCGGCGGTGACCCACACCGGGCTACGGATCGCCACCCGCGCCACCGACCCGTGGATGCAGGTCAGCGCCGCCACGTTGACGGTGTGGCTGGTCGCGCAGGCCACCATCAACATCGGCTACGTCGTCGGCCTGCTCCCGGTCACCGGCATCCCGCTGCCGATGATCTCCTCCGGCGGAACCTCGACGGTGGTGACGATGGTCGTGTTCGGGTTGCTGGCCAACTTCGCCCGCCACGAACCCGAGGCCATCGCCGCACTCCGCGCGGACCGACCGTCCCGGCGGTGGCCCGCAGTGCTGCAGCTACCCATTCTCCAGCCCTACCGGCCCCCGGCCCGTCGCGGAAGCCTTCCACGGCAACAACACGGCTATCCAGGCGGCGTGGCGCCGCTGAGGAGGAAGCCGCCGACGACGAAGCCGAGGTAGACCAGCACGAGCAGGACACCGGCGGTGCGGGTCAGGCGCCGGGTCAGCAGCAGCGCGCAGACCAGCACGACGGTGCCCACGACGACCGGCAGGTAGAAGCGCTGGGTGACCGGGTCCAGCTCCAGCGGTGCGATCAGCGCGATGACGCCGGCGTTGAAGCAGAAGAACGCCAGCACCGAGCCGACCAGGTTGCCCACCGCGATCTCCGGGCGGCCGGCACGCGCGGCGGGCACGGTGCGTCCGAGTTCCTCGGCGCTGATGGCCAGCGCGAGCACGCTCATCCCGATCGCGGTCTGCGACAGCCCCAGCCCGCCGATCAGCCGCTGCGCGGCGTAGACGAGCAGCTCCCCACCGACCACGATCCCGGCCAGGCACACCAGCAGCACGAGCACCGCGACCACCGGACGGGTCCGGCCCGGCTGCTTCGTGAGCGTCTTGGCTACCTCGCCGGAGGGCTGGACGTCGAGCCCGCGACGGCCCAGCCAGATCAGCGCGACCACGGTCACCGGGTAGGCAGCCAGCAGGACCGCCCCGTCGACCCGCGACAGCCGGCCGTCCGCGGCCAGCGCGGCGAACCCCACCACCACCGCGACGGTGAGGCCCAGGATCGGGCGGGGCACAGCGGCAAAGCGCATCGGGCGATGACCGCGGCGACCCCGACCCCGACCGCCAGCGCGATCGCGACCATCGCCGAGCCGAGCACCGTGCCCAACGCCAACCCGGCCGCGCCCTGCTGCGCGCCGACCGCGCCGACCGCGAGGTTCTCCGGGTCGAACCCCAGGAAGATCACCGCGATCAGGAAGGTGGACAGCCCGGCCGTGCGGGCCACCCCAACGGTGGCCTTGACCAGCCGCTCGCTGAACACGATCACCACGACCAGCCCGAGCACGGCCAGCCCCAGCGGCACCAGGACGGTCACGACTGGTCCCTGCGGGTGTCGTGGTGATCGTGCACCGCGGCCGCGAAGGATTCCACCGCTTCCTCACACTCCTCCAACATGGTGCGGGCCTGCTGCCCGCCGGGCGCATCCAGGAAGTCGCGGGCCCGGACCTTGTCCGCCCAGCCGCGCAGCCGGGTCAGGTTCGACTCGGTGTCCTCCAGCGCGGCGTAGACGAACTCGCGATGCGCGGTCTCCCGCTCGACATCGCCCAGCAGCGCGCGGCACTGCGCGGTGATCTCGGCGTACTCCCGGTCGCGTTCGGCGTTGAACCGGGCCACCAGCTCTACCTGATCACCGGTTCCGAGCCCGGCCGCGGTCAACACCACCGCGTCCCCCCCGTGCTCGCGGCACTCCACCGCCAACGCGGTCAGCAGCCGGCGATGCGCCGCGGAGCTGGGCAACGCCGCCACCGCGTCCTGCAGGTACAGCGCGCCGGCGTCCTTGAGTCGACGCCAGATCCCGACCCGGTGCCGCGACGGCTCACGCACCGCCCGATAGGCCAGCACGACCCACTCCGTGTCAGCAGCCCCACCCTCCCCGATTCCATGAGTAACCACGCGAACAGCATAGATGTAACCATGGTTAACTGGCCTGGTGAGTATCGTTGCGGCCGCGGCACCCGCGGGCGAGTTGACCGGGCTGGCGGGGTTCGCCGCCGACGTGATCGACGCCCTCGGCGCGGTCGGGGTCGGACTGCTCGCGCTGGAGAACCTGTTCCTCCCCATCCCCAGCGAGATCATCCTCGGGCTGGCCGGGTTCCTGGCCGGACAGGGCCGGCTGAGCCTGCCCGCGGTGATCGTCGGCTCCACCTCGGGCTCCCTGGCCGGGGCGCTGATCCTCTGCGGTGGCGGCGCCGCGATAGGGGAATGACGCCTGGGCGCGGTCATCGACCGGATCCCGTTCGTCAGCCGCGACGACCTGGCCCGCGCCAACTCCTGGTTCGACCGCCACGGCGGGCTCGCGGTGCTGCTGGGCCGGTTCATCCCGGTCGTGCGCAGCCTCATCTCCATCCCCGCCGGGCTACGCCGCATGCCCCTGGGCCGGTTCTGCCCCTACACCACCCTGGGCAGCGCGATCTGGAACACCGCCTTCGCCCTGCTGGGCTACCTCCTCGGCGACCGCTGGCAGAACGTCGGCGACTACAGCAACCGGATCAACCTCGCCATCCTGATCATCCTGGCCCTGGTCATCCTCATCCCCACCGCTCAGCGGCTGCGCCACCGACCACGGTGAACAGGGGAGGAACGCCGGGGCGCTGCTGATCTCCGGGGAGAGCGATCAGCTGTAGCGGCGCTGGTTGGCGGTGTCTCCCCGTAGCGCACTGGCGTGGACGACGTCTCGCCCGGCACGCTCGCACCGACAAACACCGGACCGACCACCCGGGAACCGGCTGGGGCGACCCGGCCAGTGGCCGTGGCCGGGGAGCTGCTGGCCCGCCTCGACGTCGAGCACGCCGCGCTGTCCGGGCTGCCCACGCGGGAACGGCTCCTGGCCGCGACCCGGCTGGGTTCCTACCGCTCGGCCCGCACCCGCCGCGCCTACGCCGGTCACCTCGCCGCGTGGCTGGGCTGGCTGTGCGAGATCGACCTCGACGCGCTGCACGTCCTTCAGGTGCACGTCAACCTCTACGTCCGCCAGCTGCTCGATACCGGCGCCGCCGCCTCGTCGACATCGCGCCGGCTCTCGGCGTTGAGCAGCTCCTACCGCCACCTCGTCGAGCACGACCTGATCGCCGCGAACCCTGCGGCCGCGGTCCGCCGGCCCACCGTCGATCCCGACCACACCGTGGCCGTCGGGATGGACCGCGACCAGGCCCGCGCGTTCATCGCCGCTGCCGACGCCGACCTCGGCCCGGCCCTGCTGCGCACCGCGGCCGCCGCCCGGCTGCTGCTGCACCTCGGGTTGCGCGTCGACGAGTTCGCCGCCGCCGACCTCGCCGACCTCGGCCACGACCGCGGCCATCGGGTGCTCACCGTGACCCGCAAGGGCGGCCGCCGCGCCACCGTCGTGCTGCCCGCGGCAACCGCGACCGCGCTCGACCTCTACCTAGCGGACCGCGCCAGCAGCGTTGGTGCCGGCGGGCGGCCGTTGCTGGCGACGGCCACCGGGGGCCGGCTCGATCAGGGTGCGTTGTGGAAGCTGGTCCGCCGGCTCGCGCGAGCCCCGGGCATACCCTCCAGGGAGCAGCTGTCCCCCCCCCACCCTGCGCCCCACCCCCATAACCCACGCCGTAGACCCCGAAGACGCCGAATACGATCGCGGCAAAAGCTACGGATCCCCGGAAGAAATCCGCGCTGACCGCATCCTCGCCAATGGCGCCCGTTTCTACAACGAT
>JAJAZD010000069.1 GCA_026785945.1 Pseudonocardia sp. | reverse complement strand
TGGTGCCGACGGTGATCCAGACATGACACGAGCCTAGGCAGCGCGGGCGGATTCGGCCACGGACGGGCGCGCCACGCCGAGGTCACCCGCTCCGTCGGCACAGCCGCTGGCAGTGGACGAGGTGACGCCCGCCGGCGCGGGTGCGAACCGTTCGGGTCCGCACCCGCCCCCGCGGGCGCCGTCCGGGTCAGCTGGCGTAGGCACGCAGCCGGTCGGCGCGCTCGCCGATCCGCAGCTTGGCCATGACCTCGCGCTCGATCTGGCGCACACGCTCACGGGACAGCCCGAAGCGGCGTCCGATCTGGTCGAGCGTGCGCGGCTGGCCGTCGTCGAGGCCGTAACGCAACCGGATGACGTGCTGCTCGCGGTCCTCCAGCGTGGAGAGCACGCGGCGAAGGTCGTCGTGCAGCAGGTGGGAGATCACCGTCGTCTCGGCGTCGGTGGCCTCGCCGTCCTCGATGAAGTCGCCCAGCGGCGCCTCCTCCTCGGAACCCACCGGCATGTCCAGGCTCACCGGGTCGCGGGCGTGGTCGAGCAGGTCGGCGATCTTTCCCTCCGCGATGCCCGACTCGGCGGCCATCTCCTCGTGGGTGGCGTCGCGACCGAGCTTCTGGTGCAGGTCGCGCTTGATCCGGGCCAGTTTGTTGACCTGCTCCACCAGGTGGACGGGCAGCCGGATCGTGCGGGCCTGGTCGGCCATGCCGCGCGTGATCGCCTGCCGGATCCACCAGGTGGCGTAGGTGGAGAACTTGAATCCCTTGGCGTAGTCGAACTTCTCCACCGCGCGGATCAGCCCGAGGTTGCCCTCCTGGATCAGGTCCAGCAGCGGCATGCCACGCCCCGTGTAGCGCTTGGCCAGCGACACCACGAGCCGCAGGTTGGCTTCCAGGAGGTGGTTGCGGGCACGCTTGCCGTCGCGGACGACAGCCCTCAGGTCGGCGGAGTACTGCTTGCCCAGCGCGGCGCCGTCGGCGGCCGCACGGTCGAGGACGTGCTGGGCGAACACCCCCGCCTCGATCCGGCGGGCCAGCTCGACCTCCTGCGCCGCGGTGAGCAGCGCGGTCTTGCCGATCCCGTTGAGGTACACGCGGACCAGGTCCGCCGCGGGACTCTGGGCGTCGAGGTCCTCGGCGGACAGTTCCGGGCGGCCGGAGGTCACGGTCGTGGTCTCGAATTCGTCGGATGTGGCATCTTCGCTGTCGGAGTCGGTACGCTGGCCCGGGACGGTCAACGTGCTCGACAGACCGTGTCGCGTCTGAACTGCTGTCGTCGTTGTCATCGTGTGCGTTCCTCCCCTGCGCGACCCGGGCGGAGCGCTGATGGTGCCTGCCGCCGGGGCTCTCATCGGTTTGAACGCCCGCTCCGGGCATAACGTTCCCGCTGTCCCGCGCCGGATCCCGGTGTTCTCAGGACCCCCTCAGCACCGGGCAGTCAGGACAGCGTCCGGACCTCGGCCATCAGGGCGGGCCAGTCCTCACGCAGCGCGTCACGGCCCATGAACAGGCCCAGGTGCCCGCCCTTCGCGGTCCGCAGCGCGACCTGCGTGGGCGGGGTACCCACCGCGTCGGCGGCCGCGAACAGCTGCGCCGGGGGCGTGATGTGGTCGGTGGACCCCGCGAGCAGGAACAGCGGGCACGTGATGGCGGCCAGGTCCACCCGCCGCCCGCCGACGACCAGGTCACCGGTGATCAGCTCGTTGCGGTGGAACAGGTGCTCGACCAGCCACAGGTAGAAGGCGCCGGGGATGTCCTGGGTGTGGCTGAACCAGTCCTCGAACATCCGGTAGCGCTCCACGTGCGCGTCGTCGGTGATGTTCTCCAGCAGCTGCAGTTGACGCGAGATCTGCGCCTGGGGCTGGATCGCGATGAAGTTGGCGAGCGCCGCACGGCCGGGCATGGCGCCGCCGCCGATCGCGACCAGCGCCCGGAACGGTGCGAGCCCCAGCGCCCCGGCGAGCACGCGGGTGGACGACGCGACCACCGACTCGCCGGCGTGGAAGTCGATCGGCGCCCCCGCGAGGGTGAGGGTGTGCACCCGCTCGGGGTGCAGCGCCGCGTAGATCGCGGCGAGCCAGCCGCCCTGGCAGTCGCCGACGAGGTTGGCGCGCCCGCCCATGCGCCGGATCGACCTGTCGATCACCGTGACGTAGTCGGTGATCGTCACGTCCCGGGTCGCCACCGTGGCAGGTCGCCACTCCAGCGCGTAGAGCCGGGTCAGGCCCGCGGACGCGAGGACGTCGAGCTGGCTCTGGTGCGGCGAGAAGTCGACGACATGGCTGGAGTGACCGGCCTGTGGCGGGAGCACGAGCGTCGGCACGACATCGTTGCCGTCCTGTGCTCCGGCCTCGCTGAAGTCGCGCAGGTGTGCGAACGGTGTGCTGAACACGATCTCGTTCGCCCGGTGCCAGCGGGGTTCGCGCCGGTCGAGCATGGTGCTCCACCAGAGCATCCCCCGTGTCGCGACGTCGGACGGCGTGGTGGCGCCGGTGACGGCGTCGAACCAGGCGGTGCCCGCGGCGCGGGTCAGCCCGATGGCGGTCTGTGCGGCATTGGTGGCATTGTAGGCCGTGAGGTGGCGCAGCGCGGCACCGAGACCGCGGGTCGTGGTAGCCATCGGGCCGGGCTCCTGTCGTCGGCGCGACCACATTGCCGCGGCTACCGGACGGTAACCACGGCCGGTGACGACGGGCAACCACCCCTGGTCGTTCGTGCGGGTGACCGGGCCCTCACGTGAGCTGTGACGGCTCCATGCTGCTTACCCGTGAGTAGCCCGTCACCATCAATACCTCACCCACGATCCGGAGGCGAGACGTGACCCCCACGAGCGAGACCGACGCAACGACGCGACGGACGGCGACCGGTCGAGCGGCGCAGGCCCTGGCGACCGCCCGTGAGCTGCTCGATCCGGCGGGCTTCGCGGCCGCGGTCGATCCGATCGGCTTCGCCGGGGCGCTCGCGGAGGCCGGGCGGGCGCTCGCGGCGCGCCCGCTGCCCGCCGTGCGGGGGGTGCTGGGT
>JAJAZD010000068.1 GCA_026785945.1 Pseudonocardia sp. | reverse complement strand
GGGACCGGACACCCCGGCCATCCAGTCCCTGCGACGACAGGCGCACCGCGGCAGCGCATCCTTGTCCGATGACCGGCGTCGTGACAGCGAGGCCGCGACACGCCCTCATACGATCTTCACGGAATCAACCATCTAGGGTGGTGCCGTGCTCTCGCCCGCACGGTCGGTGGCCCCGCCGGAGCCGGACAGCCCCCTGGAACCGAACCGTCGCGAACCCCGTGCACGAGGGCCCCACAGCCGGTTCGTGCTGGTCCTGGGCCTGATCGCCGGGTTGGCCGCGGTCGTGTTCCCGTTCGCCCCGGTGCAGCAGCCGCAGGTGACGTACTCCTGGACCGCCACCGACGGCCCGGCCGCGATCCCGTTGATGCCCTACCAGCCCGTCGACCTGACAGCGGAGATCGACTGCACGGCCGCCCGCCAGGACCGCCTCCTGCTCGCCACCGTCCCCCCGTCGCCCGACCCCGTCGCCGAGCCGCTCTTCGGGCTCCGCGTCGTCGCCTCGGGCGGGGGACTGCAGGTCACGAGCGCGGGCGTCGAACTCGGAGGCGCGGCGCTGCCGTCGGGCGACTGCACCGTCACGGTCACCTCCGATCCGGACCGCACCACCGTCCTCGTCGACGGCACCCCGGTGCTGACCCGGGACGGGGACGTGCGGCCCGATGTCGCGGGCGCGTTCACCGAGGCCCCATCCGGTGTCGGCCTGACCCTCACCGCCGACACCCGCTTCCAGACGACGATCACCCCGCTCAAGGCCGCCGTGGCCGCCGTCGCGGTGCTGGCGCTGCTCGGGATGCTCGTCGCACTCGGCAGAGCCGACCGCCTCGTCGCGCCACGGGTGCGGCTGCTCCCGCGGCGCTGGTGGCTCCCGCGTCCGGTCGACGCGGCCGTGACCGCGGTGCTCGGGCTGTGGTGGCTCATCGGGTCGATCACCGTGGACGACGGCTACATCGCGGGCATCGTGCGCAGCAGCGCCGCCAACGGGTTCGTCGGCAACGTCTACCGCTGGCTCAACGCGCCCGAGGCACCGTTCAGCTGGTTCTACGAGCTGTACCAGGCGTGGTCGCTGGTCTCGTCCTCGACGTTGTGGATGCGGCTGCCGTCCACGCTGCTCGGCCTGCTGTGCTGGTGGCTGCTGTCCCGGACGGTGCTGCCGCGACTGGGCCGCTTCGGCCGCCTGCTGCCGTGGGTCGCGGCTCTCGCGTTCGCGACCTGGTGGATCCCGTTCAACCTCGGTCTGCGGCCCGAACCGTGGGTCGCGGTCGGGTCGCTCGGCGTGTACCTCGCCGTTGAGCGGGCGCTCGCGACGCGGCGGGTGCTGCCGCTCGCCGTCGGGCTCGTCCTCGCCGGCGCGACGACGGCGCTGACGCCCGGTGGGCTGATGGCGTTCCTGCCGTTCGTCGCGGCCGCCGTGGCCGTGTTGCGACTGCTGCGCGCACGGCGTGATCTGCACGTGCTGCCGCTGGTGGTGGCCCTGCTGGCCGCGCCGGCGTCGGCGGTGTTGCTGATGGTGTCCGACCAGAGCCTCGCCGGGATGCTGGAGGCCACGCGGGTGCGGGCGTTGATCGGCGGGGGTGTGCCCTTCTACCAGGAGTACGAGCGGTACTCGGCACTGCTGGAGCCGGAGTCGTTCCAGGGCGCGATCGGGCGGCGGGCAGCAGTGCTGTTCACGCTCCTCGCGGCGGCCGGCGTGCTGTGGTCGTTGCGGCGGTGGCGGACGGGGATCGCACCCGGTCCGGCGCGGCGCCTGGTGTTCGGGTTCCTCCTGGCGCTGGCCAGCATGACCGTCACCCCGACGAAGTGGACGCAGCACTTCGGCGACGTCGCGGGTTACGGCGCGGCCGTCCTCGTCCTGGGCCTCGTGGCGTCCTCGGCGGCGCCCCTGCGCGATCGGGCCCGGCCGATGGTCGTCGGCCTCGCGGCGACCACGGGCGTCGGGGTGCTGGTGCTCGCCGGATACAACCGCTGGCCCTACGCGTCCGACTGGTTCGCGCCGACGTTCTCGACCCTGCCGCCGCAGGTGGCCGGCGGGCCGGTGGCCACGCTGGTGGCCGCCGCCGGAGGACTGCTCGTGGTCACCCTCGGCGCCCGCTCGGCGTGGCTGCGTTCCGGGGGGGCGGCCACCGTCACCGTGCCGCGCCGCGTGCCGGCCCCGGCACCGCTCGTGGCCGTCGTGCTCGTGGCCGTGCTCGCCCTCCAGGTGGGCGGCCTCGCCCGCATCGCCGCCGGACACCGCGACAGCTACACCCTCGCGTCCGACGGAGTCGCGACGCTCGCCGGTGAACCGTGCGGCCTGCAACGGTTGCTGTCGGTCGAGACCGACCCGGCCGCCGGGCTGCTCCCGGCGCGGACCGGCTCGGTCACCCGCGCCGTCCGGCCCGTCGACATCGGCGGACGGACGCTGCCCGGGCTCGCCATCGCGGGCAGCTCCGCGACGGCGTGGTTCGGTCTGGACGCCGCACAGCGCGACGGCAGCCTGCCCGTCGTCGTGACGACCTCCGGTGAGACCCGCCCCGGTGACGCCCTCTACGTCGAGTTCGGCAACGGCGACCGCGTCGTCGACCGCCGGCGCATCGACCCCGGGTCGGCCGAGCCGCGCGACAACCGGCAGGTGGTGCCGGCCGAGGCCGACTCCGTGCGGCTCGTCGTCGACGCGCCGACGGCCGGGTCGCGCTCCCCGGCGCTCGCGTCGCTCCCCCGCGTGCCCCGCGTGACGCCGATGCTCGATCTCGTCCCCCCCGGCAGCAGCGCGATCCTCGACTGGCCCGTGGCCTTCCTGTTCGGGTGCCTGCAACCCGAGCCGCTGCCGCTGGGGACGGCCGGTCTCGCGCGGTGGCGGGTCGGGACCCCGGCGTCGAGCGACGCCGCGGGCATCACATACGCGCCCGGTTTCGGCGGGCCCTTCGCCGCACCTCGCCTGCTCGTCACCGAGCAGCGGATGGCCACCTACCTGCGGGGCGATCCGACGCGGGACGCCGTGCAGCTCTATCGCTGGGACCCGATCCAGCCACTGGCCACACCCGTGCCCGCCGTCACGAACCGGACCGTGCCGGGCTGGCAGAGCGACGGCCACGCCAGGGTCCCGGGACTCGACCCCGTCGGCTGAGCCCCCACCCGTTCCCTCACAATGGACGTCCAGGTACCCGACCGGAGGGCTCCGCATGCTCCGCACACCGGACAGCACGGACACGACGTCGACAGTTCCGGCCACGGCGATGACGATTCCGGCCACGGTGCGAACGGACGGTGACGGCACCACGTCCACGCGACTGCTCGCCCAGCGCGGCCTGTTCTTCGGCCCGTCGGCGCTGGTTCCCGAGGACCTGTACTCCGTCGTCGAGTCCGGCGCCGCCCGCCGTGAACGCACCCGCGTCCGGCTGGCTCCGGGCAGCCGGGTCAGCACCAACACCTACTTCGGCCGTTTCCACGCCACCTACTGGCAGCGCTGGACACCGGTCGCGGAGATCGACGCCGACGCCGTCCTGTCCGGCACCGGACGCGTGCGGCTGATGGCGTCGGACTCGAACAAGGTCTCGCGGATCATCGCCGCGCACGACGTCGAGGACGCCACCGGCGAGGAGATCCGCCTCGTGGGTCGCGTCGACCGCTTCGTCGACGGCGGCGGCATGTGGTTGGAGATCACCACCGAGACCGGCGAGCTCACCGTCTCCGACGTCCGGTGGAGCGTGGCCATCTCGCGCCCGGTCCCCCGCACCGACGTGGTCATCTGCACCTACAACCGGGTCGACGACTGCCTCAACACCCTGCAGGCCCTGGCCCACGACCCGGAGGCGCTCGACGCCGTCGGCACCGTCCAGGTGGTCGACCAGGGCAGCGACCCGTTGGAGTCCCGGCCACGGTTCGCGGAGGTGTCCGCGGCGCTCGGGACGCGGCTGCGCTACGTCCGCCAGCCCAACCTCGGTGGCGCGGGCGGGTTCACCCGCGGCCTGTTCGACGCCACGGCAGGCGAACCCGACCAGCACCACGACGTCCTGCTCATGGACGACGACGTGCTGCTGGAACCGGAGATCCTCATCCGGCTCACCGCGTTCGCCGCGAGCACGTCGCACCCGACGATCGTGGGCGGGCAGATGCTCAACCTGCTGCACCCCGCACACCTGCACATCTCGGCCGAGCGGGCCGAACCCGAGCTGCTCCAGGTCGGGATGCCGGTGCCGGGCGCGATGCGGGAGGCCTACCTGCTGGGCAAGGACGCCCGCGACCTGCCGACAGTGCAGGACCAGCGGGTCGACACCGAGTACAACGGCTGGTGGTCGTGCCTGATCCCGGCCGCGATCGTGCGGGCCGTCGGCTACCCGCTGCCGCTGTTCTTCCAGTGGGACGACATCGAGTTCGGGTACCGGGCGCGCGCGCACGGCTTCCCGACGGTCGCGCTGCCCGGTGCCGGCGTGTGGCACGCCGACTTCGGGTGGAAGGACTGGGACGAGTGGCACCGCTACTTCAACATGCGCAACGGCCTGATCACCGCGGCCCTGCACTCCGGTTTCTCCGTCCGGCGCATCACGCGGCGGCTGGCCGGGTTGTTCTCCCAGTACCTGGTGGGCATGCAGTACGGGCTGGCCGCGACGCTGCTCGAGGCCGTCGAGGACTTCCTGGAGGGTCCGTCGGTGCTGCACGACGGCTCGGCGGCGGCCGCGGGGAAGATCCGCAAGATCCGGTCCGCGTACCCGGAGACGGTGATGCACCCGATGACCGACGCGCGCGACGACTTCCGCGACCTCCAGGTCGTCCGGGCCGCCAACCCGCCCGGCAGTGAGCACCTCACCTGGCTCAAGCGTGCGGCGTTCCACCTGACCGACCGCTCCGCGCACCGCACCGGGTTCGTCACGGCCGGGGATGCGCACTGGTGGCACGTGTCCACCTTCGAGCGCGCGGTGGTCACCGACATGTCCGAGCAGGGTTTCCGGGTGCGCACCCGCGACAGGTCCCGCGCCCTGGAGCTGGCCCGGCGCGGCGGCCGGCTGTTCCGCCGGTTCGTGTCCGAGGGACCGGCGACGGCCCAGCTCTACCGCGACGAGATGGGCCGGCTCACCAGCCGCGCGAACTGGGCCCGGCTCTACGACATCGACGAGTAGCCCGCCGTCACGGCGCCGGGCTCCCGACCGGGATCCGACGGCCGGGCCTGCATCCGAACCGCTCCCCACGGAGGTAGGAGGTATGCAGGCCACGACAGGGTGGCCGCCGTCGAAGGGACCACGCTGTGCAGATCCGCAAGGTCGTCCGCATCCCGCTCCTCCTGCTCGCGATGGCCGCGGCGAGTTCCGCGCTCGCCACGCCCGCGCTGGCCACGCCCGCGCTCGCCACACACTCCTCACACCCGGCCGCCGAGGCGGTGCACCTCGACGGTGGCCGCACGAGCCTGCGCATCGACCGGGGCACGGCCGGCGTGCTGGCCGACAACGGCGTGTCCGTCACCGCGATCAGCGGGGCGTCGGGCCAGGGTCGCCGCTTCACGTTCCCGATCACGGGCGGGGACGTCGTACCGGCCACTGCCGCCGGGACGATCGAGCACGACGGCGGCCTCCGGTTCGCCGCGGGTGGCGTGAGTCTCGGGGTCGAGGACTTCGTCATCGACACCACCGCGGGTGTGCTCACGGCCCGGGTGAGCGGCACCCACACCCGCGTCCCGCTGCTCACGCTGGACACCGGCGACGCCCGGATCGGGGCTACGAAGAGCCGGCTGACCATCCGCAACGTCGAGGTGTCGCTCACCAGCGAGGCCGCGGGAGCTCTCAACGCCACCTTCGGCGTGGACCTGTTCACCGAGGGCCTGCTCATCGGCACCACCCGGACGGTGGCGCGCTTCTGAGTTCGACGTCCACGGTCCGACGGTGAGGCCGGTCGGCCCCACCGTCGGCCGTGGTCAGCGCTCGAAGATCTCCCGCCGCCAGGCCTCGTGGCTGCTGAGCTCCGGCAACGCGGCCCGGTAGCGGCGCCGGAGCTCCGGCCACTCCTTCGCCACGTCGCGCAGCTGGCGCACCGACGTCAGGAGCATCGAGCGGAACAGCGCCGGGTCGCGACGGCGAAACGTGACCCCTCGCCCGTCGGGTGTGGTGACGGTGGCCGAGTCCAGTTGCGAGAGCACGAACCACAGCGCCTGACGCGACGGGACGTTGCGCTGCGGCGTGGCGTGGTGCGCGGGATCGGGGGCGCGCAGGTTGCGTACCACGCTGCGGGCCAGGCTCTTGACGATGGCGAGCTTCCGGGTCGGCGGCTCGGGGAACACCTGGGCAGCGAGCGCGTCGAGGTCCGAGAGCGGTACCTGCGTGGCCGGGTCGAGCGGCCGGCCGTCGTCGTACTGGGCCCGCTTCGCCCGGACCTTGCCCAGCACGGTGGGCAGCGAGTCGAACAGCGCCTCCGGGCCGGCGAGGAAGTCACGCAGCGCCATCTCCTGCAGCGCCACCGCGGAGTACTCCATCAGCAGCAGGTGCCGCACCGTCCGCTTGACCGTGTCGCGCAGCAGCGCCCGCGGGTTGTCGGGCCCGTGCAGCGCCGCGGCGACGTAGCGGTTGCGGTAGTGGAAGTAGGCCTGCCAGTCGCTCGTGTCGTCCTTCTCCAGGAACGACATGTGCCAGATCGCGATGCCCGGCACCGTCGCCGTGCGATAGCCGCGCGACCGTGCGCGCAGGCCGTACTCGGCGTCGTCCCACTTGATGAACAGCGGTAGCGGCAGCCCGACGTCCTCGGCGACGGCTCGCGGGATCAGGCACATCCACCACGCGTTGTAGTCGACATCGGTGCAACGGTGCAGCCACGGGGTCTGGCGCAGCGTCCGGTCGGCGAGGTCGTGGTGCGGCTCGGTCCCCGGTGCGTTGCGCCACAGGAAGGCGTTGCGGTCGACGACCTCGCCCATCGTCGAGAGCTGCGACCGGGCCTGCAGCGAGAGCATCTGCCCGCCGACGAGCATCGGCTCGCGGGAGAACCGGGAGAAGGCGACCGCGCGGAGCACCGAGTCCGGCTCGAGCAGGATGTCGTCGTCCATGAAGAGGATCTGCTCGCAGTCGGTGGTGCGCAGCGCCTCGTACATGATGCGGGCGTAGCCGCCGGAGCCGCCGAGGTTGGGCTGGTCGATGATCCGCAGCTTGCCGCCGAGGCGCGCGGCCGCGGCCTCGAACCCGGGCTCGTCGCGGACCTTGCGGGTGCCCTGGTCCGGAATGATCACCGCCGTGACGGTGTCGAGGACCAGCGGGTCCTCCCCGATCGCGGTCAGGGTGGCGACGCAGTCGGCGGGCCGGTTGAACGTCGGCATCCCGATCGTCACGGCGGCGCGCCCGGTGGCTTCCTCCGCGGCGTACCAGCCGCCCGCGAGCAGCGTCAGCTCGCCGGAGTCGGTCGTGAGGTCGAACCAGTACCAGCCGCCGTCCTGGAAGGGGCGCAGGTCCAGCGCCACGTCGAGCTCCTGGCGCCCGCTGACGACCACGCCGCGCTCGAAGATGCGGGAGCCGTCGGACTTCGTGCGGTAGACGTCGACGCGGCCGGCACCGTCCAGCGTCAGGCGCAGGTGCACCTCGGTGAGCCTGCTCCACCGCCGCCAGTAGCCCGCCGCGAAAGCGTTGAAGTAAGCCCCGAACGACACCTCGCTCCCCTCGGGCACCATCGCGGCCGTCCGGGACAGGGTGCGGAGTCGCCGTGCGCCGACCGCCGACCCCACGAGGTCGATCGGCCGCGACGGCCCGCCGCCGCTGCCCCCCACGGTCGCCAGCTGGAGTCCGGAGCGTTCGTCGACGTACAGGGAGCGGACGCCCATCGGGTCACCCGTGCGGGGCAGGATCACCCGCTGGAGAAGGCTGGTCACCGTGCGCTCCTCGGTGGGGACGGCGGACTTCTCGGCGGTCCGGGTCACGATGTCGCCTCGGTCCTCGTCGACTCGGAGCCGGCGAGAGCGCGGCCGTCGGTGAAGTAGGGCGCGATGCGGTTGTCGAACGTCGTCAGCGCCGACCCGATCGCCATGTGCATGTCGAGGTACTTGTAGGTGCCCAGGCGGCCGCCGAACAGCACGTTCGCGTTGGCCGCCTCCTTGCGGGCGAGGTCGCGGTAGCGGGTGAGCTTCACGCGGTCCTCGGCGGTGTTGATCGGGTAGTACGGCTCGTCACCGGGCTCGGCGAACCGCGAGTACTCCCGGACGATCACCGTCTTGTCGCTCGGGTAGTCGCGCTCCGGGTGGAAGTGGCGGAACTCGTGGATCCGCGTGAACGGGACGTCCTGGTCGTTGTAGTTCATGACCGGGGTGCCCTGGAAGTCACCGGTGTGGCGCAGGACCTCCTGTTCGAAGTCGAGCGTCCGCCACCCGAGCTCGCCCTCGGCGTTGTCGAAGTAGCGGTCCAGCGGGCCGGTGTAGACCGTCGGCGTGCCGGCCGGGATCTCCTCACGCACGTCGAAGTAGTCGACTCCGGTGCGGACCTCGATGTTCGGGTGGTCGGCCATCTTCGTCAGCCAGGCGGTGTAGCCGTCGACGGGCAGGCCCTCGAAGGTGTCGTTGAAGTACCGGTTGTCGAACGTGTACCGCACCGGCAGCCGGCTGATGATCGACGCATCGAGCTTCGTCGGGTCGGTCTGCCACTGCTTGGCGGTGTAGCCCTTGACGAACGCCTCGTAGAGCGGGCGCCCGACCAGCGAGATGCCCTTCTCCTCGAGGTTCTTCGCGTCCTTGGAGTCTATCTCGCCGGCCTGCTTGGCGATCAGCGCGCGGGCCTCGTCGGGCGTGTGGGACCGGCCGAAGAACTGGTTGATCAGCGCGAGGTTCATCGGGAACGTGTAGACCTGCTCGCCGACGCGGGCGAAGACCCGGTGCTGGTAGCCGGTGAACGCGGTGAAGCGGTTGCAGTACTCCCACACCCGCTCGTTCGAGGTGTGGAACAGGTGGGCTCCGTAACGATGGATCTCGATGCCCGTCTCCGGCTCGGCCTCGGAGTAGGCGTTGCCACCGATGTGCGAGCGGCGCTCGAGCACCAGCACGCGCTTGTCCAGCTCGGTGGCGGCCCGCTCGGCGATGGTCAGCCCGAAGAAGCCCGAGCCGACGATGACGAGGTCGTATCCCGCGTATGTCACGACCGTTGAGAGTAACGTCGTGCCGACTCCACCCCCGCGCCACCCCGGGTGGAGCGGGTCGGGCCTACCAGCCTTCGTCACGCGTACGGGGCTCAGTATCGTCGGCCGCAGCCGGCTGCCTCGCGATCGTGACAAGCGGGTTCGGTCCGCCGGATGCAGTACCCCAGGGAGGGGTGGCCCCGCATGACCTGGCTCTCTGCGCTGCCCGTCGCCGTGGTGGCCATCGCCTGGGTCCTCCTGCCGGGGCTGGCCGTGCTGTACCCGCTCGGCGTCCGGGGCGTCGCGGCCTTCGGAGCGGCACCCGCCGTGTCCCTGGGCTCACTGGCCGTGGTGGCCGTCGTCGCCGGCCAGATCGGACTCGCCTGGTCCCCGGCCTCGGGCGCGGGCGGATCGCTCGTCCTCGCCGCGGCGGCCGTGGGCCTCCGGTTCGCGGTGCGCCGCATCCGGGGCAGGAAGGTGGTCGAGCCCGAGGGCAGGGAACCGGTGCGCGCCGAACCGGTCCGCGACGGCCGGGCCGGGTTGCTGGCCGCGCTGGTGGGCACGTCGATCGCCGCCGCACTCGCGACGGTCACCGCTGCTCTGGGCATGGGGGCGGCCGACCGGCTCTCCCAGACCTACGACGCGGTGTTCCACTACAACGCGGTCGCCGAGATCCTCGACACCGGCAACGCGTCGTCGCTCGCGGCGGGCGCGCTGACCAGCCCCGGCGCGGCGTCGGCGTTCTATCCCGCGGCCTGGCACGGCCTCGTCTCCCTCGTCGTGGGGTCGGGTGCTCCGTGGCTGTCGTCCGTCCCGGTCCCGGTGGCCTCCAACGTCGCGGCGATCGTCGCGGCGGGGGTGGTCTGGCCGCTGTCCAGCCTGCTGCTGGTTCGCCAGGTGGCGGGACGGAACACCGCGGCGATGCTGATCACCCCGATCGTCGCCGTCGGCTTCATCGCCTTTCCGTGGAGCCTGCTGGGCTTCGGCGTGCTGTGGCCCAATCTCCTCGGCCTGGCGCTGGCGCCGGTCGGGTTGGCGGCGGTGGTCACCCTGTGCGGCCTGGCCCGCGACAGCGTGCTGAGCCGCGGTCAGGCATTCGTGGTCGCCCTCTGGTCGCTCGCAGCGCTGGGCCTCGCCCACCCGAGCGCCATGTTCAGTGTCGCCGTGCTGTCGATCCCACCGCTGCTCTGGTGGTTCGTGGCCCGGCTCCGGGCACTGAGCGCTTCCGGACGGTGGACCACCGCCGCGGCCCTGGTGGTCGCCGTGCTCGGGGTCACCGGGGCAGGCCTCGCGTTCGTCCTCGCCTCGCCGCTGCTCGACGACGTCCGCGCCTTCGACTGGCCCGCATTCGAGTCACCGGCGCAGGCCGTGGGCGAGGTGCTGCTCAACGCCACGAACAGCCGGGACGCGGCGTGGTCGCTGTCGGTGGTCGTCATCGCCGGGGCGGTCGCGGCGGCCCGGACGACGACCACCCGCTGGCTCATCCCCGCCCACCTCATCTCGGGCGGCCTCTACATGCTTGCCGCCTCGCTGGAGACCGCGACGGCCGCCACGCTCACGAGCCCGTGGTACGACGACTCCTTCCGGCTCGCGGCGATGGTGCCGATCACGGGGGTACCGCTGGCCGTGCTGGGGCTCGTCGCCGCCGGGACCTGGGCCGCGCAGCACCGACGAAGCCCGCGTCCGGACCTGGGGCCGGCGGGCCCGGTACGGAGCGCGGTGGCCGGGCCGGGGCGGTACGCGGGCGTGTCGACGGTCGCCGCCACCGCCGTGCTGGTGGCTCTCTCCAGCGGGCTGTACCTCCGGGAACATGCCGACTCCATCCGGGCCGCGTACACGGCTTCCGGCGACGGCACCGTGCTGACGCAGCAGCACCGCGAGTTCCTCGACCGGATCAAGACCCTGGTGCCGCCGGACGCCGTGGTGGCGCAGAACCCGTGGACCGGAAGCGCCCTGTTGTGGGCTCTGGCCGACCGGAAGGTGCTGTTCCCGCACATGGACGGCGACTGGGGCGACGACAGGCGCTACCTCGCCGACCATCTCGACGAGGTGGCACGCGACGTCGAGGTCTGTGCGGCCGCCGAACGCCTCGACGTCGAGTACGCGCTGACGGGCGAGGTCCAGTTCTGGCCCTGGGACCCCCGCACCCACGCGTACCCCGGAATGGACGACATCGCGGGGGCCGCGGGTTTCGAGCTCGTCGCGGCCGGCGCCGGGCCCTACCGGCTCTACCGGATCACGGCATGTGACGCGGTGACGGGCGGCACCTCCTGATGTCGCGGTCGCCCACGGTCAGTGTGCCTGCAGTCGAGGGGCCCGCCCCGGCCGCGCGGGTGTACCCGGTCGGCCGGTGGGCCGCCGGCGCGGGCGAGGTGGTGGCCGCTTTCGGGGCCGCGGCCGTGTCGGTGCTGCTGAGCACGTCGATCGCGGTCGATCCGCTCAACCGGATCGGTCAGGTGAGCGGCGTGGCCGCGCTCGATCTGAGGTTCCTGGTCGTCGGGCTGCTCGTCGTGGTGACGTGCCTCGTGGCGGGCCACGCCCACCCGCAGGCGTGGTCGGTCGCTCGCCGGTGCGCCCCGGCCGCGATCGCCGGGCTCGCGACCGGCCTGATCGGGGGAGGCGTTCTCGTCGCGCTGAGCGGGACCGACTGGCCGCTGTTCGCCAACGCGGGGGACTCGGGCCAGCTCATCAGGTGGGCCGACGACCTGCTGGCCGGCAGGCCCGTCCCGGCCGGCTATCCCCCGGTGGCGATCCACCTCGTCGCCGGGTTGGCCGAGCTGACGGGTGACAACGCGGCGGGCGCGCTACGCACCTTCCAGATCGCCGCCACCTCGGCGTTCGGCCCGATCGCCTACCTGTCCTGGCGGCTGGTGACGACCCCGCTGTGGGCGTTGGCCGTGACTCTGGTCGCGGCGGTGCCCGTGCTGGAGCCGTACAAGCCCTACACGACCGTGGTGCTGGTCGCCCTCGTCCCGGTCCTCATCACTTTCGCGGGTGTGTTGCGGACGGCGCAGAAGCTCACGTGGGCTCGCCTGGCGGTGGTGGGCGTCGGGACGGGCGTGCTGCTCGGGGTGCTGTTCGCCGTCTACTCGGGCTGGTTCGTCTGGTCGGCACCGGGAGCGCTGGTCGCGACGCTCGTCGTGTTTCCGTGGCGGACCGCGGCACTGCGCGGGCTCGCGCTGCTGGGGCTGACCGCCGCGGGTCTGCTGGCGGTCGCGTGGCCACACCTGATCGGCATCCTCGAGGCGTCGGGGACCGTGCAGGACCGCTTCTTCTACTTCGACACGCTCGTCGACCCCGCCTACATCGCGATGTGGCGCAACGACCTCCCGGGCGACACCGGTCCCTGGCCTCCCCCCGGTGAGCTGGCCGGAGTGGGGGTGTTCACGGCCCTGCTCGTGGTCGGCCTGGGTGCCGCCGTCGCTCTCGGCGGCAGGCGGACCAGCGTCATCATGCTGTGCTCCCTGCTGGCCGGTGCGTGGCTGATGCGCCTCGGGTTCGCCTCTGCGATGTACGCCACCGGGTCGGTGCAGCTCTACCCGAGGACGACGCCGGAGATCCTGTTCTGCCTCCTGCTGCTGTCGATCGTGGCTGTACGGCTGGGCGCTCGGCGCCTTGGCGACCTGGCGCGACGCTGGGACGACCACGGCCTGCTCGGCGGGGCCAACGGTCAGGGCACCCGAGAGGCGGAACGCACGACGAGAGCCGCCACCATCGGGGTGCTGTGCGCGGGGCTCCTGCTGGCCCTCTCGATGGGTTCGTCGGTCGCCGACCGGCACATGCCGCGCGACGACGACTCGGTGGGCCTGCTCGCGTATGCGGCACAGATGGTCCGCCAGGTCGACGGCACCTGCCCGGACCACAGCGACAGGTGCGTGGCGAACGTGGGCGAGGTGCCGCGACGGGCCGGGGGTTGATCGGGCTCGACGCCGACTTCTCAGCCCGCGGAGGGCACGAGCCGGTCCCCGCACGACGCCCGGGGTGACCGGCGGGACTCGACGTCGGCCGGGCCCATCGTGCCGGCCGCGAACACGCGCAGCCGGTCGAGGCCGCCGGGCGGGAGCGCGTCGCGGCGGACCCAGTCGGTCACTCCTGCCGTGCTGGTGGTGATCTCGACGTAGTCGGCGGCAAGTCGCGGGTCGGCGGTGAGACCCGTCTCGGCGGACCACGCCGTGTTGCTCGTCACGAACGTCGGCCGCGTCAGCTCGAAGACATGATCGCGCAGGCCTTCCATGTCACCCGCGGCC
The DNA here is from genome assembly GCA_026785945.1 of Pseudonocardia sp. GTDB lineage: Bacteria > Actinomycetota > Actinomycetes > Mycobacteriales > Pseudonocardiaceae > Pseudonocardia. The sequence continues at coordinate 6,535 of JAJAZD010000068.1, read as the reverse complement.
CAGTAGCGCGCGATCCGGCTGTCGACCAGCCCGATCAGGTCGACGAGACGCAGGTCGCTGATCAGCGCAGCGCCCCCCATGTCCGGCGCGAGCAGGCTCCCGCCGGACGCGTCGATCAGCCGGGCGTACCCGTTGACGGCGCGGCCCGTGTTCTGGGCCACCAGGCACAGGGGCGCCGTCGGCTCTTCCCGGAAGTCCCTGGCGGCGTCGGCGAACACCACACCGGACAGCACCGCCGCCGCGGCGGCCAGTGCGCTACCGACCGCCCGGCCCCGGTGGGTGAGCTGTGGTGCGGCGCGCTCGGCGGCGACCACCCCGACCAGTGCCCCCAGTGGCCACACGGGCGTCGCGAACCTCAACTGGCCCATCCAGTCCGGCTGGAGGATCCCGAACGCGGCGACGGCGAGCGCGAGCGGCACGAGCAGGGCCACCAGCCCGCGGCGGGCCGCCCACGGTGACACCAGCGCCGCACCCACGCACACGACGGTGAGCACGGCGGCCGGCCACACGACGTACCCGACAAGCTCCGCGGGTCTGGCCAGCTCCGCCGGTCCGGGCAGTCCCTGCGCCTTGGCCACCGCCGTGTTGGGCAGGTACTCGCCGAAGGTCAGGATCCGCCAGCCGAGGTGGACCCCTACGGGTACGGCACAGGCGGCCAGGCTCACGGCGGTCGCCCTCACCGCCCGCGGGAGGTCGGCGCGGCGCGCCAGCAGCAGCGCGGCCAGTCCGAACGCACCGACGTAGATCAGTCCGTCCGGTCGGGTCAGTGCGGCCAGTGCGGCGAGCAGGCCGCACCACAGCGCCGTCGACGTGGCCAGCAGCCGGTCGGCCACCGCGGCCCGGACCAGTACCGCGGCGAGTCCGGTGGCCGCGACCGCGAGCAGCGAGTTCTCCAGGCCCGACATCGTCCAGATCACGAAGGACGGCACCGCCGCGGTGGCCGCTCCGGCGAGCACGGTGACCAGCACGGGACGGCGGCTGAGCACCGACGCGACGGCGAAGAAGCACGCGAACGTCCCGGCGACCAGTACCAGCGCGAGCAGCTTGGGAAAGGCCACGTAGTCGGGCACGCCGAGCCACGCGCCACGGTCGAACAGTCCCAGCCATCGGCCCCCGACCAGCAACGCAAGCCACGCCGGGTTCGAGTACCCCTCGACCGCCTCGGCACCGGGCTGCAACACCGGGCCGGCACCCGTCGCGACCGAACGGGCGTAGGCGAAGGTGATCGCGGCGTCGTCGACGATCCAGCGGCCGTAGAGCAGGCCGTGCAGCCCGACGAGCACCGTCGGCATCCCCACGGCGACGACCCACGCCGGCGAGCCGGGGCGCCGCGGCGCCGGGTGTCGTGCCACGGACACGGCGGGCGGACCGTCGACGACGTGGGGCACGCCGACGATCCTGGTGCAGGATCAGCGTCCCGCCGGGCCGGTACCACCGAACGTGTGACGGGCCAGGATCCGTACGCCGGCCGGTCCGCCACGGCGGGCGGCGAGCGGGAGCCGGGTCAGCGCGTTGATCCGCGACGCGAGGTGACGGCGCGCCGCGCGCGCGGCGCGCAGCCAGCCGAGCGCGGCGAGCCGGTCGGAGGTGTCCAGGAAGTACGTCCGCTCCTCGGCGAACCGGCGGCCGTCGACGGCGTGTGCCGACGACACGGAGCCGCCGTGGCGCCGGTACCGGAAGCACGTGGTCGGCACCACGAGCAACGACTCGCCGGCGACCACCAGGTCGATGACCAGCGCGAGGTCCTGCACCACCGACAGCCCCTCGCGGAACCCGGTGCGCCGCAGCGGGTCGGAGCCCCAGCAGATCGACGGGAAGTAGAGCCAGTTGCCGCGCAGCAGACTGGTGGCGAGGTCCTCACCCGAGTACACCGCCGGACCGGACACGCGGGGGGCGTAGAGCCAGCGCTTGCTCAGATCGACGAGCGTGCGTGCGGGGCGCCCGTGCTCGTCGACGATCTCCACCCCGGGCTGAATGATCGACACCTCCGGGTGGGCCTCGTGGGCCCGCCGGACGGTGCCGACGTAACCGGGCAGCATCAGGTCGTCCGAACCGATGATCACGGCCAGTTCGTGTTCGACCAGCGACACGCACTTCTGGAAGTTGCGGTTGATCCCCAGGTTCAGCTCGTTGCGCAGGTAGCGCACCCGGGGCTCGCCGAGATCGGCGCACCACGCCGCGAGACCGTCGTCGGGGACCTCACCCGAGTCGTCGATGATCGTGAGACGCCAGTGCGGGTCGTCCTGGGCGAGAACGCTGCGGACGGTGTCCTGCACGAGATCGAGCCGCCCGTAGTGCGGCAGCATGATGTCGACGGAGGTCACAGAAGCGCGTCCTTCGGCGTGACGCCCACCGCCGGCACCCGTTCGGCGTCGCCGGGGACATCTCCCGTGACATCTCCGGGGACGTGTCCGGGGACACTCGCGGGGACGCCTCCGGGCCGCAGCCCGCGCCCGGGGTTGACGAGCTCGGCCTCCCGCAGCGCCACGGTGCGGGCGAGCTCGGTGTAGCGGCGGTCGACCACGCGGAACCGCTGGTACATGCTGACCATCCCGGCCATGAACGCCACGACGAGCGCGTACAGCACCAGGTCGGTGCCGCGGCCGACGCCGAGCCAGTTGGCGACGATGCTCAGGTCGTCGGGCCGCATCACCGCGTAGATGTTCAAGGCCGCGAAGACGACGAGCGCGATCCGCTTGCCCGCCTGGACGAACACCTGATTGCTGCTCCGCACGAAGACGACGAGCAGGATCAGTACGGCGATGACGAGAAGCAACTGGATGAGCACTGCGGTCAGCCTCCCCGGTGACGGACGGACAGGTCGAACAGGATGTTGACGCCGTTCAACAGCGACTGGCCCTTGCTGCGCGAGTACTCGGTGTAGCGGATCGACACCGGGACTTCCCGTACCCGCCACGTCGAGCGACCCAGGTACGACACGATCTCCGATGCGTGCGCCATGCCGTTCATGGTGATCCGCAGGTCGTCGGCGACCGGGCGGGTCAGCACCCGCAGGCCGTTGTGGGCATCGGTGAGCTTGAGCTTGCGCCCGGCCGGGCTGAGGAACACCACCGTCCGCAGGACCACGCGCTTGAACAGCGGCACCGAGTCGGCGTTGTCGGCGAACCGGGTACCGAGCACCAGGTCGGCGTCCCCGGAGCGGGCCACCTCCAGCATGGCCGAGGCGTCCTCGAGACGGTGCTGGCCGTCGGCGTCGAAGGTGACGAAGTACTGCGCGCCGGGTTGAGCACGTGCGTAGGCCAGGCCGGTCTGCAGCGCTGCCCCCTGCCCCAGGTTGACCGGGTGGCGCACCAGATGGGCGTCGGTACGCAGCACCGCCTCCACCGAGCCGTCGTTGCTGCCGTCGTCGACGCAGACGATGTTCGGGAACACGGCCAGGGTCTGCCGGAGCACCGACTCGAGCACCTGCGCCTCGTTGTACACCGGGATCACGACCCACACGTCGCTGTTTCGACCGTCGATCACGAGCCCTCACCTTCGACGCCGTCATGTCCGTCCCGGACGTGGTCACCTCCAGGGAACGTCACCGAAACCTACCGATGCCCCGCTGCGGCCGACGCCGGGGCCGTGCGGCGGCCTCGCAACGCCCTCCCGGCACCGGCGGCGAGCAGGACCAGCACCACCGTCGGCCCCGCGAGCTGAGCCAGCAGCGCCGCCGAGAACGGGTCCGGCACCAGCACCAGCAGGACGAGGAACACCACCGAACCGGCGATCCAGGCGACGGTCACCCACCGCTGCCGACCCAACGCCACCAGGGTGGGTTGGACGACCAGAGCCAGCATCATCACCAGCGTCGCGGCACCGAGCAGCCCGAGAGTCGCGACCGAGGGTCGCTCGGCGGTGTTGAACAGGGTCTCGGCGGCCCATGGCCCCAACCACACGCAGCCGCCGACCCCGACCACGCCGACGGCGGCGACCAGGATCACGGCCTGGCGCAACGTGCGCGCGAGCGCATCGTGGTCGCCCAGCGTGGCGGCGCGGGTGAGGCGGGGCAGGAGAACCGCCTGTACCGGCGCGAACAGGAACAGCGGGATGCGGGCGAGCACGAAGGTCGTGGCGAACACGCCGGCCGCGACGAGGTCCTCAGGGGACCGGTAGGTGACCACGACGGGAGCGAGGTTGGCCAGGAGCTGGCTGAGCGCGATCGCCACGACCAGGTAGGACAGCGAACGCCCCATGTCCTTCACCTGGGCGGTCTGCTCGGTCCGTGGCAGGCGCAGGGCGGGCAGGACGCTGAGCGCGGCGATCGCCGAGCCTCCCGCGAAGGCCAGTCCGAACGCTGTGGGCGACCCGACCGCGGCGAACAGCAGCACCAGGCAGGGGGCCAGCCGGACCGCTCCCTCGACGTACAACGTGCGTGCGTAGGCGGAGAACCGCTGCTGGCCGCCGACCACGCCTCGGACCCAGTAGACCGCGCCGGATCCGGCGATGGCGACGAGCAACGCGGCGAGCAGACCGACCTGCCCGTCGAGCACCCGGCTCAACAGCAGCGGCCAGGCGGCGAGCACGAGCAGCACCAGGGCGCCGAACGACCAGATCGCCAGCACTCCCGCCCGTCGGGCGATCGGGCGCACCGGCTCGCCCCGCGCGATGGCAGCACTCACCGCGCGACTCGTCTCCTGCTCGAGCGCGGCGAACACACCCGGGCCGATGATGTTCACGAGGAGGTAGAGGGAGATCAGCGCGCTCAGCAGCCCGGCGTCGGCCGGCTCGCCGAACACGTGTCCGACGATCGCGACGAACGCGTACCCGGCTGCGCCCAGCACGCCCAGGCCGATGGCCACCTGTGCCGCGGTGCCACCACGAGCCGTGATCCTCACCCCCCGGGCCCCCGAGTGGCGCGTCCCCGGTTCAGCACCGGGCGAGGGTCACGAACTCGTTGTAGGGGAACACCCGGCCGACGATGCGGGGGAACGGGAAGGAGTACTGGCGTACGACGGCCAGGCCCACCTTCTCGCAGAGCGCCGCGACCTCGGGGAAGTCGCAGAAACGGACATGGGTGGCATCGGTGGCGTAGCCGCGCTCCTGCGGGGTGATCAGTACGACCTTGCCCCCGGGGCGGACGAAGGGCAGGTAGGTCCCGAGCAGCTCGATCGCGTCGGCCTCGGTCATGTGCTCGACGACGTGGGCGGCGAGAAGGCTGTCGAAGGTGCCCGACCGCGCCTCGCTCTCGCCGAGGAACTCCTCCACCGTGTACGCCTCGAGACCCCGTGAGCGTGCGACGGCGACCGACGCGGGGTTGTGGTCGACGCCCACACCCGACCCGCCGAGGTGCGTGAGGTTGCGACCGAGGCCGCACCCGACGTCGAGGGTCCGCCCCAGGTTCAGGCGGCGGATGTTCCACCGGTACGGGGCCTGCACGTCCAGCAGGCGCTTCCACCGGGCCTGTTCGAGCGTCTGAAGTCGGATCGCGTAGTCGGCGGCCTCGGTTCCCGGCCGGTTCTCGGGTGCAGTCACACACCGAAGTGTGTCCGTGCGGGAGGGGCGGTGGCAAATGGGTCGGCCACCGGAGCGCTAGCCTCCCGACATGCGTGTGGCTGTATCCGGCGGAGCCGGCTTCATCGGATCCCACCTCGTCGACGCCCTGGTCGCCGAGGGCTCCGACGTCATGGTGATCGACGACCTCAGCCACGGATCGGCGTCGAACATCGTCGGAGCCGCGGGCACCGGCGCTTCCGGGAGCAGGGTCGAACTCGTCGAGCTGGACGTGCGCGATGGCGCGGGCGTGCACCGCGCCCTGACCCGGTTCCGCCCTGAGGTCGTGTTCCACCTGGCGGCGCAGATCGACGTGCGGACCTCGATGCTCGACCCGGCCACGGACGCGGCGGTCAACGTGCTGGGTTCGGTGAACGTCTTCGCCGCGGCGCTGGCGGCGGGGGCCCGGCGGGTGGTGAACACCTCGACCGGAGGTGCGATCTACGGGGAGACCGACCTCGTCCCCACGCCCGAGACGGCGCCGACCGATCCGCTGTCGGCCTACGGGCTGGGCAAGCACACGGTCGAGCAGTACGGCGCGTGGTTCCGGCGCAGCCACGGTCTCGACGTCGTGACCCTGCGCTACGGCAACGTCTACGGCCCGCGCCAGGACCCGCGGGGTGACGCCGGTGTCATCGCGATCTTCTGCGACCGGGTGCTCTCGGGCAGCAGGCCCACCGTGTTCGGTGACGGCACCCAGACCCGCGACTACGTGTTCGTCGGCGACATCGTCGCCGCGAACCTGGCCGCGGCCGGGGCCGTCGACCTCCGGCACGACCTGTTCAACGTGGGAACCGGCACGGAGGTCGACGTGCTCACCCTCATCACCGCGGTGGCGGATGCGGCGGGGGTGGACCCGGTGGCCTTCGCGCCGGAGTTCCGGCCGGCCCGGGCGGGCGAGGTGCTGCGCAGTTGCCTCGACGTGTCGCGCGCGCGCGCCGAGCGGGGCCTCGCCGCGGCGCCCGGGCTCACCGCCGGGCTGCGGCCGCCGCGGGAGTGGGTACGCACGCGGCCTGCGGCGGCGCGCCCGGCGTGAGTG
>JAJAZD010000067.1 GCA_026785945.1 Pseudonocardia sp. | reverse complement strand
GGTGGCGGCCGAGCGCGCGCTGGGCCCCGCCCGGCGGACCGGGCTGGCCGTCGAGGAGGCGCGGGCGCTCACCACGCTCGGGTTCAGCCTGGCCTACCTGGAGGATCCCGTGGCGGGGGAGGCCGCGCTGCGGGAGTCGCTCGCCGTGGCCGAGCGGGCGGCCGAGCCGCGCGAGATCGGACGTGCCTACCGCAGCCTCGCCGAGCTGCTGTCGGGCCCGCTCAACGAGATGGAACGCGGTGTCGCCATCGCCCGGGAGGGAGCCGACCGTGTCCGCGCGCTCGGGTTGGCCCGCAGCGCCGGCGTCGGCCTGCTCTCGGCCGTGTCCAACGGCCTGTTCCGGCTCGGTCACTGGGACGAGGCAGAGGCCGCCATCGCCGAGGCCTGGGACCTCGCGCCGAGCGGTGCGGAGGCACTCGAACTGCGGCTGGCCCGCGCCCGGCTCCGTATCGGACGGGGCCGTTTCGACGCCGCGGAGGACGACCTGGAGGCGGTCGACGCACTCTCGGCGGGCTCGGTGGGCCCGAGGTACCGCATCCCGCTCCTCACGCTGCGCGCCGGTCTCGCGATGTGGCGCGGACGCCCGGACCGTGCGCTGGACCACGTCGGCACCGGACTGGACGTGGTCGAGAAGGGCTCGGACGACGTGTGGGTCGTCGCGCCGCTGGTGTGGCACGGCGCCCGGGCCCGTGCGGAGCTCACGCGGTGGGGCCTGCGGCGCGCCGACGACGGGATCGACGCACGGCTGCGCCGCCACACCGTCGAGCTCGCGCGTCGCGCGTCGTCGTCGGTCCCGGCGATCCGCGCCGTCGTGCAGGGTTTCGTGCGGATGTGTGACGCCGAGGACTCCCGCGCGCAGGAGCTTTCCGACCCGGACGCGTGGGCGCATGTGGTCGAGGTCTGGCGTTCGGGCCGCCAGCCCTACCCGGCGGCGTACGCGCACCTGCGACGGGCCGAGGCCCTGCTCAGGAACCGGGCGAACTCGGCGGCCGGGGCCGAAGCGCTGCGGGAGGCCGCCCGCATGGCCGCCGCGATGGGTGCCGTGCCGCTGCTGGCGGAGATCGGGGATCTCGCCGAGCGGGCCAGGGTGCGCCTCGACGGTGCGGTGCCGGTGGAGCATCCCGTGCCGGGCCCCGTCCGGCCCGGTGCGTCCGGAGGCGGCGAGCTGACCTCGCTCACGGCGCGCGAGCTGGAGGTGCTGACCGAGCTGGCCGACGGGCGGACCAACCGGGAGATCGCGCGCCGGCTGTTCATCAGTGAGAAGACCGTGGGGGTCCACGTCAGCCGCATCTACACCAAGATCGGCGTCCACAGCCGGGTACAGGCCAGTGCCGTGCTGTTCAGGACCCGACCACGGCACCCGGAGCAACGCAGCGGTCCCCCACGCTGAGCCCGCCCCCGTCGAGCGCGCGCCGTACCTGGCTCAGCACCCGCGCGCGGGTGGGCCCGAGGCTCCCGACCGGGATGCCGGTCGTGCGGGCCACGTCGGCGTAGGGCTGGGCGCCGTCGGCGAAGAGAGCCTGCATGATCGTGCGGCTGCGCGGGGGCAGGACGGCCACGATCCCCCAGATCCGGGCGGTGGTGTCGGCGTCGATCACCGTCTGCTCGACCCCGCGTCGTGGATCAGGAAGTGACTCCATCTCGTCGGAGACGACGTACCGGTTGTCGCGCAGGAGCCGCAGGCACTCGCGGGAGGCGGTGGTCGCCAGCCATCCGCCGAGGCGAAGCGGATCCCGAACCGACGCCCGGTGCTCCACGAGTCGCAGCCAGGTGCGCTGCTCGGCGTCGCAGGCGTCCGCCTCCTGCAGGCGGTAGGACCGCACCACCGAGGCCACGAGGCGGCGGTAGCGGCGCACGATCTCCGCCCACGCCTGTTGGTCGCCGCGCCCGGCCAAGTGCAGGAGATCCTCGTTCGCGAGATCCGGGTACGGGAGGCGGGTGGCCTGCGCCGGGATCCGCACCGTGACGGTCGGCAAGCACATGGGGGCTCCTCTGGGGCTGGAAGAATCGGGCCAGCCTCGGGCAACTCCGTGCGCCGGTCGTCAGGACAACGCCCTACGCCCGCTGTGATGGACGCACTACTTCCGGTGGCCGGGGTATCTGAGTCGCCCCGCGCGTGCTCTCGTCGTGGTCGGCAGCAGGTCGTGATCGGTTCGGCGGCGAGTGAGGAGTGGCGTGAGCGCGGAGCGGCGTGAGGTGGAGTGGACGAGGTGACCGAGGTGACCCAGGGGACCGACGGGATCGATGCGCTGGGCGGCCCCGCGTCGGGCGACTCGGGGCCGGCCACGTGGGGAGCTGTCGTCGACGCGCTCACGCATCTGCAGCCCGACGACGGGCGGCGCGGGGCCGGCGTGGGGCCCGTCACCCGGTTGCTGATCGAGGTGGCCGAGGCGGTCGCCGCCGACCGACCCGTCTCACGGCGCTTCGCGGACGCGGAGTTCGTGGCGACCCTGACGGTCGAGCTGGCGCGGCGCTACCTGCGGGCGGTGCGCGGCCACGCCCGCGGCACGCCGGTGACCCGGGCGTGGGAGGTGGTCCTGGACCGTTGCGACGCCCCGGTGCGGAGTCCGGCGCCGGTGGCGCTGGCCGGGGTGAACGCGCTGCTGGACCACGACCTGACCCTTGCGCTGGTGAGCACCTTCACGCTGCTGGGCCGGTCTCCCGGTGCGGCCGAGCGTCGTGACGTGGAAGCACTCACCGCCCTGATCGGCGACCGGCTCCACGACGCCGCGTATCCGGGCTGCGCGGGGCACGCGGACGCGTCCGACGACGAGTGCGGGCTCGCGTTCCTGCTGCCCCACTCGGAGTCGTGGTGGCGCGCGGAGCACCTCTGGACGTTGCGCGGGCGTCCGGCGGCGGCCGAGGCGGAGCGTGCGTCGATCGACCGGCGGGCCAGCCTCGTGGGGCGCGGGCTGCTGGCCGAGGCCGCTTAGGGGGGCTCGGGTCCCAGCAGCCGTGATCGCTGTCTGTGGTGGAGGAGCGTCACGGATGACGCCCATGCACCATTTTCGCCGATCATGGCCTGGCTCTGGGCCGCCGGCCGGACGCGGCGGGTGTCATCGGTCCCCGACGGCAGCGGGCGGTCACCGGCCGCGACGGGACCGGCGCGGTGCACGGTCCGACGCGGGCCTGCGCCCGCGAGGGGCGTCACGTCCGGGGTGGACGGGGCTGGGAGAATCCGGTCGCGTGACACACTCCGCTCCGCCGTCCGGCCTGGTCGTCGTCGACAAGCCCGGCGGCCTGACGTCCCACGACGTCGTGGCCCGGCTGCGCCGCATCCTGGGCACCCGCAAGATCGGGCACGCCGGCACGCTGGATCCGATGGCCACCGGCGTGCTGGTCTGCGGTGTCGGTCGGGGGACGAAGCTGCTCGGTCATCTGGCGCTCGACACCAAGGCCTACATCGCGACGATCCGCCTCGGCGCCGCCACCACCACCGACGACGCCGAGGGAGCGACGATCTCCGAGAACGACGCGTCCGGCGTCGAGGACGCCTCGATCGCGGCGGGCATGGCCGCGTTGAGCGGCGCGATCGAGCAGGTGCCCAGTTCGGTGAGCGCGATCAAGGTCGACGGGAGGCGGGCCTACGCGCTCGTCCGGGCCGGCGAGGAGGTCGTGCTGCCGGCACGGCCCGTGACGGTGTCGGCGTTCACCCTGCTCGCTCGCCGGGGGAGTGATCTCGACGTGGTGGTGGAGTGCTCGTCGGGCACCTACGTGCGCGCGCTGGCCCGCGACCTCGGTGCAGGGCTCGGTGTGGGCGGCCACCTCACGGCGCTGCGCCGCGCCCGCGTCGGCCCGTTCACCCTCGACCACGCCCGGACCCTCGAGGAGCTGGAGCGCGACCCTGCCCTGTCCCTGTCGCTCGACGCCGCCGTCGACGTGGCCTTCCCGCGCCGCGACGTCGACGCCGCTCTCGCCGAGGACCTCTCCCACGGTCGCCCCCTGCCGGCGATCGGCCGCGACGGCACCTACGGCGTCTTCTCCCCGGACGGCGTAGCGCTCGCGCTGATGAGCGAACGGGCCGACGGGCTCGCTCGACCACTGGTCGTCCTCGCCCCCGCCCCCTGACCCGCGAGTCGGGGTCTCCGCGTCAGCGAGTCGGGGTATGAGCGCGGGCGGAGACCCCGACTCGCGC
>JAJAZD010000066.1 GCA_026785945.1 Pseudonocardia sp. | reverse complement strand
GGGCGCCGGGCGGCGCCGCGGCGCGCCCCCCCCCCCCCCCCCCCCCCCCCCCCCCCCCCCCCCCCCCCCCCCCCCCCCCCCCCCCCCCCGGCCCCGCGCGCCCGCGGCGGGGCCCCGTCTCGTCGGAGGGGTCACGATCCGCACGCGGTGGGTGTGCCCGCGGAGTCGAGCCGAGCGGCTCCGGTCGGCCCGACCCCCGCCTCGCCCCCGTCGGTCCGGACCCGACCGAGGAGCCCTTCCCGGGGGCGGTCGGCGGCTTCGCTACGGTAATCCGCACTGAGGACACGGCTGGCACGCTCCGTGATCGCCCTCATGGACGGATGCTGACGGACATGGTGCGTAACACCGGGACAACTGTGTGCGATGAGTGACACGACAGACGTTCCCGACGAACTGGTGGCTCTCGCGATGGCGGGGGACCCGACGGCCGTCGGGTGCGTGCTAGGCATCATCAGGCCGCTGGCCGTGCGCTACTGCAGGGCACGCCTCGGCCGGATGGACCGTTCGGCGGTCTCGGCCGACGACGTAGCGCAGGAGGTGTGCTTGGCGGTACTCACGGCCTTGCCGGGTTACCGCGTCCAGGGTCGACCATTCCTGGCTTTCGTCTACGGCATCGCGTCGCACAAGGTGATCGATGCCCATCGGGCGGCGAGCCGCAACAGGTCCGAACCCGTGGCCGACGTACCGGACTCCGTGGATACCGGTGACGGTCCGGAGCAGCGGGCCCTGCGTGTCGAACTGACAGGCAAGATGTCGCGGCTGCTGGACCAGCTACCCGACAAGCAGCGGGAGATACTCGTCCTGCGCGTGGTGGTGGGTCTGTCCGCCGATGAGACAGCGGAGGCGGTCGGCTCCACACCCGGAGCCGTTCGCGTCGCACAGCACCGGGCGCTCGCCCGGCTCCGCAGATCGATGCCCGAGGAGGAGGTGGTCTGAATGCGTGATGACAACCGGCGTGGTTTCCAGATTCCTGACAACCCTTTCGGGAGGGCACGCACGAGGACGAACGGCGCCAACGGTGTCCACCCCTGCGGCCTGCGCACCCGTACGGCTGAAGGCGGCGACCTGACCGATCCGGTCGACCTCGTCGCGGTACAGGCCGACGACGAGCTGATCGACGCGCTCGCCGCCGGCATGGCGGTCTCCGCACCCGGCCTCGGCGGGGACTACGACGTCGACGACCAGGTGGCGGCCGTCCTGGCGGTCTGGAAGATGCAGGTCGACGCCGAGCCGATCCCCGAGCTCGTCGACATCGACACCGCCATCGCCGCGGTGATGGCCGGCCGCCCGCCCTCGCGGCGGGTACGGCACCTGGCGCCCGTCGCCGCGGCGGCGGTATTCCTCGTGCTGGTCATCGGCGGTGTGTCGGTCGGTTCCTACAGCGCCGAGCCCGGCGATGCGCTGTGGGGCGTGTCGCAGGTGCTCAACAGCGAGCGCGCCGAGTCCGTAGAGGCCGCCGTTCGGGTGGAGACGCGCATCGCGCGAGCCAAGCAGGCCATCGCCGAGGGGCAGCCGCAGGTGGCAGCCCAGGAGCTCCAGATGGCCGCGGCCGAGCTGGCCGCGGTGCGCCCCGAGGAGGGGCTGACCGCGCTGGCCGAGGTGCAGGACTTCCTCGTGGCCAAGGTGGTGGAGACCCCGCCCGGTGTCCCCACCGATCCGGGTGCCCCGCTGGTCGGCGACAGCAGGCGCAAGGTCCCGGCGGGCGCGGCCATCACGGTGACGCCGCTGGTGCCTCCCGGCGTCGTCCCGTCCTCTGCCCCGGTGTCACCACGGGACGTCACCCGGCCGGTGCCGCCCGACCCGACGCTCGACCAGAGGCCGTTCGCACCCGGACCCAGCGTCTCGCCGACCGTTCCGCCGGACCCCGGCACCGGGCCGACGGCGCCGCCCGTGCCGAGCAGCATTCCGACGTCCGTGTCGGTACCCGCGAGTCCACCCACCCCCACCGCACCGGGCCCGCTGGTCGGGGGGGCGACCGGAGCAACGCTGGGGGGTACGGCCGGCAGCAGCACCGCCTCCGAGACCGACTCGGGCGACGGGACCTGACCCCTCCTCACGACGATGCCCCCCGATCCGCCTTGGCGGGATCGGGGGGCATCGTTCGTGAGGACGGGCGGGCTCAGGAGTCGGACAGCACCGCGTCGGCGTATCCGCGGCAGTACTCCCACGTGACGTAGCTGGTCGGGTCGGGGTCGAAGGCCGGCTCGTGCGGCCGCATCTGACCCTCCTCGAGGAGCTGCTGCAGGCTGGCCCGCAGCAGGCTCCACTCGTGGAAGTGCTGCTCGCCGCAGTCGCCGCAGTCGACGACGATGCCACGTACTCCGCGGGCCTCCAGCAACGCCTGGTACACGGCCAGGTCGGCCAGGTCGGCCACGACCTCGTCGCGCTCGTCCTCGCTCAGGGCGTCCTGCTCGTCGTCCTCCGAACCGTCCAGGGACAGCGCGGGGTCCTGCGGATCGCCGGCGAACGGGTCCGGCGGCAGCGCATCTGGTGACACAGCGCCGAGGATACCCCGCTGCCCGGGTGACCGAGGCGCCGCACCGCGCACCCGTGCACCACCGGGCGACCGCCTCGATAGGATGAGTGCACGCGAGTCACGCGGTCGGAGGATGTGCTGCGTAGTGAGGGTGTGGGACGCATGACGAGCGAAGCCTCAGGACTGCCGGCGAAGTTCGCGATGCTGGGCCTGACGTTCGACGACGTGCTGTTGCTGCCGGCGGAGTCCGATGTCGTGCCCGGTACCGTCGACACGAGTACCCAGGTCACCAGGCGTGTCCGCCTGAAGGTGCCGCTGGTGTCGTCACCGATGGACACGGTCACCGAGTCGCGCATGGCGATCGCGATGGCTCGCGCCGGTGGCCTCGGGGTGTTGCACCGCAACCTCTCGCCCGAGCAGCAGGCCGCGCAGGTCGAGGTGGTGAAGCGCTCCGAGGCGGGCATGGTCACCGACCCTGTCACCTGCGCGCCGAGCGCCACGCTGGCCGACGTCGACGCGCTGTGCGCGAAGTTCCGGATCTCCGGGCTGCCGGTGACCGACACCGGTGGCAGGCTCGTCGGCATCATCACCAACCGCGACATGCGGTTCGAGATGGACCACTCCCGTCCCGTCGCCGAGGTCATGACCCACGCGCCGCTGATCACCGCGCGCGTCGGCGTGTCCGCCGGGGCCGCGCTGGGCCTGCTGCGCCGCCACAAGCTGGAGAAGCTGCCGATCATCGACGGCGACGACATCCTGCGTGGCCTGATCACGATCAAGGATTTCAACAAGACCGAGAAGTACCCGCTCGCCACGAAGGACCCCGACGGGCGCCTCGTCGTCGCCGCGGCCGTGGGCGTCGGCGAGGAGGGCTACGCCCGGGCGATGACGCTGGTCGAGGCCGGGGTCGACGTGCTGATGGTCGACACGGCCCACGGGCACTCGCGCCGGGTGCTCGAGACCGTCGCCAAGCTGCGTGCCCAGGTCGGCGAGTCGGTCGACGTGGTCGGCGGCAACATCGCCACCCGCGCCGGGGCCGCCGCACTCGTCGAGGCCGGGGTGGACGCGGTGAAGGTCGGCGTCGGGCCGGGCTCGATCTGCACCACGCGCGTGGTCGCCGGCGTCGGTGCCCCGCAGATCACCGCGATCTACGAGGCCGCGCAGGCCTGCGCGGCGGCGGGCGTCCCGGTGATCGGCGACGGAGGCATCCAGTACTCCGGCGACATCTCCAAGGCCATCGCCGCGGGTGCGTCCACGGTGATGCTCGGGAGCCTGCTCGCGGGCACGGCGGAGTCCCCGGGAGAGCTGATCCTCGTCGGGGCCAACCAGTACAAGACCTATCGCGGGATGGGCTCGCTGGGTGCGATGCAGTCGCGCGGTGACGCGAAGTCCTACTCGAAGGACCGCTACGCCCAGGACGACGTGCTCAGCGAGGACAAGCTCGTACCTGAGGGCATCGAGGGGCGCATCCCGTTCCGCGGGCCGCTCGCACAGGTCGTCCACCAGCTGGTCGGCGGGTTGCGCTCGGGCATGGGCTACGCGGGCGCGCAGACGATCCCCCGGCTCCAGCAGGCCCAGCTCGTGCGGATCACCGCGGCGGGACTCAAGGAGAGCCACCCGCACGACATCACGATGACCGCCGAGGCGCCCAACTACGCAGCGCGGTAGCACCGCGGGGTCCCGAGCGGGGCCCCGCGACGTCGGCAGCGCCCGGGCGTCGCGGCGGGGTGGCGCCCCGTCGGCAGCGCGGGCCGGCCCGATCTCTACTCTCGTCGGCGTGCGTGACCTAGTCGAGATCGGAATGGGCCGGGAGGCCCGTCGTAGCTACGACCTGAGACAGGTCGAGATCGTGCCGTCCCGCCGGACGCGCAGCTCGCAGGAGGTGTCCACCGCCTGGCAGCTCGACGCGTACCGCTTCGGGATCCCACTGGTCACCCACCCGACCGACGCCATCGTGTCGCCGGCCAGCGCCGTCGCGATCGGCAAGCTGGGCGGCCTCGCCGTACTCAACGCCGAGGGCCTGTGGACGCGTCACGCCGATGCCGACACCGTGCTGGCGCAGGTCGTGGACGCGGCCGCGGACGACGACCCGATGGCCGCGGTGCGCCTGTTGCAGGAGCTGCATGCCGCCCCCATCGACGGACGGCTGCTGGTCGAGGCGCTGCGCCCGGTCCGGGAGGCCGGCGTCACCGTGGCGGCGCGGGTGAGTCCCCAACGGGCCCGTGAGCTCACGCCGGACCTGCTCGCGGCGGGCGTCGAGATCCTGGTGGTGCAGGGCACGATCATCTCGGCCGAACACGTGTCGGGCGGGGAGCCGCTCAACCTCAAGGACTTCATCGCGGACCTCGACGTCCCGGTCGTGGCCGGCGGGGTGGGCGACTACCGCACCGCGATGCACCTCATGCGGACCGGAGCGGCCGGCGTCATCGTCGGGTACGGACAGTCGTCGGCCACCACCACCGACGACGTGCTGGGCATCGGGGTGCCGATGGCCACCGCGATCGTCGACGCCGCCGCGGCGCGTCGCGACTACCTCGACGAGACCGGCGGTCGCTACGTGCACGTGATCGCCGACGGCGGGATGTCGGGCTCGGGTGACATGGCCAAGGCCATCGCGTGCGGGGCCGACGCGGTCATGCTCGGCGAGCAGCTCTCGGAAGCGTCCGACGCGCCGGGCCAGGGCCTGTACTGGACGTCGTCGGCCGCTCACCCGAGCCTGCCCCGCTCCGAGGTGACCGGCTTCGCCCCGGGCGAGCGCGACCTCGAGACGGTGCTGTTCGGCCCGAGCGCCAGCCCCTACGGCACGGTGAACCTCTTCGGCGCCCTGCGCCGCGCGATGGCGAAGACGGGCTACAGCGATCTGAAGGAGTTCCAGCGGGTGGGCCTCACCGTCCGAGGGTGATCGTGTGCGCGGTTGATCGTTGCGGGAGACACCGCGGCGTTGCGGGCACCACCCTCACGTGTCCGCCGTAACGATCATCGCGGCGCGGACGCGCGCGGCCACCCTGCGCGGGCGGTGTCCGGAGGACGCTCAGGTGCCCGTCGGGTCGATCACCGGGGCACTACCCTGGTCGGGTGCAGCCGCCCACCGTCCTCGTCGTCGACTACGGGGCCCAGTACGCCCAGCTCATCGCCCGCCGGGTCCGGGAGGTGCAGGTCTACTCCGAGATCGTCCCCGGCGACACACCCGTGGAGGAGATCGTCGCCCGCAAGCCGGCCGCGCTCATCCTGTCCGGCGGGCCGTCGAGCGTGTACGCCGACGGGGCGCCGAGCGTCGACCCCGAGCTGTTCACGGCCGGCATCCCGGTCCTCGGGCTCTGCTACGGGTTCCAGGCGATGGCCCGCGCGCTGGGCGGTGTGGTCGCCCCGGACGGGACGCGCGAGTACGGCCGCACCGAGCTCACCGTGTCGTCCGCGGCCGGTGCGCTGCACGACGGGTTGCCCAGGACACACCCGGTGTGGATGAGCCACGGTGACTCCGTGGTGCGCGCGCCCGAGGGCTTCACGGTCACCGCGTCGTCGGAACGGGCGGCGGTGGCCGCGTTCGAGGACACGGACCGGCGGCTCGCGGGCGTGCAGTACCACCCCGAGGTCGGGCACTCCCCGCACGGGCAGGAGGTGCTCCGCCGGTTCCTGCGCGACATCGCGGGCATCACCCCGGGCTGGACGACGTCCTCGATCATCGACGACACGATCGCCGCGGTCCGTGCGCAGGTCGGCGGGGGGCGGGCGATCTGCGGGCTCTCGGGAGGCGTGGACTCGGCGGTGGCCGCGGCGCTCGTCCAGCGGGCGATCGGTGATCGGCTGACGTGCGTGTTCGTCGACCACGGGCTGCTGCGCTCCGGCGAGCGCGCGCAGGTGGAACGCGACTTCGTCGCCGCCACCGGTGCGACGCTGCACACGGTCGACGCCGCGGACCGGTTCCTGGACGCGCTGGCGGGGGTCACCGAGCCCGAGGCCAAACGCAAGATCATCGGCCGAGAGTTCATCCGGGTCTTCGAGGCGGCCACGGCCGAGGTCGCGCGCGGTACCGATACGGGCTCCGCCGACGCGCCACCCGGTGAGCACGTCGGGTTCCTCGTCCAGGGCACGCTCTACCCCGACGTCGTGGAGTCCGGGGGCGGTTCCGGACCGGGAGGGTCGAACACGGCCACGATCAAGAGCCACCACAACGTCGGCGGGCTGCCGGACGACATCGAGTTCGCGCTGGTGGAGCCGCTGCGGGCGTTGTTCAAGGACGAGGTCCGCCGGGTCGGGGCCGAACTCGGCCTGCCCGAGACGATCGTGGGCCGCCAGCCGTTCCCCGGGCCCGGCCTCGGCATCCGGATCATCGGCGAGGTCACCTTCGACCGGCTCGAGACGCTGCGGGCCGCCGACGCGATCGCCCGCGAGGAGCTGACGGTCGCCGGCCTCGACCGCACCATCTGGCAGTGTCCGGTGGTGCTGCTCGCCGACGTCCGCAGCGTGGGCGTGCAGGGCGACGGCCGGACGTACGGGCACCCGATCGTGCTGCGTCCGGTCAGCTCCGAGGACGCCATGACGGCCGACTGGACACGCCTGCCCTACGAGGTCCTGGAGCGGATCTCCACCCGGATCACCAACGAGGTGGCCGAGGTCAACCGCGTCGTCCTCGACGTCACGAGCAAACCGCCGGGCACCATCGAGTGGGAGTAGCGGACGCGACGAGGGCGGCACCGGTGTCCCGGTACCGCCCTCGTACGGCCGCCGCTCCCCGTGGCGACCTCCGCCGGTCTCCGGTGGGCTCCCCAGCTCGACCGGTCCCGGCTGTCCTCAGTGGCGCCGCCCCCGCAGGCTCCCCGCCAGCAGCATCACCCCGAGCACCACCGCACCCGCGGCGAGCAGCCACCGGGCGTCGAATCCCGAGAGGTCGGGAACCCGGCCGACGAACCCCGACACCGCCATCGCGAGGGTGAGCAGCCCGAACACCAGCGCCACGGGGTCCGGTCCCCGCCGCCTCCGGGCCTGTTCGACGTCAAGGGACCCGACGGTCCGGGACTCATCCACGACGCACCTCCACCTCTCCGACGCCCGCCTGGACGTCGAGCACGAGCAACCTGCCGGACCTGACGCCGTCGGCGCCCAGGTCGTCGGGGCCCTGCACCTCCGCGCCCGGGCCGGAGTCTGCACCGGTGGCGGTCCGCACCTCGCCCATGCCGACCTCGGCGGTGACGCGCAGGTCCGCGTCCGGGGGCACGCGGACCTCGATCTCGCCGACACCCACCTCCACCTCGGTCTGCAGCGCCGAGCCGTCACCGCCCGGGGGTACGGACAGATCGAGGTTGCGCAGGTCGAGCGCGATCTGCCCGACCGACTGCGCGTACCTGGGTCGGAGGTCGGCCGCGGTGGTCGGCGCGGCGCGAAGCTCGCCGAAGCCGTCGCTCTGCCAGGTGCCCAGCGGTGCCGCGACCAGGCCCCAGGTGAGGACCCCCAGTATCGCGGCGATCGGGATCAGCCCGCGCCCGGCGCGGAGGAACGATCCGATCACCAGACCGGTACCGAGCACCGCGAGCACCACCCCGAACAGCACAGGCAGGGCAGCGATCGTCAGCGCCCCTGCGAGCAGGAGGACCAGCGCCGTCACACCCCCGGCGAGAAGCGCGAGCCCGAGCGTCACCGCGGTGACGGGCAGCCTGCGCGCGGGCGGGGCGGACGGGGCCGGAGAGGGCTCGGGCAGGTCCCATGCGAACGGGGCGGCTCCGAGAGGATCCCACGACGGTGGCGTCCGCTCGGCGGTGATCGCCACCGTCGGGACGTCGGGCTGGTCCTTGCGGAGCGACACACCGGGCGCGGAGGAACCGGGCGCGGAGGAACCGGGTGCGGAGGGACCGGCGCCGTGGGCCGGTCGGTCCGCGGACGTGCCGGCCCAGTCGGGGACGCTCCCGATCGGCACTCCCAGGTGCAGGACACGGTGGCCGCGGCTGCGGTGCAGCAGGAAGAGCAGCACCCCCACCGCCGCGGTGGGCAGCAGGACACCCGGGAACTCGACCAGGGAGCCCACCGCCACGGCGACGGCGATACCCAGCCCGATGACCAACGGTGTCCGTGGGCGCCGGGCCGGCACCGGGTCGGCCGGGTCGGCGGTCTCCTCGGGCAGCAGGACCCAGCCTGCGATGTAGAGGAACGCGCCGATCCCGGTGAACGCCGCCACCACGAAGCCGGCCCGCACGAGCACCGGGTCGATGTCGTACCGGCGGGCGATCGCGGTCGACACCCCTGCCACTTGTCGGTCCTGGCGCGGCCGTGCGGGCCGCGTCTCCCACATCTCACGGAGCGTGCCCTGCACGTCGGTCCTGTTCATGACCCCAGCCTGCGCGCCCGGATGTCCGCCGGTCATGGGGGATGGCCCGGAGCGGCCCCCGAGATCTCCCCCGATGTCGACGGGTGCATGTCGTGTGACCATGGTGTGGTGACCGCAGTGACCCAGGCCCGCCCGCGACCCACCACGCCGCCCCTCGCGCGCCGTCGTGACGGCCGTCTGATCGCCGGGGTGGCTGGGGGCGTCGCCGACCACCTGGGCGTGCAGGTGCTGTGGGTGCGCATCACGTTCGTGTTGCTCGGCGTGACCGGCGGCGCCGGGTTCATCGCCTACTTGCTGCTGTGGATACTCGTCCGGCAGGAACGGGCCGACGTGGTGCGCACGCTGCCGCGCGGGGAGCGTCAGCAGGCGCTGGGTCTCGCGGCACTGGCGGGCGGCGGCGGCCTGGCCGCCGCGGCGTTGGGCAACACCGCCGTGGGCTGGATCGTCGGGCCGCTCGGGGTGGCGTTGGTCGGAGCGGCCGTGGTCTGGCGGGAGGCGGACGAGGCCCAGCGCCGCCGCTGGACGGCCGGTGCGCGGTTCGGCGGCGTCTCGGTTGGACGCAACGCGGTGCTGCGGGTGGTCGCGGGTGCGGTGTTCGTCGCCGTAGGGATCGCGGTGTTCCTGCTCGGCAACCTCCAGATGGGTCAGCTGCAGTTCGCGTTGCTCGCGGTGCTCGCCACGCTCGTCGGGGTCGCGGTGATCACGGTGCCGTGGTGGCTGAAGCTGGTGCGCGACCTGGGTGAGGAGCGGCGTGAGCGGATCGTCTCGTCCGAGCGCGCCGAGATCGCCGCGCACCTCCACGACTCGGTGCTGCAGACCCTGGCCCTGATCCAGCGCCAGTCCGACCAGCCGCGGGAGGTGCTGCGGCTCGCCCGCGGTCAGGAACGTGAGCTGCGTCATTGGCTGTACGGACCCACCGGCTACGGGCGCGGCGCGGCGGGGGAGCCCGCACTGGACTCCGGACTGGCCGACGCGATCACCGTGGCGGCCGCGGAGGTCGAGGACACCTACGCCATCGACGTCCGGCCCGTCGTGGTCGGTGACCGCCCGCTCGACGACGGGCTGCGCGCCCTGGTGCTCGCCTCCCGCGAGGCGATGGTCAATGCGGCCAAGCACGCGGAGGTGGGCGAGGTGAGCGTGTACGTGGAGGTCGAAGCGGATGACGTGCACGTCTTCGTCCGTGATCGGGGTATCGGGTTCGACCCCGCCGACGTGCCCACCGACCGGCACGGACTCGCCGACTCGGTGCACGGCAGGATGACCCGGCACGGGGGCACCGTGCGACTGCGCAGCTCACCCGGTGAGGGCGCCGAGGTCCATCTCCGGATGCCCTCGGACGGCGCGGCGCCCGCCGAGGACCGGCCGAACACGACCCAGGAGGCGCCGACATGTCCGCAGACGTGATCATTGTCGCGGAGGCGGCGTCATGACGGAGCCGGGCACGGAGCCGATCCGGGTCTTCCTGGTCGACGACCACGCGCTCTTCCGGTCCGGGGTGCGTGCCGAGCTGGACCGCGTCGCGGAGGTCACCGTGGTCGGCGAGGCGGGGTCGGTCGACGAGGCCGTGGCCGCCGTCCGCCACCTGCTTCCCGACGTGGTGCTGCTCGACGTCCACATGCCTGACGGCGGTGGCGCCGAGGTGTTGCGCCAGCTGCGTCCCGAACTGCCCGACGTCGTGTTCCTCGCGTTGAGCGTGTCCGATGCGGCCGAGGACGTCATCGCGGTCATCCGCGCCGGCGCGCGCGGGTACGTCACGAAGACGATCTCGGGGCGGGACCTCGCCGAGGCCGTGCGCCGCGTGAAGTCGGGCGACCCGGTGTTCTCCCCGCGGCTGGCGGGCTTCGTCCTCGACGTGTTCTCCGACCGGCCCGGCGCTGCCCCGCCGGGCGACCCGGAGCTGGACCTGCTGACCCGCCGCGAGCGCGACGTCCTGCGGTTGCTCGCGCGGGGCTACGCGTACAAAGAGATCGCGGGCGAGCTGTTCATCTCGGTGAAGACGGTCGAGACACACGTGTCGAGCGTGTTGCGCAAGACGCAGCTCTCGAACCGCTACGAACTGTCGCGCTGGGCGTCGGACCGTCGGCTGGTGTAGCGGCGAACCTCAGCGGCCGATCGGTCCTGGGCCGCCCGTCCGTTCGTCGCCGTGCACCTGCCCGGTGCGCACCACCGTCGGGGGCAGGCGACCGCTCAGCCGATTGCCACGACCTGGAACGCCTCGGCCAGCGCGCCGTCGGGAAGGGCGAACCGCTGCGCCGTGGCCGAGTTCCAGGTGCGGAGGCGGCTGTCGAGGTCGTCCATGTGGCCGGTCTGCGAGACGTGGGCCTGCAATGCGGCGATCTTCGCGTCGAACGTGGCGGTGATGTCGACAGGCCGGTCGACCAGTTCGTCGGGCGCGGCCATCAGCCACAGCTCGCGAACGGACCACGCCTCGAGGCCCTCGTCGGCCAGCAGCTCCGGATGGGCGAACGGGTTGCGGGCATCCGGGTAGACCGCCGCGACCGTCGCCTCGCCGGTCGCCCGGTGGTCGGGGTGGGACGCACCGAGGCGCCGCCACCAGATCTCCGGCGACTGGGTCAGTACGCGGTCCGGGCGGAACCGGCGGATCTCGCGGCTGATGTCGCGACGCAGCTCGATGCTGGGCGTCAGCCGCCCGTCGGGGTAGCGCAGGAACCGGACGTCCTTCACCCCGAGCGCGGCTGCCGCGGCCCACTGCTCGGTCTCGCGTAAGGGGCCCATCTCGGCGCGCGGTGTGTTGTCGTAGCCGCCGGCGTCCCCGGAGGTGCAGATGCAGTAAGCCACTTCGATGCCGTCGCGCACCCACGCCGCGACGGTGCCGGCGGCGCCGAAGTCGACATCGTCGGGATGGGCGGTGACGACGAGGGCCCGCTCGACGTCGGGGACGGTGCTCGGGGGTGTGGACACAGCGGAACCCTACGGTCGGGCTCCGACATCGGCACGCCGGTCAGGGGTTGCGGAACCGCTCCCGTGTGGTGTCGAGCGCCTGCTTGGCCGCGATGCCCGCCCCGCCGGCGAGCAACAGCCCGAGGACGTCCGGCAGGACCCCACCACTGGTCAGCAGCAGGCCGACCCCGGCCGCGGCCGCGGTGCCGCCTGCGACCTTCCAGCGCCCCGAGACGTACTCGGCCGTCGCCCCGCCCGCTACGCCCCGCTTGCGCGCGGCGCTGTTGAGCATGGCCAGGTACCCCACGTGCCCCAACGCGGCGAGCAGCCCGACGAGAGCCACCAGCGCGGCAATGATCCCGAACGCGGTCTCCACGCCTCCAGAGTGCCACGCCGACGTCGCTCCTGCGCCCACCCGCCGCACACCCGCACCGGGCGCACCTCTCCGCCGGGGGCGTGCTCCCCGTCCGGCGTGGTGCTCCCCCTTCGTTGTGGTGCTCCCGTTCCGCTGCCGCGCCCCCTGTCGACGGGGGGCGCCGCACCACCAACGGGAGCGACGCACCGAACCGGGGGCACGGCGTCGGGGGTTCGCCGCCCCGTCGGGCGGCGAACCGGGAGGGTGCGGTGGGGCCGGGTCAGGGGGCGCCCCCCCCGGCCCCCCCCCCGCCGCGGCGGGAAGGTGCCCCCCGCCCCCCCCGCCCCCCCCCCGCCCCGCCCGCGCGGGCCGGGCCGGATCCCGCTGCGCGCGAGGTCCGCTGCCTCGAGCAGCCGCGCGGGCTCGATCTCATCCGGCGCGAGCGCCGCGCGCT
>JAJAZD010000065.1 GCA_026785945.1 Pseudonocardia sp. | reverse complement strand
CATGCCGCCGCCGACCACCGCCCACCGCCCACCGCGCGGGCCGGCGGTCACCACCTCTTCCCGACCGTGGACGACGGGACGGACATCGCGTCGACCTCGACGCGAGCGGGCCGCCGCGGCTCGGGGAACGCACCGTTCGGGCTCTCGACGGCCACCGGGTCGGCCGGCGTCCCGCCGGGCCGATCGGCCAGGACGGGGAGCCCGGCGACCGGGTCCTGCGCGACCAGGTCCTGCGCGTACAGGTCCTCGGCGACGAGCTCCTCCGCGACGGTGGTCCGGACCAGGTGCCTCGCCGTGGACTGCTGGTAGAACAGCTCCTCGAAGCCACGCTTGACCTGCATGCTGAGCACCGAGACCAGGCCCGCCGAGAAGCCGGCGATCATCATCGAGACGCCCAGCACGGTGAGCCCCACCTGACTGCCCGGCAGCAGCATCGCCATGAGGCCGATCATGCCGCCCGCGAGGGCGAGAAGCACGCCCCCGGTGGCGAAAACCAGGTACGGCCGATACATCACGCCACGGACGATCATCTCGTAGGTCTTCGCGCGGGTTCGGCGGTCGCGCATCCGGCTGCGGCCGGCTCGCGCGCCCAACCCGCGCCAGTCCAGCGTCGCCGGCACCTCGACGACCCGGCCGTGCAGCAGCCCGGTCTTGTAGAGGGCCTCGACGTTGATCACGTCGTCGACGGCCTTGAGGGCGAGTTCCCGGATGAACGGGCCGTCGTAGGCCCGCACCATGCCGGTGAAGGTGTGCAGTTCGCTGCGCGACAACAGGGCGAGGAACCGGTTGGCCAGCCGGCTGCGCCGCTCAAGGGCGGGAGGCACGCCGATGGTCCGCCCGCCGGGCATGTACGGCGACGCCACGGCGACCTGCGCCCGGCCGTCCTCCACCGCGCGCACCAGGGGCGGGATGTGGTCGGGGTGGTAGCTGAGGTCGCAGTCGACGACCACGACGACGTCGCCGGTGCTCGCGGTGAAACCGGTCTGCAGCGCCCCACCGAGACCCCGGTTGGTGATGTGGCGCAGTACCCGCACCGCCACGGCGGGTGTGGAGATCGTGGCCGCCGCCGCGACGGCGATCGCGGCCGTGTCGTCGACGCTGCCGTCGTCGATGACGAGGATCTCCCACCGGCGGTCGTCCAGCGTGGTGCCCAGGACCGCCGCGATGCGGCCGAGCGACTCGGCGACCATCGCGGACTCGTTGTACGCCGGGAGCACCACCGTGCCGGTTCGCCCGGGGCCGGTTCGCCCGGGGCCGGTTCGCTCGGGGCCGACCGTCCGGCCCGCCGTCCCGTTCATCCTCGCGCCGCCTCCTTCGGGACCTCATGGGTGGTCGCCGCCGGCCCGCGGGCCTGGACGGCGGCCATGACGAACACACCGCACACGACCAGCGCCAGCCCGCCTGCCACCCAGGCCTCCCGGCCCGCGACGATGCGGTCACCGAGCACGGCCAGCCCCGCGACCGAGGCCAGCAGCACGCTGACGGAGTCCATCGAGGCCATGGTCGCCGTGCTGGATCCCCGTTGCAGGGCCGCCGCGAGCAGCGCCTGGCCGATCAATGCGGCGACGACCATCAGCCAGAACAGCGGCCGTAGCGGCAGCTCCGCGAGCGGCCCGCCGGCGAGTGGCCGGCTCGCGATGGCAAGGATCGCGAACGCGACACCGGCCAGCGCGCCCATCACCACCGCGCCCCGCGGGCCCGGCACCTTCGCCGCCGGCACCGCAGCCGCGGCGACGGCGACGAGCACCCCGATCATCCCGAACCCGACGGCCGCGGGGAGCTGCGTAGCCGCGGACGGCTCGGCCGCGCCGACGAGCAGCAGCAACCCGACGGCCGTGATGCCCAGCGACCCGATCTCGACGCTCCGGATCCGCCACTTGAGCAGCACACCGCCGATCACGGCGGCGATGCCGACGGCCGACATGGCGCTCGCCTGCACGAGATAGAGGGGCAGGGTCGCGCGGGCCAGGAAGGCCAGCAGGAACCCGACGACCTGCGCCGAGAACCCGATGACGTACACCGGGTCGGTCGCCAGCCGGGCGAGCAGGCCGGGGTCGATGCGATCCCGGACCTCGGCCCGGCGCGCGGCGACGGTCTGCGCGACGATCCCCACGGCGTAGGACACCGCCGACAGGGCGAGCAGTAGGTATCCCACCTCCGCGGCCCTACCCGGCCAGTTCCGTGGCGGCGTCGCCTTCGGAGTGGTCCAGGTCGAGGGCCAGCGGGTCCGACATCCGCGGGATCGGGATGCCGTCGCCGAGCGGGTCCGACACGATGCCGCCGTCGCGCACCCGGTAGGTGATCGCGCAGGGGGCACAGGTGTAGTCGCCGTCGGGCGGGTTGCCGTCGAGCAGGCCGACGAGCGGCCTGGCACACCGGCACACCAGGGCGACCGGCCGGGCGGGACTGCCCATCACCAGCGTGTAGGCCGGCACCGACCGGGTGACCACCGCGCCCATGGCCACCACGGCGAAACGTCCGATGACGATGTCGCTGCTGATGGTGGCGCACGCACCGATCGTCACGCCGTCCTGCACCGTGGTGAAGGTGGTGTGGTCGTCCACTTCGGACGGCCGCAGCGCGGAGAGGTCGTTCACGCAGGCCCTGGGGTAGAAGTCGTTGGTGAAGGTGGAGTGCGCGGCCACCATCACCCCGTCCCCCATGCTGACGCCAGAACAGACGTAGACCATCGCGTTGATCTTGCAGCGATCCCCGATGCGGACGCTGTTGGCGAGGTAGGACTTCCCCCCGATGATGCAGTCCGAGCCGACGACGGCACCCCGCCGGAGGTGGGCGTTGTCCCAGACGCTGGTGCCGGGACCGAGGCTGACCGCGTCCTCGATGATGGCCGTCGGGTGCACGAACGCGCCGAGGTTCATGCCGCCAGCCCCGTCGGTACCCAGGTCCCGAGCGGGGAGGAGGAGTAGGCGGCCTCGATGACGGCGGCGACCGCGACGGCGTCGGCCACGGTGACCGGTAGCGGGGCGCCTGCCGCGAGCGCGCCGAGCACGGCGCCCAGGTTGTCGCGCAGCGAGTCGATCTTGCGGTAGCCCGACCCGAAGGCGAACGGCTCGGCGGCCTGGCTGGTGACCGCTCGAGCCCCCTGCCAGCCGATCTCGACCGATCCCTGCGTGCCGTAGACGGCGCAGTAGACGGGCGAGAGCCTGCGGAACGACCAGGTCACGTCGATCTGGGCGAGCACGCCACCGGCGGTGCGGGCGAGCAGGGTCGCGGAGTCCTCCACGTCCAGCCGTTGCCCGGCCGGGCCGCAGACGGTGGACACCTCGACGAGGTCACCGACGAGGTGGCGCACCAGGTCGACGCCGTGCGTGGCGTTGTCGATCAGGACGCCACCACCGGCGATCTCCGGCCGGGAGTTCCAGCGCCCGGCCATCTCGACCCGGCCCGCGAAGGCGACCTCGACCTTGACGATCTCACCCAGCACGCCCGAGGAGATCATCTCCCTGGTCCGGATCACGTCGTCGACGAAGCGGAACTTCGTCGCCATCGTCAGCGGCGTGCCGGTCTCGGCGGCCACCGCCGCCAGCCGCCGGGCGCTCGCGAGGTCGATGGCGATGGGCTTCTCACACAGCACCGGTACACCAGCGCGCAGCAGCGGCTCGACGATGTCGAGATGCGTCGAGGGCGGTGACGCGACGATCACCACGTCGAAACGGTCGGGATCGGCCAGCGCGCCCACCGGCAACGCCTCGACGCCGTGCTCGGCGCCCACCGCCGCGGCGACGGCGGCATCCACGTCGGCGACGGCGACGAGCGCT
>JAJAZD010000064.1 GCA_026785945.1 Pseudonocardia sp. | reverse complement strand
GTGGAGCTGAGGGGATTCGAACCCCTGACCCCTTGACTGCCAGTCAAGTGCGCTACCAGCTGCGCCACAGCCCCTTGCGTGGACTGAAGTTACACGAGAGCGGCCGCGCTACGAACGCCGGGTGGTCGGGCGCGTTGGCCGAGGGCGGAGCAAACGCCTCGCCTACGGTCGGGGGGGTGCAGCCTGCCGACATCGGACGTCTCGTCTCCCTCAGCTCCCCCCGCCTCTCCCCGACGGACGCTTCGTGGCGTTCGTCGTGTCGCGGGTCGACCTGGAGCGCGACCGCTACCGCAGCGCCGTGTGGCTCGCCGCGGTGGACGGGTCCAGCGCCCCGCACTCGCTCACGGCGGGTGAGCAGGGTGACGGGAACCCCGTCTGGTCACCGGACGGGCGGCGGCTCGCGTTCACCAGCCGTCGGGCCGAGGAGGGCGGCACGCTCCACGTCGTGCCGGTCGGCGGCCCGGGCGAGGTGATCACGCTGTGCACCCGTCAGGAGAGCATCGAGGAGCCGGCATGGTCACCCGACGGCACGCGGATCGTGTTCACCTCCCGCGAGCGCACCAGGCGCTACTCCGACGGCGACGACGATCGCGCCCGCCCGCCCCGCCACATCGACGGCCTCCTCTCGCGCCTCGACGGCGAGGGCTGGATCGCCGACCGGCCGCGCAGCGTGTTCGTCGTCCCCGCCGACGGCTCGGGGGAGCCGCGGATCGTGGCCGGAGGGCCGTTCGAGCATGCGAGCCCGGTGTGGTCGCCGGACGGGCGCACTCTCGCCGTCGTCGCGGCGCGGGGCAAGGATCGGGACCCTGGAGCTCGTCAACGACGTCTACCTGGTCCGGCCCGACGACGCCGGGGACAGCGAGCGGCGGCGGCTCACGAACCACGACCTCCCACACGCCTACCCGTCGTTCAGCCCGGACGGCACGCGGATCGCCACGCTCGCGGTGGACGAGCGGATCGTCCCGTCGTTCAGCCGCCTGGCTGTGCTCGACGCCGGCACCGGTGAGCAGACCGTCCTGACCGCCGCCATGGACCGACAGTGCGCCCCGTACCCCGGTGCCCGCGCCCCGATCTGGAACGGCGGCGACCTGCTGTTCGCGATCGAGGACCGCGGCGACGTCCACCCCTACCGGATCCCCGTCGGAGGGGGTGAGGCGGAGCGACTGTTCGGCGGCACGCGCGTCGTCACCGGGTACGACCTCGCCGCCGGCACGTTCGCGTTCGTGGCGACCACACCGACCGCGCTTCCCGAGCTGTTCGTGCGCCGCGACGACGTCGAGCGGCAGCTGACGTCGGTGGGTTCCGCGTTCCACGCCGCCGTGGCGCCTGCGGAGCCCGAGCACTTCACAGTGCCCTCACCCAAGGGCGACGACGACATCGACGCCTGGCTCATCCGGCCGATCGGCGGGGCGGAGGGCGAGCGCGTACCCATGCTCCTGTCGATCCACGGCGGGCCGATGACCCAGTACGCCAACGCGTGGTTCGACGAGTTCCAGCTGTGGGCGCGCGCCGGGTACGCCGTCGTCTACTGCAACCCGCACGGCTCCACCGGCCGCACCGAGGCCTGGACGCGCGAGGTCCGCTCGCCCGAGGCGCCGCAGGAACCGGGAACCGGATGGGGCGGTGTGGACGCCGACGACGTGCTGGCCGTGCTCGACGCCGCACTTTCCCCGGGGAGGGCCACGAACTGTCGCGCGGCGGCTCACCCCGCCACCGCGTCCCGCGCCACCTGATTCAGGAAAGCCACTTTCCTGCCCGGAGAGGGCGTGAAAGTGGCTTTCCTGAACCGGGGTCAGCCTGCCGCGATGGCGTCCTGCAACCAGCTCGTCCGGTTCAGGTCGATCTTCGTCCCGTCGATCGCCACCGTGGGGGTGCCGAAGCCGCGTTCCCCACGCAGCGACGGGTCGGCCGCGGCCGTGCCGGTCTCGATGGCGATCGCCGGCGAGTTCGTCCCGCCCGTCACGCACCCGGCGAAGTTGCCGGTGGCACCGAGCTCGGTGCCGGCCGCGATGAGCTCCTCATCGGTCAGGCCGGCGCTGCCCTCGGCGGGCTGGGAGTCGAACAGCCAGCCGTGGTACGCCGGGAAGATGCCTGCGGGCACCGAGCAGACCACGGCGTTCGCGGCGCGCGTCGAGTAGCCCTCCGGGTTGGTGAGCGGGTCGAGGATCGCGATCGCGTGGTAGCGCACCGTGATCTCGTTCCGGTTCAGCGCGGCGGTGAGCTCGTCCCCGTAACGCTCCGCGAAGCGCTCGCACTGGGGGCAGAGGTAGTCCTCGTAGACGTCGATCACGACGGGCCCGGTGCCCGCCGCGATGACGGCGCCGGACACCTCGGACGCGTAGGCGGGCGCGACGGCCTCGGCGGCGGGCCGGTTGACGAACCACACGGCCAGCCCGACGACGACGGCCACCACGACGACCGCGCCCACCACGATCAGGGGCGTCCGGTCGGGGGCACTCTTCGCCTCCGGCCTGATGCCGGCGGCGGCGAGCCGCCGGTCGGAGGCCTCCTGCCGGCGCTTCTTGTCGTTCCTGGACGCTCCACCCATGTCAGGTCCCTCTCGTATCGAGCGCGATCAGTGTACGGGGCCGGACGATCAACCACGCCGCCAGCAGCACGAGCCCGGTGTCCCGCAGCAGTTCCTCGACGTAGGCCGTCTCGCCCGGTGCGACTGCCCCGCCGCCGCCGAAGCAGCCACAGTCGATCGACAGCCCGCGCGCCCACGCCTGCGTGACGCCGGCGATGAACACGAGCAGCACCGCGGCCGACGCGACGGCGACCACGCGCGTGCCGGCTCCCACCACCAGCAACACGCCCAGGGCGATCTCGACCCACGGCAACATCGCGGCGACGATCTCGACGCCCGCCTCCGGCAGCACGTCGTAGGCGCGAACGGCGACATGGGTCTGGTCGGGGTCGACCGCCTTGAGCACACCGGAGATCAGCCAGACGGCAGCGAGACCGCACCTCGCCAGCGTTCCCATGACGTCCGGCACCAGGTACCGCTGCACACGGTCACAGTAGCCAGCCCTCAGAACTGTTCCCGGGCCGACTCCTGTTCCAGGACGGCGTCGAGGTCGGCGAGCCGGTGCATCGACGCCACCGCGCGTGCGGTGCGGTGGTTGGCGGCGAGCAGGTCGCGGTGGCGGTGCACCCACGCCCAGTACCCCGCCGTGAACGGGCAGGCGTCGTCGCCCAGACGCTTCTTCGGGTCGAACGCACAGCCCTTGCAGTGGTCCGACATCTTGTTGATGTAGGCGCCCCCTGACGAGTACGGCTTGGTGGCCATCATCCCGCCGTCGGCGTGCTGGCTCATGCCGATGACGTTGGGCGGCATCACCCACGCGTAGCCGTCGACGAACGCCGTGGCGAACCACTCCGAGAGGTCCGCCGGCCGGTAGCCACGCTGCAGGGCATGGTTGCCGAGCACCATGAGCCGCTGGATGTGGTGGGTCCAGCCGCGGTCGCGCACGCCCTCCAGCGCCGTGCTCAGGCACTTCCCGGTGACCGCGTCGGCGTCGAGCGACTCCCACCACTGCGGCAGCGGCGCATGAGCCTCCAGCGCGTTGCGCCCCAGGTAGTCCCGGCCGAACCGCCAGTACAGCTGCCAGATGTACTCCCGCCAGCCCAGGATCTGCCGGATGAAGCCCTCGGCGCTCGGGAGCGGCACGTCCCCGCTGCGGTAGGCCGCCTCGGCCTCGCGGACGGCGTCGAGCGGGTGCAGCAGGCCGAGGTTGAGCGGCACCGACAGCAGGGAGTGCGCCATGGCCCAGTCGGCGGTCAGCATGGCGTCCTCGGGCGGGCCGAAGTGCGGCAGCCGCTCCTGGACGAAGTGCGCGAGCGCGCGGCGCGCCTCGTCCGCGGTCACGGCGAACCGGCGCGGCCCGTCCCGCCCGACGGTCGGCAGGTCCATCGCGTCGAGATCGGCACGCACGCGCTCGTCGATCCCGTCCTCGGGCGGCTGCCACGGCCCGGGGACCTCCAGGGTCGCGACGCCCTTGGGTGGGGGCTCCCGGTTCTCGTGGTCGTAGTTCCACCTCCCGCCCGTGGGCTCACCCGCGTCCATCAGGACGTCGAACCGGCGGCGCTGGGCGCGATAGAAGTCCTCCATCCGGAACGTCTCCCGGTCGCCGGCCCAATCGTCGAACTCGGCGCGCGGGAGTGCGAACGTCGGCGTCGGGAGGACCTCGGAGACCAGGCCGTCCGCCCGGAGCCGTTCGACGAGGTCGGCGGCGGCGTGTGAGGTCGGCTGGTGCACCACCACCGGACGGCCGAGACGCTCCAGCGCCTCGCGGTAGGTCCGGGTACGCAGGTGGGTGGCGCGGTCGCCGAGCTCGTCGGCCAGGTGGCGCATGCCCGACAGCACCAGGTGAAGCTTCTGCCGGTGGAACCGGCGGCGCCGTAACACCCGTTCGGACTCGACGAGGACGACCTCCCGGTTCTCGTGGGCGGTCACACCGTGGACGTGGGGGCCGAGCTGATCACCGAACAGCCACAGCGGATCGTCCGACATCACGCCATTGTGCTGGTGAGGCGTGCCTGGCGCGACCTGAGCACAGGCTGTCCATGGTCCAACATGGACGGATTCGCGGGGTTACGATTCGGCCATGACGCAGCTCGAACCGGCCGACTACGCCGGGCGCCACGAAAGCCCCAGGGACCACGACGACCGGGACGACCACGGCGACCACGGCGACCACGACGACCATGGCGACAACGGCGACCCGAGCGACCACGGGGACCACGGCCACTCGGACGTGTCCGGCGGCTGGCTGCGTGCGTCGGTGTTCGGCGCGATGGACGGGCTGGTCACCACCATCGCGCTCGTCGCGGGCGTGGGTGCAGCGGGCGCCGACCGCGAGTTGATCATCTTGACGGGAGTGGCGGGCCTGGTCGCGGGCGCGTTCTCGATGGCTCTGGGCGAGTTCGCCTCCGTCGACACGCAGAACGACGCCGTCGCCCACGAGGTGGCGGCCGAGCGGGACGAGATCCGTCGCCATCCGGGCGCCGAGCAGTCCGAGCTCGCGGACTCCTACCAGAAGATGGGCCTGACCCGGCCGACGGCCGAGGCAGTGGCCCGCGAGGTGCACGCCGACCCCGAGCTCGCGGTCAAGGTCCACATCATCCAGGAGCTGGGCGTCGACCCGGGAGAGCAGCCCTCACCCTGGACCGCCGCGATCTCCTCGTTCCTCGCCTTCTCCGTCGGTGGGATCTTCCCGCTGATCTCCTACCTGCTCGGTTACTCCTCGCTCGCACTCGGTCTGCTCGTCGGGGCCGTCGGCCTGTTCGTCGCCGGCGCGCTGACGGCGCGCTTCACCACCCGCTCGTGGTGGCTCTCCGGGCTGCGCCAGACCCTGTTCGGCGCCATCGCGGCCGGCGCCACGTACCTCGTGGGCATGCTGATCGGAGTGGGAATGGCGTGACCGGCGTCAGTCGCGGCGCAGCTCGGGCGCCTCGGGCGCGGAGCCCTTCCCGGCCGTGACGAGCGTCTCGGGGGCGCGGATCCAGAACCCCAGAGCCACGAGCGCGGTCACGCCCGTCACCACGAACGCCAGCGGGAAACCGACCGACTCGGCCAGCGCCCCGGCCAGCACCGGCCCGATGATGGCGCCGAGGTCGGATGCCATCTGGAACCCGGCCAGCACGGTGCCGCCGCGGGCGCCGGAGCCGATGACGTCGGCCACGGCGGCGTTCATGGGCGGGTTCACCAGACCGCTGCCCATGCCCGCCACGAGGCTGACCACCAGGAACAGCATCGGTTCGGTCACGAACCCGAGCGCGCCGGTCGCGACCGCGGAGACGGCGAGGCCCACCAGCATCGGCGGACGGCGGCCGATGCGGTCGGTGAGGCGCCCGGCCACGACGAGGGTGGCGGCGTTGCCGGCTGCGAACACGGCGAGCGCGATCCCCGCCCACGCCTCCGGCTGGTCCAGCGCCTCGACGACCAGCAGCGGTACGAGGGCGACCCGCACGCCGAACACCGCCCAGCCGTTGGAGAAGCTCGCCACGAGCGCCGCCCGGTAGGTGGGGTGGGCCAGCGCGGTCCGGAACCGGGCGGGCGGGCCGGTGGCCGCCACCTCGGCGGCCGTCTCGTGGGTCCGGTTGCGCAGAAGCAACCCCGACAGCCCGACCACGATCACCAGCACCGAGGCGTAGACGAGGAACGGCGCCCGCAGCGAGATCACCAGCAGAACGCCGCCGACCAGCGGTCCGATCACGTTGCCCAGCAGGAAGCCGGTGGCCCACAGACTCGACGCCCGCCCCCGCATGGTCGGTGGGGCCAGCCGGATCAGCAACGACAGCGCCGACACGGTGAACATCGTCGAACCGATCCCGCCGAGCGCACGCAGCGCGATCAGATGCCAGTACTCGGTCGCGAACGCGCAGGCACCGGTGGACGCAGCCACGACCGCGAGCCCGACCAGGTAGACGCGCAGCTCACCGAACCGGGACACCACCTGCCCGCTCAGCGGAGCGAACAGCAGCCGGGACAGCGCGAACACGCTGATCACCAGACCGGCCGCGGCGTATCCGACGTCGAAGCTGCGGACGAACACCGGCAGCGCCGGGGCGACCAGCCCGAAGCCGATCGCGATCATGAACGACGCGCCGGTCAGCACCCAGATCTCGCGCGGGAGGCGCACGGCGGGTGGTACGGCGGTACGCGGGGCGTCGAATCCGACCACCCTCCCCGCCGTCACCGTGTGCCATTGCTATCGATCGATCGATCGCCAGCGTACGTCTTCCCGCCGTCGGCGGCGACGGGTGGGCACCCGACCGGGCGGGGCGGTCCGCCGGCCGGACGCGAAGAGCCCCACCGGCCGGTACGGCCGACGGGGCTCCGTCGGGGTGGAGGTGCCGGGAATCGAACCCGGGTCCTCTGTCGCTTCACAAGGGCTTCTCCGTGTGCAGTTCGCGTTGCCTCTACTCGGATCCACCGGTCATGCGAACGAGCCGGTGTGACGATCCCAGTCGCTGTTCGCTGTCCCTGTCCACCCCGCGACCGGGTGGACAGGTGAGTCCCCTAACTGATGCCGAGGTCCGGGTCGGGGAACGCACCCGGTCCGACAGAGTCACACTCGCTCAGGCGGCGAGGGCGAACTCGTGCTGCTTAGGAGCGGCACTTGTGTTTTGCGACATATGGTTAACGAGATCATCGTCGCCTTCCTCGACACGCTTCCCCTTGATCGACGTCCAGAGTCGAAACCGTTCACCCCCGTCTGCGCCCGGTTGTGGGCGTCCGCACATGGTAACGCTCGTCGGCCCCGACTTCATCCCGGATGCCGTTCGGTCAGCAACCTCCGGGCCGCTCGATGACCGTGCGCTGCGGCTCGACCGGTTCGCCGACCACCGCGGGGCCGCCGGTGGGCCCACTTCCGGAGCGGTCGGCAGGGCGGTCCGACGGACGATCGGCCTGCGCTGCGTCGGCGACCGGGGCGGCATGCTCCGGAGAACGATCCTCGGCGCGCCCACGGTTGCCGTTGTCCGGGTCGAGGTGGTCGGCCTGCGCACGCCGGGCCGCCGCCACCTCACGGTCCTGCTCGGCCATGGCCGCCAGCTCGCGGGCCTGCGCCTCGTCGCCCCGGGCCCGGGACGCTCGCTGGGCGGCCTCCGCGTCGAGCCGCTCGGCGCTGGCGGCACGGATCTCCGCCTCGCGCCGGTGCTGGGTCGCCTCCAGGCGCCGCTGGGCCGAACTGCGGCGACGGAAGACCGCCAGCCCGACGACCACGAGCACGACGATGGCGACGAGTACGACGATGGCGACGATCTGCCCGGTGACCATGGCGGTCAGTACCCGATCGGACGGCTCGGCACACTCACCGGAGGGCGAGCAACCGGGCCGGGGCATCGTGCAGGACCGAACGCAGGAAGCTCGTTCCCAGCCGGTCGTCGGCCGCCGCCCAGCCGGCGACCGCCCGGATCTGCTCGGCGTAGGGGTAGGGGATGTTCGGGAAGTCCGTGCCGAGCACCACACGGTCCGCGACGCCGGCGAGCTGGGCGGGCCAGTCGGCGGGCAGCGGCGCCATGCGTTCGGTGAACGCGGTGCCGACCATCGTCGTATCCAGGTGCACGTCGTCGTAGCGGTGCGCCAGGCTCAACGCCCCGCCGAAGTCCGGCATGCCCGCATGGGCGAGGACGACCGGCAGGCGCGGGTGCTCGGCGAGCACCTCGGCGAACACGTCGAGCCCGGTGTACCTCCCGGGGACCGGACCGTGCCCACAATGGACGATCGCGGGCACGCCCGCGTCGGCCAGCAGGCCCCACGCCGGACGCAGCAGCGGGTCGCGCGGATCGAACCCACCGACCTGTACGTGCACCTTCACGGCCCGCGCCCCGGCGTCGACGGCCGCGCCGAGATAGTCGGCGACGCCGGGCTCGGGGAACAGCGTCGCGGTGGGCACCGCGGCGGGGGTGCGGGCGGCGAACGCGGTGACCCACTCGGTCAGCCAGCGCCCCATGCCCGGCTTGTGCGGATAGACCAGCGGCGCGAACGCCCGCACGCCGAGCCTTTCCAGCGTCGCGACCCGGTCGGGCTCGGGCGTCCGGTAGTGGACGGGCCACGCGGTGCCGTAGTGGGCCTCGGCGGCGTCGAAGTAGGCCCAGACCTTGTCGAGCATCCGTTCGGGCAGGAAGTGCACGTGCACGTCGACGATCCCGGGCAGGCCCAGCTCGGCGATAAAGCGCGGGAGGTCGTCGTCGTCGCGCGGTGGGGCCGGCAGCGCTGTCCGCTCTCCCTCCGTCAACGCATCTCCCGGGCACGCCCCTTGGCGGCCCGCCCGTAGGCCCGCTGGATCTCTCGATCGGCGTCGCGTTTGGCCAGGTCCGTGCGCTTGTCGTAGTCCTTCTTGCCCCGCGCCAGCGCCAGCTCGCACTTGACCTTGCCGTCGTTGAAGTACAGCGAGAGCGGCACCAGCGTGAGCCCGCCCTCGCGGATCTTGCCGATCAGGCGCTCGATCTCCTCGCGGTGCATCAGCAGCTTGCGGACCCGCCGCGGATCGTGATTCGTCCAGCTGCCCAGCGTGTACTCGGCGATGTGCAGCCCGCGCAGCCACATCTCGCCGTCGTCGACGGTGGCGAACGCGTCGACCAGCGACGCCCGGCCGAGTCGGAGACTCTTCACCTCGGTGCCCAGGAGTGCGACACCGGCCTCGTACGTGTCCATGATCGCGTAGTTGTGGCGCGCCTTGCGGTTCTGCGCGATCAGCGCACGGCCTTTCTCCTTCACCCGACCAGCCTACGGCCGTGCGCGACCGAGTTGGCACGGCGCACCAGCCGGACGTACCTCCAGCCGGACGTGCCTCCAGCCGGACGTGCCTCCAGCCGGACGTAACCTACAGCCGGACGTAACCTACAGCCGGACGTGCCTACAGCCGGACGTAGAGCCGCAAGGTGACGTACCCGGTGACCGCGGCGATGGCGGCGCCGATCATCACCAGGATCGGGGAGACCCAGACGACGTCGGCGATCTCGATCGGCGGCACGACCCCGTTGGAGACGATCCCGCTGAGCAACTGGTCGATGAACAGGAACTTCCCGACCAGCAGGCCGGCCACCGCGATGAGGGCGCCGACGATGCCCGTCACGAC
>JAJAZD010000063.1 GCA_026785945.1 Pseudonocardia sp. | reverse complement strand
GGCGCTGCCGGCCGCCGCGATCCGCTCCGCCCCCGACCCGATCAACGCCTGTACGCGGGTGCGCGCGAAGTCGTGCACCGCCGCATCGCCGCCGTGTTCGGCCAGGTACCGCAGCGCCGCCACGGCGAGGTCGTCGTAGCCGTGCCCGAACCGGGCCCGCCCCGAGTCGGTGAGCACGTAGTGCCGGGCCGGACGGCCGCGGCCGCGGGGCGTCCGGTGCGAGGCCTCGCGGGCCTGGGCCTCGCCGCTGGCGATCAACGCGTCGAGATGGCGACGGACGGCGGGCGCGGACAGCTCGAGTGCGGCCGCCACCGCGGCCGCGGTGACCGGTCCCTGCTCCATCAGCAGGCGGGCCACCGCCTCGCGGGTACGGCCGTCCCCGGTTGGGACCCCGTCGGGGACCGCGACCGGCTCAAGTCCATCGACGAGATGGTCTCCGGCGCTTTTCACAACGCCAGTGTTGCCTATATCGGCGCTGTCGGCAAAGGGGCCTCCCTCTCGGGTGAGGACCTTCACTGTCCGAGCGGCTCGCTACGCTGCCTCCATGGCCGCCGCGGAGCTCGACGACGCTCGCGCGCCGAAGGTCGCGGGGCCCCCGCGCGACCCCGGCCGGAGTGCCCGTCGGCTCGGCCTGACCGGCACGCTGATGATGGCCGGCGGCTCGCTCGGTGCCGGTGCGCTGCCGGTGCCCAACCCGCTGTTCGGTCTACGGGTGCTCGGGCTCCCCGCCCGCAACGCGACCATCGCGATCGCCGTCACCTACGCCGGCATCGGGTTGCTCGTCTTCTCCTGGCTGTGGATCGCGAGGATGCTGCGGGAACGGGGTGCCGTCGCGCCGGCCCCCACCCGGGGCCAGCTCGCCCGCACGGCCGTGCTCTGGTCGGTCCCCCTCGCCGTCGCGCCCCCGATGTTCTCCCGCGACGCCTACAGCTACCTCGCCCAGAGCGCCACGCTCGCCCGCGGGCTCGACCCGTACGTGCTGGGCCCGGCCGAGGCATTGGGCGTCGACGATCCGCTCACGCGCAGCATCCCCACCATCTGGCGCGACACGCCGACGCCGTACGGCCCGCTGTTCCTCGTCCTCGGGCGCGGCATCACGGCGCTGACCGGCGACGATGTCGTGTCCGGACTGTTCGCCCACCGCGTCCTCGCCCTGATCGGGTTGGCCGGGATCATCTGGGCGCTGCCGCGGCTCGCGCGGCGCTGCGGCGTGGACCCCGGGCTCGCCCTGTGGCTCGGGGCCGCCAACCCGCTCGTGCTGTTCCACCTGGTCAGCGGCATCCACAACGAGGCGTTGATGATGGGGCTGCTGCTCGTCGGGATGGAGATCGGGCTGCGCGGCTCCGACCGGCTGCTGGACGGGCGACTGCTCCTCGGGGCCGTGCTCATCGTCGCGGCGTCCGCGGTCAAGCTGCCGGCGATCCTCGCGCTGGGGTTCCTCGGACTGGACCTCGCCCGCCGCCGCGGCGGCAGGTTCGTCGACGTCGCCGCGGCCGCCACGTTGCTCACCGCGGTCGCGGTGATCGTCTACCTGCCGCTGTCGCTGGGTACCGGCGTCGGGCTGGGCTGGGCCACGACGCTCGACGTCCCGGCCCTCATCCGCAGCTGGATGTCGGTGTCCACGGACGTGGGACTGCTCGCCGGGCAGGTCGGCATCCTCGCCGGCCTCGGCGACCACACGACGTCGGTGCTGGTCGTCACCCGCACGGTGGGTCTGCTGGCGGCGGCCGGCGTGTGCGGGGTGCTGCTGCTGGCCACTCTGCGCGGCAGGCTCGACCCCATCACCGGCATGGCCTCGGGGCTCGCCGCGGTCGTCGTGCTGGGCCCGGTCGTGCATCCCTGGTACCTGCTGTGGACCGTCATCCCGCTCGCCGCGACGAAGGCGCTGCCGATGCACCGGCGGTGGGTGCTCGCCGCGTCCGCGGTACTGGCCGTGGTCGTGCCACCAACGGGGTCCGACTTCAGCTTCCGGGCCTACCAGCTGCCCATGGCGATCATCGCCGCGATCGTGATGATCGTGCTCGTCCTGATGGTGCAGTGGCGGCGGTCGGACCGCGATGTCCCGCGCCTGATCGGCTCCCCTCGGGACTCCCCGCCGGATCCCGCACCGGATTCCGACATCCCGCCCGACGTCGACGCCCCCACGGCCCGGCCCACCTTGCCCGGCCGAGCCTGAGGATCCCTCACTAGACTCGGGACGGTGATCCCGACACCGCCTGCCGTCGCCGTGAACGGCCTGGTCAAGCGGTACGGCCGCACCACCGCGGTCGACGGGCTCGACCTGGAGGTCCCGGTCGCCTCGGTGCTGGCCCTGCTCGGTCCCAACGGCGCGGGCAAGACCACGACCGTCGAGATCTGCGAGGGCTTCGTCCGCGCCGACGCGGGCGAGGTCCGGGTGCTCGGCACCGACCCGTCCGGTGCGCCGGATGCGCTGCGCGCCCGGATCGGCGTCATGCCCCAGGGCGGGGGCGCCTACCCCGGGGTGCACGCCTCGGAGATGTTGCGGGTGGTCGCCGCATGCGCCGCCCAGCCCCTCGACGTCGGCTGGCTCACCTCCGTGCTCGGGCTCCAGGCGTGCGCGCGCACCCCGTACAAGCGCCTCTCCGGCGGCCAGCAGCAGCGGCTCGCCCTGGCCTGTGCCGTGGTCGGGCGGCCCGAGCTGGTCTTCCTCGACGAGCCCACGGCCGGGATGGACCCGCAGGGCCGGCGGCTCGTGTGGGAGCTGATCGGGGCGTTGCGCCGCGACGGGGTGGCCGTGCTGCTGACCACGCACCTCATGGAGGAGGCCGAGGCGCTGGCCGACGACGTGGTGATCATCGACCACGGCCGCGTCGTCGCCCACGGCAGCCCCGCGCAGCTCACCGCGTCCGGCTCGCAGCAGGAGCTGCGTTTCCGCGCCAAGCCGGGTATGGACCTCGACGGCCTCACCGCCGCGCTGCCCGCTGCCTACCACGCCGCCGAACCGATCGCGGGCCGCTACCTCGTGCAGGGCCGTATCGACCCCGGCGTACTCTCGATCATCACCTCCTGGTGCGCCGCACAGGGAGCGCTCGCCGACGACGTGCAGGTGGCGCGGCGCAGCCTGGAGGACGTGTTCCTGGAGCTGACCGGCAGGGAGCTGCGCCCATGACCGACCCGGCCACCGCCGACCGCTTCCCCGCGGGCACCTTCACACCCCGGCCGGGGGCCGGGTCCGCGCTGACGATGTTCACCGCGCAGGCGGGCACCGAGATGCGCCTCGCGCTGCGCAACGGCGAGCAGGTGCTGCTGACACTGCTCATCCCGATCGTGCTACTGGTCGGCCTGACCACCCTGGACATCGTGGCGCTGCCCGAACCGCGGATCGCCGCGGTCGCGCCCGGGGTACTCGCGCTCGCCGTCATGTCCACGGCGTTCACCGGCCAGGCCATCGCGCTGGGCTTCGACCGCCGCTACGGCGTGATCCGCCGTCTCGCAGCCACCGCACTGCCCCGCTGGCTGCTGGTCGCGGGCCGGCTGGCGGCCGTGCTGGGCGTGGTCGCGGTCCAGATGGCCGTGCTCGGCGTGATCGCGGCGGTGCTCGGGTGGCGTCCGGAACCGGCCGGTGTCGGCTGGGCCCTGTTGCTGGTGCTGCTCGGGTGCGCGGCGTTCGGGTCGTTGGGGATCCTGCTCGGCGGCACGCTCCGCGCGGAGATCACCCTGGCCGTCGCGAACGTCGTGTGGTTCCTGCTGCTGCTCGCGGGAGGCATCGTCGTGCCGCTCGCTCAGCTGCCCGGCCCGCTCGCCCAGGTGGCGGGTGCACTGCCCTCGGGTGCGCTCGCCGAGGGGCTCCGCGACACACTCGGGGACGGCCGCCCCCCGACCGCGGCCGCGATTCTGGTGCTCCTGGCGTGGACGGCCGCGGCGTCGGCCCTGGCGATCCGCACGGTCAAGCTCCGCTGACCCCGACAGCCCGGTCGCGTCGCCGCCGGGGTGGCCACATGGACACCTGAGGCGTCGAACCCGACTCCTGACCGGCCACAGGTGTCCATGAGGCAGATGGAGCGGGCTGCTCGGGCGGTGAGCGAGCAGCGCGCCTAGCATCGTGTCGTGGTTCTACGAGCTGTAGCGCGTTCGGTCCCGGCCACCTCCGTCCCCGTGATGCGCAGGGTGGCCATCGCCGCCGTCGTGGCGCAGGCAGGCATCTCGGTCACCGGGTCGGTGGTGCGGGTCACCGGCTCGGGCCTGGGCTGTCCCACCTGGCCCGAGTGCTTCCCCGGCAGCCTCGTGCCCACGCCGCACCCAGAGATCGCGGCGATCACCCAGTGGATCGAGTTCGGCAACCGGCTGTTGACGTTCGTAGTCGTGCTGGTCGCGGGGGTCGCGCTGCTGGCCGCGCTGAACACCCGGCCGCGTCGCGCCCGGCTCACCCGCCTCGCCCTGATCCAGCCCCTCAGCGTGGTCGCGCAGGCCGTCATCGGCGGGATCGTGGTGCAGCTGGAACTGGTCTGGTGGAGCGTCTCGGTCCACTTCGCCGTGTCGATGGTGGCGGTGTGGCTCGCGATGCTGCTCGTCGACGCCGCGGGTGACGGGGACGGGCCCCCGCGGCGGGTCGTGAACGGTCCGGTGCGCGGCCTGGTCACCACCAGCACCGCCGTGCTCGCGGCACTGCTCGTCGCCGGGATGTTGCTGACCGCCGCGGGTCCGCACGCGGGCGACTCCGCGACACCGCGGCTCGACATCGGTGTCCCGCAGTTGGCGCAGCTTCACGCCGACCTGCTCTTCGCCTACCTCGGGCTGCTGGTGGGCCTCGGGTTCGCCCTGCGCGCGGTGGCCGCACCCACCCGGCTCCTGCGCCGCTACGGGATGCTCGTGGCGATCGTCCTGGCCCAGGGCGCGCTCGGCGGCATCCAGTACGCGCTCGGTGTGCCCGAGGTGCTGGTGTCGCTGCACGTGCTGGGCGCGGCGCTGGTCACGATCGGTGCGGCGGCGCTCTGGTCGGGCACCACGGTGCGGCCGGCGCTCCATGCCCTCGTCGAGCCCGGAGCCGAGCTGGCGACCGCCCGGACCTGACGTCCGGCATGATCGGTGCGTGCACGCGATCCAGATCACCGGAACCGGCGGACCCGAGGTGCTGGCACCCACCGAGCTGCCCGACCCCCACGCCGGGCCCGGCGAACTCCTCGTCGAGGTGGCCGTGGCGGGCGTCAACTACATCGACACCTACCAGCGCCAGGGCATCTACCCCGTGCCACTTCCCTTCGTGCCCGGGCTGGAGGGCACCGGGCGCGTCCGCAGCGCCGGTGCGGGGTCCGGTTTCGCGGTGGGCGACCGCGTGGCCTGGTCCGAGACGCTCGGCAGCTACGCAGAGCTCGTCACCGTGCCGGGCGACAAGGCCGTCGCCGTTCCGGACGGGGTGTCCGACGAGGCCGCGGTCGGCGCGTTGCTGCAGGGCATGACCGCCCACTTCCTGGTGCACGACACCTACCCGGTGGCCCCGGGCGACGACGTGCTGGTGCACGCCGCGGCGGGCGGGGTCGGCCTGCTGCTCACCCAGCTCGCCGTGGCCCGCGGCGCCCGGGTAATCGCGACCGTCTCCACCGCGGAGAAGGAGGAGCTCGCTCGCGCGGCGGGCGCGGCCGAGGTGATCCGCTACACCGAGGTGGACGACCTCGCCACCGCGGTACGGGAGCTGACCGGCGGCACCGGTGTGGCCGTGGCGTACGACAGCGTCGGGCGCACCACGTTCGACGCGAGCCTGGCCGCCCTGCGTCGGCGTGGCACGCTCGTCCTGTTCGGCGCGGCCAGCGGCCCCGTGCCGCCGGTCGACCCGCAGCGGCTCAACGCGGCGGGCTCGGTGTTCCTCACCCGGCCGAAGCTCTACGACCACACCCACACCACCGGCGAGCTGCGGGCCAGGGCCGCCGAGGTGTACCGGGCCGTCGCCGACGGCTCGCTCGACGTGCGGATCGGGCACCGCTACCCGCTCACCGAGGCCCGTACCGCCCACGAGGACCTGCAGGCCCGCCGCACCACCGGGAAGCTGTTGCTGCTCCCCGCACCCGGTCAGCCGGGGTAGAACCGCACCGGACCCTGCACCGAGACGTCGACCTGCTCCCCCACCCCGGGCGCAGGGTCGGCGGTGCGGCAGCGCACGAGCTGACCCTGGGCGTCGAGCACGACGGTCGTGTCATGGCCGTGGAAGAGCACCTCGACGACCGTGGCGGGCCCGCCTCCCACGCCGAGCCGGAGCTGCTCGGGCCGCACCAGAACCCGCCCGGCGCCGTCCGCGCCCGCGACGTCGAGCTCACCGAGCACGGTCCCGGCCCGGCCCGCCCGGACGGTGGCCACCAGAACGACGGCCTCCCCGACGAACGTGC
This sequence comes from Pseudonocardia sp., assembly GCA_026785945.1. Lineage (GTDB taxonomy): Bacteria > Actinomycetota > Actinomycetes > Mycobacteriales > Pseudonocardiaceae > Pseudonocardia. Next base: position 11,359 of record JAJAZD010000063.1, on the reverse strand, counting down.
CGACGCCGACGTCTGCCGGTTCGGCGTACACGGTGCGCGGTGGGCCCGCCTGAGCCACCCTGCCCTCACGGAGCACCGCCACGATGTCGGCCGCTCCCAGTGCCTCCTGCTGGTCGTGGGTCACCAGCACGGCGGTGGCACCCGCCGCCCGCAGCGCCGCGCACACCTGCTCGCGCACCTCCGCGCGCAGCCCGGCGTCGAGCGCGGTGAACGGCTCGTCCATCAGCACGAGCGCCGGTTCCGGGGCGAGTGCCCTGGCCAGCGCGACGCGCTGCTGCTGCCCGCCGGACAGCTCGTCGGGCATCCGCCGCCCGTAGCCGGCCAGACCCACGAGCTCGAGCAGCTCACCGACCCGCGGTCCCCGGCGCGCGGCCCGGCCCAGCCCGAACCCCACGTTGTCCGCCACCAGGCGCCCGTCGCGTTGCCGGGTCCCGCGACGCCGCTCCGGATGCCGGGCACCCTCACCGAGGTCACGGCCACCGCGGCCGACGGCACGCCGCTGCGCTCCTGGCTGGTACTGCCCGAGGGCGGCAGCGGTCCGGCGCCGCTCCTGCTGTGGATCCACGGCGGCCCGCTCGGCTGCTCGAACGCCTGGAGCCGGCGTTGGAACCCCTGGCTGATGGCCGCGCACGGCTACGCCGTGCTGCTGCGCGACCCGGCGCTGTCCACCGGCTACGGGCTCGGCTTCGTCGCCCGCGGCTGGGGCGCGTGGGGCGCGGCGCCCCACACCGACCTCATGGCGCTGACCGACGCCGCCGTCGCCCGCCCCGACGTCGACGCGGACCGCACCGCCGCGATGGGCGGCTCCTTCGGCGGCTACATGGCCAACTGGGTCGCGGGCCACACCGACCGCTTCACCGCGATCGTCACCCGCGCGAGCCTGTGGGCGCTGGACCAGTTCGGCCCCATCACCGACGACGCCGGCTACTGGGTGCGCGAGATGACCGCCGCGATGGCCGAGGACAACAGCCCCCACCGGCACGCCGACGCGATCAGCACGCCGATGCTGGTGATCCACGGCGACCGGGACCCACCGCGTACCCATCGGGGAGGCGCTGCGGCTGTGGTGGGACCTGGTGTCGCGCCACGAGGGCGACCCGGCGGAGCTCCCGCACCGGTTCCGGTACTTCCCGACGAGAACCACTGGATCCTGACTCCCAGCAACGCGACCGTCTGGTACGACACGGTCCTCGCGTTCCTCGACCATCACGTCCTCGGGAAGGACGACCGGATCCCGGACCTGCTGCGATAGCGGGGTTCAGGGTCTCAGGAGGTTCAGGCGAACGCGTCGCGATGGGCGGCGAGCCAGGTGTCGAGGTCCGTCGCCCGCCGGCCGGTGGCCTTCTCGACCTCGTCGGTGACCACCTCCGCACCGTGTGCGCGGTAGAGCTCCTGCAGCTCGGTCAGTGCGGCGGCGAGCCAGGGAGGCAGGCCGACCGATTCCAGGTTCTGCCGGTACGCCTGCGACGGGACGTCGACGTACCGCACCGGACGCCCCAGGGCGGCCGAGAGGCGTCGCGCCACGGCGTCGTGGTCGAGGATCTCCGGGCCCGTCACGTCGTAGGACGCGCCGTCGTGCCCGGGGGTCGTCAGGACGTGCGCCGCGACGGCACCGACGTCGGCGGGGTCGACCCAGCTCAGGCCGCCGTCACCCGAGGACCCGTAGAGGACCCCCTCGGCACGGATCGTCGCCGCGCTGCCCGCCAGGTTCGCCATGAACCCACTCGGCGCAAGCACCGTGTGCCGGACGCCGACCGCCTGCATGTGCTGCACCACCCGGGCGTGGTTGGCGCCCAGCGCGATGATCTCGTCGGGCGGGCCGGCGTCGTAGCCGAGAGCGGCGAGCTTGACCAGGTGCGGCGGCCCGGGTGCCGCAGCGACGGCGTCGACCAGCGCGGTCTCGAGCCGGACCTGCTCCGGGGAGGCGGGCGTCGCGACGAACACGCCGTCGGCGTCCCGCACCGCGGCGGTCAGCGAGGCCGGGTCGGCGAGGTCCGCGACGACCGTCCCGACGTCGGGCACGCCCAGTGCCGCGGCACGCTCCGGGCTCCGGACCACCGCCTTCACCGCGACGTCGCGCTCGGCGAGGTTCCGCAGCACCGCGCCACCGATCGTGCCGGTGGCGCCGAAGACCAGAATCCCGGGGCCCCCCAGGTTGAGACGGAGATCGTTCGGTCCCGAGTGTGGCACCGGTCTCACTCGTAGGGGTCGCCCGGTGTGTCCCACGCCGAAGCTGCCCAGATCGGCGCGATCACCTTCGGTGGCGCGCCAGTCGACCCGGCCGCGAGCTACCGCGTCACGATGAACGGCTTCCTGGCCACCGGCGGCGACGGCTTCGCCACGTTCGACACCGGCACCGACGCCACCGGCGGTCGGCAGGACATCGACGCGTTCGTGGCCGCGCTGACCGCCGCGAAGCCCGCCGGCATCCCGGTGCCGCCCCTCGACCGGATCGTCCCGATCCCCTGAGGTCCGTCCCGCAGCCTCCGGGAGCGCCACCTCCGGGTGCGCCCGTCAGAAGGGCGGGCCCAGGGCCGGGAGGCCGACCACGGCGTCCACGGCGATGGCGGCGAACAGGCCGCACAGGTACAGGTTCGACAGGTGGAAGAGCTTCATCGGGCTGACGTCGCGACCGGCGGTGACGGCGCTGTGCAGGCGGTGGGCCCGGATCACGAACCAGGCCCCACCGAGGACGGCGACGGCCGCGTAGATCCACGACGTCACGGGCAGCAGGAGCAGCGTCCACAGGACCATCACCCAGGAGTAGACGACGATGCGCAGCGACACCTGCGCCGGTGTCGCCACCACCGGCAGCATCGGTACACCGGCCGCGGCGTAGTCGTCGCGGTAGCGCATGGCAAGCGCCCAGAAGTGCGGCGGGGTCCAGAAGAAGATCACGCCGAACATGACCAGCGCGGGCCACTCGACCGAACCGGTGACCGCCGCCCATCCGATGACGACGGGCATGCAGCCCGCGGCCCCGCCCCAGACGATGTTCTGCGACGTGCGGCGCTTGAGCAGCATCGTGTAGACGAGGACGTAGAAGGCGATCGCGGCCACCGACAGGCCCGCGGCCAGCCAGTTCGTGGTGAGTCCGAGCCAGACCGAGCTGAGCACACCCAGGGCCAGCCCGAAGATCAGGGCGTTGCGCGGCGGCACCTGCCCGCGGGCCAGCGGCCGCCGGGCGGTGCGCTTCATGACGGCGTCGATGTCGGCGTCGACGACGCAGTTCAGGGCGTGGGCGCTCGCGGCCGCCGTCGCGCCGCCGACGAGGGTGGCGAGGATCAGCCAGACCGACGGCACCGCGCGCTCGGCGAGCAGCATCGCCGGGACCGTGACCACCAGCAACTGCTCGATGATGCGCGTCTTGGTGAGCCCGACGTAGGCCGCGACCGTGTCCCGCGCCCGGCGCGGCCCGCCCCGGGGACCGGGGGCCTCGGCCGGGCCCTCCTGGGCTCCGTCCTGGGCTCCATCGAGGGCTCCATCGAGGGCGGAAGCCTCGAACGGGGCGGGCACACTCACCGGCAAACCTCTATCCGCACGTGGTGACGGGATCGATCGGACGATCTTCTACGACGTGTCGATGATAGCCCGGCGCATGGCCTGGCGGGTTCCCGGGTACGCCCGTACGACCGTCCGGGCGGAGATCACACACGTCCAGCCGAGGTGACTAGGCTCGGCGTCGACCCGGACGCGCCGAGGCGTGCGTCGATCGCACCGCCTGCCGCACCACCCGAACACCGAGGGAAGTCCTGTGGCCGACACCGACATCGAGACACTCACCCGCGCCAGCCTCCCCCCGGACTGGACCGACCTGGACCGCCGGGTCGTCGACACGGTGCGCATCCTCGCCGCGGACGCCGTGCAGAAGGTCGGCAACGGCCACCCCGGCACCGCGATGAGCCTGGCCCCCCTGGCCTACACGCTGTTCCAACGCGTGATGCGCCACGACCCGAGCGACGCCGACTGGATCGGCCGCGACCGGTTCGTCCTCTCCGCGGGCCACTCCAGCCTGACGCTCTACATCCAGCTGTTCCTCTCCGGCTACGGGCTGGAGCTCGACGACCTCAAGGCGCTGCGCACGTGGGGCTCGCGGACACCCGCCCACCCCGAGCACCGGCACACCCCGGGCGTCGAGATGACCACCGGCCCGCTCGGTCAGGGCCTCGCCTCGGCCGTCGGGATGGCGATGGGCGCGCGCCGTGAGCGCGGGCTGTTCGACCCCGACGCCGCCCCGGGGGAGAGCCCGTTCGACCACCAGATCTACGTGATCGCCTCCGACGGTGACATCGAGGAGGGCGTCACCTCGGAGGCGTCGTCGCTGGCCGGGCACCAGCAGCTCGGCAACCTCACGGTGGTCTACGACGACAACAAGATCTCCATCGAGGACGACACGACGATCGCGCTGTCCGAGGACACCGCCAAGCGCTACGAGGCGTACGGGTGGCACGTGCAGGTCGTCGAGAGCGGCGAGAACGTCACCGGCATCCTGGCCGCACTCGAAGCGGCCCGCGCCGAGACGTCGCGTCCGTCGTTCGTCCTGCTGCGCACGATCATCGGGTTCCCGGCGCCGAAGAAGATGAACACCGGCAAGGCCCACGGGTCGGCGCTGGGCGACGACGAGGTCGCCGAGACCAAGAAGGTCCTCGGGTTCGACCCGGATCAGACCTTCGAGGTGTCCGACGAGGTCCTCGCCCACGCCCGCGGGGTCGTCGACCGCGGCCGGGACGCCCACGCCGCCTGGACCCCGACGTTCGACGACTGGGCCGCCCGCGAGCCCGAGCGCAAGGAGCTGCTCGACCGGATGCTCGGGCGCACGCTGCCCGACGGCTGGGAGAAGGCGCTGCCGAGCTGGGACGTCGACCCCAAGGGCGTCGCCACCCGCAAGGCCTCCGGCGAGGTGCTCACCTCACTGGCCGACGTGCTCCCCGAGCTGTGGGGCGGCTCGGCCGATCTCGCCGAGAGCAACAACACCACGATGGAGGGGGCCGATTCGTTCGGCCCGCCGTCCAGCACCACCAAGATGTGGAAGGCCCAGCCCTACGGCCGGACGTTGCACTTCGGTGTCCGCGAGCACGCCATGGGCGCGATCCTCAACGGCATCGCCCTGCACGGCCCCACCCGTCCCTACGGCGGCACGTTCCTCGTGTTCAGCGACTACATGCGCCCCGCCGTCCGGATCGCGGCGCTCATGAAGTCGGCGGCCGTCTACGTGTGGACCCACGACTCCATCGGTCTCGGGGAGGACGGCCCGACGCACCAGCCGATCGAGCACATCGCGTCGCTGCGGGCGATCCCCGGTCTCGCGGTCGTCCGCCCGGGTGACGCCAACGAGACGGCAGCGGCGTGGAAGGCGATCCTGGAGCGCCCGCAGGGCCCGGCCGGTCTGGCCCTGACCCGCCAGAGCGTGCCGACCCTGCCGGGCACCTCCGCGGAGGGCGTCGCCCGCGGCGGTTACGTGCTGGCGGAGGCGTCGGCCGAGCCGCAGGTCATCCTCATCGCCACCGGCTCCGAGCTGCAGCTCGCAGTGGCGGCCCGCACCACGCTGGAGGCCGACGGCGTCCCCACGCGTGTCGTGTCGATGCCGTGCGTGGAGTGGTTCGACGAGCAGGACGGCGCCTACCGGGCGTCCGTGCTGCCCACGGCGGTACGTGCCCGGGTCAGCGTCGAGGCCGGGATCGCCCAGTGCTGGCACCGGTTCACCGGGGATGCGGGCGAGAACGTCTCGATCGAGCACTTCGGCGCCAGCGCCGACCACCAGACCCTGTTCCGCGAGTTCGGGTTCACCGCCGAGCACGTCGTCGCCGCGGCCCGGCGCAGCGTGGACCGGGCAGGCGTGAACCCGCCAGGCGTCGACAAGGCAGCCGAGAACCGGGCCTGACGCCTCGTCGGGCCCGAACCATCCGACCCCGAGGGTCGCTCGTCGGGCCCGAACCATCCGCAAATGCGCCCAGGAGGAACCATGAGCAACGACCGACTCGCCGCGCTCGCCGCGGCGGGTGTCTCCATATGGCTCGACGACCTGTCCCGCGAGCGGTTGCACAGCGGCAACCTGCAACAGCTCGTCACCGACTCCCACGTCGTGGGCGTCACCACGAACCCGACGATCTTCGCGAGCGCGCTGGCGAAGGGTGGGTCCTACGACGAGCAGGTCCGCGAGCTCGCGGCTCGAGGCGCGTCGGTCGAGGCCGCGGTACGTGAGATCACCGTGGCCGACGTCCAGCAGGCCTGCGACGTCTTCAGCGGCACCTGGGAGGCCACCCGCGGCGTGGACGGGCGCGTATCGCTCGAGGTCGACCCCCGGCTCGCCCACGACACCGAGGCGACCGTCGCGGAGGCGCTGGACCTGTGGAAGGCCGTCGACCGCCCCAACCTGCTCGTCAAGATCCCCGCCACCGAAGCGGGCCTGGCCGCTATCACCCGCGTGCTCGCCGAGGGCGCGTCGGTGAACGTCACGCTGATCTTCTCCGTCGAGCGGTACCGCGCCGTGATGGACGCCTACCTCGACGGGCTCGACCAGGCCGCGGCGAACGGGCACTCGCTGGCCGGGATCGCGTCGGTGGCGAGCTTCTTCGTCTCCCGCGTCGACACCGAGATCGACTCCCGGCTCGACGCCATCGGCACCGAGGAGGCGTCCGCCCTGCGCGGCAAGGCCGCCGTGGCGAACTCCAGGCTGGCCTACGCGGCGTTCCAGCAGCTCTTCTCCGGTGAGCGGTGGGACGCCCTCGCCGCGCGGGGTGCGCGCGCGCAGCGTCCGCTGTGGGCGTCCACCGGGGTGAAGAACCCGGAGTTCTCCGACACGCTCTACGTCACCGAGCTCGTCGTCACCGACACGGTCAACACGATGCCGGAGAAGACGCTGCAGGCCTTCGCAGACCACGGGGAGACCCGCGGCGATGTCGTGACCGGCACCGGCGAGCAGGCGCAGGAGGTGTTCGACGCCGTCGCCGCGGTCGGTGTCGACATCACCGACGTGTTCCTCGTGCTGGAGGAGGAGGGCGTGGAGAAGTTCGAGAAGTCCTGGACGGAGCTGCTGGACACCGTGAAGGGCCAGCTCGACGCCGCCCGTGCCTGACGCCGTTCGCCCCGCCACACGACGACCCGCACAACCCCGAAGATGAGCACGCGATGACCCGGCCCGGCGTCACGCTCGCCGTCACGCCACCACCGGACACGGTGACGCGGCTGGTCGAGCACGCCGTCGCGTCCCGGATCGCCGACGGCGACAGCACGGTGTGGCCGGGAGCGGTTCGACCCGGCTGGGTCGGTGCGGCCCGTGCTGGCCGCGGACGAAGCCGGCAACCCCGCACTCGCGCTCGGTACCCTGCTCGCCGGGGCGCCGGTGGTCGCGCTGGCGCAGCGCGGCCCGGTTCCCGTCGGCGGGACGGGCTCGCCCGACCGCGACGACGATGCGGACGACCCGACCACCACCGTCGCCGCCGGCGACCCGCTGGCCGAGTTCCAGCAGGCTCAGGCCCGTGCCGACGCGGCCGAGCTGACCCGGCGCGGACGACCGGTGCTGCATCTCCACCTCACCGACAGGGTCGTCGTGCTCGTGACGCTGGTGCGCGCCGTCCAGGAGCTGTAGGAGTGCTTCCATGATCACGCCTGAACACCTTTTCCGGACACACCATCGGGAGATCACGATGAGCGAGCCTGTGGGGGAATCACCGGCACGGCGACCGGGCGGGTCGACGACCGAACGCGGCCAGGGAGTGCGATGAGCGGCACGACAGGGGACCCGCAGTGGACCAACCCCCTCCGGGACGCCAGTGACAAACGGCTTCCCCGGATCGCCGGTCCGTGCGGACTGGTGATCTTCGGGGTCACCGGCGACCTCTCCCGCAAGAAGCTCATGCCCGCCATCTACGACCTGGCCAACCGCGGGTTGCTGCCGCCGGGTTTCGCGTTGACCGGCTTCGCCCGCCGCGACTGGGCCGACCAGGACTTCAGCCAGGTCGTCTACGACGCGGTCAAGCAGTACGCGCGCACGCCGTTCCGGCAGAACGTCTGGGACCGGCTCGCCGAAGGCTTCCGCTTCGTCTCCGGCAGCTTCGACGACGACGACTCGTTCGACCGCCTCGAGCAGACCGTGCGGGACCTCGACCGGGTCCGCGGCACCGGTGGGAACCACGCGTTCTACCTGTCGATCCCGCCGTCGGCCTTCCCCGTGGTGTGCAAGCAGCTCGCCCGCTCCGGGCTCTCGGCCCAGGACGGCGACCAGTGGCGACGCGTGGTCATCGAGAAGCCGTTCGGGCACGACCTCAAGAGCGCACGGGAGCTCAACGCGATCGTCAACGACGTCTTCCCCGAGGACTCGGTGTTCCGCATCGATCACTACCTGGGCAAGGAGACGGTCCAGAACGTGCTCGCGATGCGCTTCGCGAACCAGCTCTTCGAGCCGATCTGGAACGCCCACTACATCGACCAGGTGCAGATCACCATGGCCGAGGACATCGGGCTGGGCGGGCGCGCGGGCTACTACGACGGCATCGGCGCCGCCCGCGACGTAATCCAGAACCACCTGCTGCAGCTGCTGGCGTTCACCGCGATGGAGGAGCCGACCTCGTTCTCCTCGAACGAGCTGCGCGGCGAGAAGATCAAGGTGCTCAACGCCACCAAGCTCGTCGGCCCGCTGGACGAGACCACGGCGTGCGGGCAGTACACCGGCGGCTGGCAGGGCGGCGAGCTGGTGCGGGGCCTCACCGAGGAGGAGGGCTTCGACCCGAACTCCCGCACCGAGACCTACGCCGCGATCACCTGCGAGATCGAGACCCGCCGCTGGGCCGGGGTGCCGTTCTACCTCCGCTCGGGCAAGCGGCTGGGCCGCCGCGTCACCGAGATCGCCGTGATCTTCAAGCGGGCCCCGCACCTGCCGTTCGACGCCACGATGACCGAGGAGCTCGGGCAGAACGCGTTCGTCATCAGGGTGCAGCCCGACGAGGGCATCACCATGCGGTTCGGGTCGAAGGTGCCGGGCAGCCAGATGGAGGTCCGCGACGTCACGATGGACTTCGGCTACGGCACCTCGTTCACCGAGGCGTCCCCGGAGGCCTACGAGCGGCTCATCCTCGACGTCCTGCTCGGCGAGCCGTCGCTGTTCCCGGTGGACGAGGAGGTCGAGCGGTCCTGGGAGATCCTCGACCCGGTGATCGAGCGCTGGGCCTCCCGCGAGGACGGGCCCGACCGCTACCCCGCCGGCAGCTGGGGCCCGGACTCGGCCAACGCGATGCTGGCCCGCACCGACCGCACCTGGCGACGCCCGTGATCCCCCGGGGCCGTGAGCATGATCCCGAAGCCGAACCTGTGAGGCGCGCATGATCGTCGACCTGCCCTCGACCACCACCTCGGCGGTCAACAAGAAGCTGGTGAGGCTGCGGGAGGCGGGCGGTGTCCTGGCACTGGGCCGGGTGCTGACGCTGGTGATCATCACCGACGACGGCGCCGCGATCGAGGCCGCGATCGAGGCGGCCAACGAGGCGAGCCGCGAGCACCCGTGCCGGGTGATCGTGGTAGCCCGGGGCCACCACGAGGCCGCACCGCGGATGGACGCCCAGATCCGGGTGGGCGGCGACGCCGGGGCCAGTGATGTGATCGTGCTGCGCGGCTACGGTCCGCTCGCGGTCGAGAGCGCGAGCGCGAGCATGGTGATGCCGCTGCTGCTGCCCGACGCACCGGTCGTCGCGTGGTGGCCCGGCGAGGCGCCGCTCGTTCCGTCCCAGGACGCCGTCGGGCAACTGGCGCAGCGACGCATCACCGACGCGCTGTCGGCGAAGAACCCCCTCGAGGCGTTCGAGCAGCGCTGCACCCACCACATCGCCGGTGACACCGACCTGGTGTGGACGCGGCTCACGTCGTGGCGGGCGCTGCTCGCCACGGCACTGGACGCCCCGCCGCACGAGGAGGTCACCGCCGCCACGGTGGTCGGCGAGGAGATCTCACCGTCCACCGACCTGCTGGCCGGCTGGCTCGCCGTCCGGCTCGGCGTCGCCGTCGAGCGCGCCACGGCGAAGACCTGCCACGGCCTGGTGTCCGTGCGGCTGGAACGACGTTCCGGTCCCGTGGAGCTGATCCGACCGGATGGCAAGACCGGCCGGCTGCGCCAGCCCGGACAGCCGGACCGCCTCGTGGCGCTCGCCCGCCGCGAGGTCCGCGACTGCCTCACCGAGGAGCTGCGCCGGCTCGACCCGGACGAGATCTACGAGGCCGCGCTGGGCGGCGTCGGGCAGATCGTCCGGGCCGACACGCCGGTCGCGGCACCGTCGCTGGCGAGGTCGTGATGGCGGCCCCGGACATCGCCATCCACAGCCGTCCGAACGTGCTGGCCGCGGCCGCGGCGGCGCGGCTCGTCACGCGGCTGGTCGACCTGCAGGCTGCCGGCAACACGCCGAAGGTCGTGCTGACCGGCGGGGGAGTCGGCATCGCGATGCTCGAACAGATCCGCGCCACGGTGGCGCGGGACGCCGTCGACTGGGGGCGTGTCGAGTTCTATTGGGGTGACGAGCGGTTCCTGCCTCCCGGCGACCCCGAGCGCAACGAGACGCAGGCCCGTGCCGCGTTGCTCGACCACGTGCGGGTGGATCCGGACAAGGTGTTCCCGATGGGTGCCGACACCGGGTCCGGGCCGGGCGGCGCGGACGCCGCGGCGGAGGAGTACGCGGCGCTGCTCGCGCGGGCGTCCCGCCCGGAGGACCACGGCCCCGTTCCGTCGTTCGACATCGTACTGCTGGGCATGGGCCCCGAGGGCCACACGGCGTCGGTGTTCCCGCACTCCCCCGCGGTGTACGAGACCGAGCGGGCGGTCGTGGCCGTGCACGGCTGCCCGAAACCGCCGCCGACGCGTGTGTCGCTGACGCTGCCCTCGATCCGGCGGGCCGCCGAGGTGTGGATCATCGCGACGGGTGAGGGGAAGGCGGCCGCGGTCGCCATGGCGTTGGGTGGCGCCGGGGAGGTGGCCATACCGGTCGCCGCCGCGCAGGGCCGGCGCCGTACGCGCTGGCTGCTCGACCGGGCGGCGGCGTCGAAACTCCCACGCGACCTGGTCCCGGCGATCGCCTGACGCCCGCGTCGACCGCGCGAGCGGCACTCTCGAACGATTGGTTCGCGCGAGAGTGCCGTTCGCGCAGGCTCCGGAGCACGCGCAGGACCCTCGGCACGCCGCCGTCACCTCTAGATGAGTGATTCCGTGAAGTTGGTGTTCAGCGGTCGTCGACGACCAGTGTTCGTTCTGCGGTGACGTCGAGTGCCCAGTTGCGCCTGATACCTGCGGCCAGGGCGAGGAGGCGTTGAGGCGGCTGACTCACGACTCGACACGACGCCCGTGCTCCCCGTCCGCGGCGACACCCCCCGTCGAACGGGG
>JAJAZD010000062.1 GCA_026785945.1 Pseudonocardia sp. | reverse complement strand
GGCGCGCGGCGTGGGGCACCGGCCGGGGGGGGGGGGGCACGCCCGCACTACGGGGACCCTGGGGGCGACCCCCGCCCCCGGGCCGTCCGGTGAGCCCCCCCCGGGGCGGGGGGCCGGCGGGCGGCCCCCCCCCCGCACGGGCCTATGGGGCGGGGCGCGCTTCGGGGGGTAGGACACCCCAGTCGATGAGCTGGTCGGTCAGCTCGCCGGGCGTCATGTCGTAGATGATCGACAGCGACCGCAGGTCCTCGGTGCGGATGCTCAGGACCTTGCCGTTGTAGTCGCCCCGCTGGCTCTGGATCGCCGCCGCGTAGCGGGCCAGCGGGCCGACCTTGTCGGCCGGGAGCTGCTGGAGCCGTTCGAGGTTGATGACGATCTTCGTGGCCGGCTCGGAGCCGGACGGGACGCGGCCCTCGGGAAGCAGCTCGGCCACCGGCACACCGTAGAAGTCGGCCAGTTCGGCCAGCTTCTGCACGGTCACGGCGCGGTCGCCTCGCTCGTAGGAGCCGACGACAACCGCCTTCCAGCGACCTCCGGACTTCTGCTCGACCCCGTGCAACGACAGCCCCTGCTGCTGCCGGATCGCGCGCAGCTTGCCGCCGAGCGCCTTGGCGTAGTCACCCATATGGCGACCTCCTCACTTACTGGTCCGTCGGCTGCGGGACCGACATGGTGCTGATGACGGGTGGTTCTCGGTGCTCGACGCACGGGTTGCGCCGGTCCCCTGACGGTGCCCCCCGTTTCCGCACCCCGGGAGCAATAAGTCAATACGGAGAGTAATCCTGCGCTCGCACCGGCGTCCGGTCAAGCCAGCTACCCCCTCCTGACTGTGCCTGACGCCGAGATCACCCGATCGGCTGATCGACAGTGTCGTGCCAGGGGGAACGTGGGGCTTCCCGGGCCAGATCGTGGCCCGATGGTGACCATGTCGTGACCACCGGGGTGGGATCGGGTGTCACGGACGCGCGCACGGGATGTGACGCAGTCGACGTGCAGGGGTCCACCGCGCTGGTACGGTCGGGTCCGGCCAATTCCTTTAAGGCCCGTCCGGTGAGGCGGGGAAGGAGCGACTCGTGGCGGACGACCGCCGCGGGGACGAGGCAGGCAAGCACCCTCCCGCTCGGGAGCTGCTCAGCGCCGCCGACGTCACCCGCACCATCGCGCGCATCGCGCACCAGATCATCGAGAAGACCGCGGGCTCGCCCGAGGCCGGTGTCGTGTTGATCGGGATCCCGACGCGCGGCACGCCGCTGGCCCGCCGGCTCGCCGCCGCGGTCGCGGAGTTCGGCGGCACGGCCCCGGCCGTCGGTTCGGTCGACCCCACGCTCTACCGCGACGACCTGCGCCGCCGCCCGGCACGCCCGCTGGAGGACACGGTGGTGCCCGAGGGCGGGTTCGACGACAAGCTGGTCGTCCTCGTCGACGACGTGCTGATGTCGGGGCGCACGGTCCGGGCCGCGCTCGACGCGCTGTCCGACCACGGCCGACCGCGCGCCGTCCAGCTCGCCGTGCTGGTCGACCGCGGTCACCGGGAGCTGCCGATCCGGGCCGACTACGTCGGGAAGAACGTGCCCACCTCCCGTGACGAGCAGATCCGAGTGCTGCTGACCGAGACCGACGACCGCGACGCGGTGCTGCTCCGCCGGTCGGCCCCGTCCCCCGCCGGCGAGTCCCCCGCCGGCGAGTCCCCCGCCGGCGCGTCCTCCACCGGCCCGGGGGAGGACGCGTGAAGCACCTGCTCTCGGTCACCGACCTCGACGCCGCCGCGGCCACCGGCCTGCTCGACACGTCCGACCGGCTCAAGCAGGCGCTGCTGGGCCGGGAGGTCCGCAAGCTCCCGACGCTGCGCGGCCGTACCGTGATCACCCTGTTCTACGAGGACTCCACCCGCACGCGTGTCTCCTTCGAGGTCGCCGGCAAGTGGATGAGCGCCGACACCGTCAACGTCAGCGCGAAGGGTTCGTCGGTCTCCAAGGGCGAGTCGCTGCGCGACACCGGGCTGACCCTCTCGGCGATGGGCGCGGACTGTGTGATCGTCCGGCACCCGGCGTCCGGGGCCGCGCACCGGCTCGCGGCCTGGTCCGACCAGGACCGGGACGCGACCGGAACGCACACCTCCGTCGTCAACGCCGGGGACGGCACCCACGAGCACCCCACCCAGGCCCTGCTGGATGCGGCGACCCTGCGCGACCGGCTCGGCTCGGTGGCCGGGCGCCGGATCGGGATCGTCGGCGACGTCCTGCACAGCCGCGTGGCCCGCTCCAACGTCTTCCTCCTCGCCACGCTCGGCGCGGAGGTCGTGCTGGTCGCCCCGCCGACCCTGCTGCCCGTCGGGGTGGAGCAGTGGCCGTGCCGGGTCGGCCCGGAGCTGGACGCCGAGCTGCCCACGCTGGACGCGGTGATGATGCTGCGGGTCCAGGCCGAACGGATGCACGGCTCCTTCTTCCCCTCGGCCCGGGAGTACGCCGTCGGCTACGGGCTGTCGCAGGAGCGCGCCGCCCTGCTGCCCGAGCACGCCGTCGTCCTGCATCCCGGGCCGATGATGCGCGGCATGGAGATCGCACCGGCGGTGGCGGACTCCCCGGGCGCGGCGATCCTGGCCCAGGTCCGCAACGGCGTGCACGTCCGCATGGCCGTCCTCTACCACCTCCTCGCGGGAGCACCCGAATGACCACCCGACGAACCGGCGACCTGCTGATCACCCACGCCCGGCCCTACGGCGAGGAGGCCGTCGACGTGGCTGTCCGCGACGGGGTCGTCGTCGAGGTGGGGGCCGGGCTGTCCGCCCCCGCCGGGGTCATGGACGCCGAGGTGCTCGACGCCGGGGGGCTCGTGCTGCTCCCCGGCTTCGTCGACCTGCACACCCACCTGCGCGAACCGGGCGGTGAGGAGTCCGAGACCATCGCGACGGGCTCGGCCGCGGCCTCGCTGGGCGGCTTCACCGCGGTGTTCGCGATGCCGAACACCGACCCGGTGGCCGACACCGAGGTCGTGGTCGAGCACGTGTGGCGGCGCGGCGCGGAGATCGGGCTCGTCGACGTCCACCCGGTCGGCGCGGTCACCGTCGGGCTCGCGGGCGTGCGGATGGCCGAGCTCGGAACGATGGCCCGCTCCCGCGCGCAGGTGCGGATGTTCTCCGACGACGGGCGGTGCGTCCACGACCCGCTGGTCATGCGCCGGGCACTGGAGTACGCCTCCGCGCTCGACGTCGTGATCGCCCAGCACGCGGAGGACCACCGGCTCACGGCGGGCGCGCAGGCCCACGAGGGCGTCGTCGCGTCCCGCCTGGGACTGGCCGGGTGGCCCGCCACCGCTGAGGAGACGATCGTCGCGCGCGACTGCGCGCTCGCCCGCGAGGCCGGGGCTGCGCTGCACGTCTGCCACGTCTCCTCGGCGCGCACGGTCGAGGTGCTGCGTGCCGCGAAGGCCGCCGGGGTGCGGGTGTCGGCCGAGGTCACCCCGCACCACCTGCTGCTCACCGATGCGACCTTGACCGGCTACGACCCGGTGAACAAGGTCAACCCGCCGCTGCGCACGGCGGAGGACACCAAGGCCGTGCGGGCCGCGCTGGCCCACGGCGTGATCGACGTGGTCGCCACCGACCACGCCCCGCACGCCGTCCAGTACAAGGACACGGAGTGGGCCGCGGCCAGGCCCGGGATGCTGGGGCTGCAGACGGCGCTGTCGGTGGTGGTGCACACCATGGTCGAGCCCGGGCTGCTGGACTGGCGAGGTGTGGCCCGGGTGCTCTCGGAGCGCCCGGCGGAGATTGGCACACTGCCCGACCAGGGGCGTCCGATCGCCGTGGGGGAGCCGGCGACGTTCGCGCTCGTCGACCCCGACGGGGCCTGGACGGTCCGGGGCGCGGCGCTGGCGAGTCGGGCGTCGAACACGCCCTACGAGGGAATGCGGCTGCCCGCGACTGTGGTCGCCACGGTGTTGCGCGGCCGGGTCACGGCGCGCAACGGGAAGGTGCGGGCATGACGGCCCTACTGGTTCTGGAGGACGGCCGGGCCTTTCGCGGCGAGGCCTACGGCGCGACCGGCACAGGGCTGGGCGAGGCGGTGTTCGCCACCGGCATGACCGGCTACCAGGAGACGCTGACCGACCCGTCCTACCACCGCCAGATCGTCGTGCAGACCGCCCCGCAGATCGGCAACACCGGCTGGAACGACGAGGACGACGAGTCCGCGCGCATCCAGGTCGCGGGTTACGCCGTGCGCGACCCGTCCCGCACGCCGTCGAGCTGGCGTTCCCGCCGGTCGCTGGGCGAGGAGCTGACGGCGCAGGGCGTCGTCGGGATCGCCGGCATCGACACCCGCGCACTCGTGCGGCACCTGCGCGAGCGGGGGGCCATGCGGGCCGGCGTCTTCTCCGGTGCCGCCGTGGGAGCCGACGACGAGCTGGTGACACGCGTGCTCGACAGTCCCTCGATGGCGGGCGCGGACCTCTACGGCGCGGTCACGACGCGGGAGCCCTATGTCGTGCCCGCCGTGGGCGTCGCCCGGTTCCGGGTCGTGGCCCTCGACCTCGGGATCAAGACGAGCACGCCGCGGATGCTCGCGGCCCGGGGCGTCGAGACGCACGTGCTCCCCGCGGACTCCACGATCGAGCAGATCGAGGCGCTCGCCCCCGACGGCTTCTTCCTCTCCAACGGGCCCGGGGACCCGGCCACGGCCGACGGACCCGTCGCGCTCAGCCGCCAGGTGCTGGAGCGGCGCATCCCGCTGTTCGGCATCTGCTTCGGCAACCAGATCCTCGGACGCGCACTGGGCCGCGGCACGTTCAAGATGCGTTACGGCCACCGCGGCATCAACATCCCCGTGGTCGAGCACGCCACCGGCCGCGTCGCAATCACCTCGCAGAACCACGGGTTCGCCGTGGAAGGCGAGGCGGGGGAGCGGTTCGACACCCCGTTCGGCCGCGCCGAGGTCAGCCACACGTGCCCGAACGACGGCACCGTCGAGGGTCTGCGGGCGCTCGACGTGCCGGCGTTCAGCGTGCAGTTCCACCCCGAGGCCGCCGCGGGTCCCCACGACGCCGCCGTCCTGTTCGACCGGTTCGTCGAGCTGATGGACGAGGGTGCGGCTCCCACCCGCGCAGGGAGGGACGCCTGATGCCGCGCCGCGAGGACATCCGCCACGTCATGGTGATCGGCTCTGGGCCGATCGTGATCGGGCAGGCGTGCGAGTTCGACTACTCCGGTACCCAGGCCTGCCGCGTGCTGCAGGCCGAGGGCATCCGCGTCTCGCTCGTCAACTCCAATCCGGCGACGATCATGACCGACCCCGAGTTCGCCGACGCCACCTACATCGAGCCGATCACGCCGGAGTTCGTGGAGCAGGTGATCGCGGCGGAGCAGGCCGCCGGGACCCCTGTCACCGCGGTCCTCGCCACCCTCGGCGGGCAGACCGCGCTCAACACCGCCGTGGCGCTGCACGAGAACGGGGTGCTGGAGCGCTACGGGGTCGAGCTGATCGGCGCGGACATCGATGCCATCCAGCGCGGCGAGGACCGGCTGAAGTTCAAGGACGTCGTGCGGTCCGTCGGGGCGGACGTGCCGCGCAGCGCCGTCTGCCGGTCGATGGAGCAGGTGCGGGCCGCGGCCGCGGACCTGGGGCTGCCGGTCGTCATCCGGCCCTCGTTCACGATGGGCGGCCTCGGCTCCGGCATGGCCCACGACGACGCCGACCTCGAACGCCTCGCCGGCGGCGGGCTCGACGCCTCCCCGGTGCACGAGGTGCTCATCGAGGAGTCGGTGCTCGGTTGGAAGGAGTACGAGCTGGAGCTGATGCGCGACCGCGCCGACAACGTCGTCGTGATCTGCTCCATCGAGAACCTCGACGCGATGGGCGTGCACACCGGCGACTCGATCACCGTCGCCCCGGCGATGACGCTCACCGACCGCGAGTACCAGCACATGCGTGACGTCGGCATCGCGGTGCTGCGGGCGGTCGGTGTCGACACGGGTGGCTGCAACATCCAGTTCGCGGTGCACCCCGGCACCGGGCGCCTGGTCGTGATCGAGATGAACCCGCGCGTGTCCCGGTCCTCCGCGCTGGCGTCCAAGGCGACCGGCTTCCCGATCGCGAAGATCGCCGCCAAGCTGGCCGTCGGGTACACACTCGACGAGATCCGCAACGACGTCACCGGGGAGACCCCGGCCGCGTTCGAGCCGACGCTCGACTACGTGGTGGTCAAGATCCCGCGGTTCGACTTCGAGAAGTTCCCCGGCGCCGACCCCGAGCTGACGACCACGATGAAGAGCGTGGGCGAGGCCATGGCGCTCGGTCGGTCGTTCCCCGAGGCGCTGGGCAAGGCGATGCGGTCGATGGAGACCACCGCGGCCGGGTTCTGGACCACCCCCGACCCCGCCGAGGAGCCGGACATCGCCACGCCCACCGACGGCCGCATCTACGGCATCGAGCGCGTGCTGCGCGGCGGTGCCCCGGTGGCCGAGGTGGCGCGGCGCTCGGGCGTCGACCCCTGGTTCCTCGACCAGATCGCGATCCTCGTGGAGCTGCGCCGCGAGATCCTCGACGTCGCCGTGCTCGACGCCGCGCTGCTGCGCCGGGCGAAGCGGGCGGGGCTCTCGGACCGGCAGGTCGCGGCGCTGCGCCCGGAGCTCGCCGGCGAGGACGGCGTACGCACCCTGCGCCACCGGCTGGGCATCCGGCCGGTGTACAAGACCGTGGACAGCTGCGCCGCGGAGTTCGCGGCCCGCACCCCGTACCACTACAGCGCGTACGAGACCGATCCCGCAGCCGAGTCCGAGATCGCGCCGCAGACCGGGAAGCCCAAGGTCCTCATCCTCGGTTCGGGCCCCAACCGGATCGGGCAGGGCATCGAGTTCGACTACTCCTGCGTGCACGCGGTGATGGCGCTGCGGGAGGCCGGCTTCGAGACGGTGATGGTCAACTGCAACCCGGAGACGGTCTCGACGGACTACGACACCGCGGACCGCCTGTACTTCGAGCCGCTGACCTTCGAGGACGTCCTGGAGGTGGTCCACGCCGAGCAGGACTCGGGCACCGTCGCCGGGGTGATCGTGCAGCTCGGCGGGCAGACCCCGCTGGGCCTCGCGGCCCGGCTCACCGCAGCCGGCGTGCCCATCGTCGGGACGTCCGCGGCCGCCATCGACCTCGCCGAGCACCGCGGTGAGTTCGGCGAGGTGCTCCGCAGGGCCGGTCTCCCGGCGCCGGCGTTCGGCACGGCGGTGTCCTTCGAGCAGGCCCGCGACATCGCCGACCGCATCGGCTACCCGGTGCTCGTCCGGCCCTCCTACGTGCTGGGCGGGCGGGGGATGGAGATCGTCTACGACGAGGCGACCCTGTCGGGCTACATCTCGCGGTCCACGACGATCAGCCCGGAGCGCCCGGTGCTGGTCGACCGGTTCCTCGACGACGCGATCGAGATCGACGTCGACGCGTTGTGCGACGGGGTGGAGGTCTTCCTCGGCGGCGTCATGGAGCACATCGAGGAGGCCGGTGTGCACTCCGGTGACTCCTCGTGCACTCTGCCGCCCATCACACTGGGCCGGTCGGTGCTCACGGCGGTGCGGTCCTCGACCGAGGCCATCGCGCACGGCATCGGCGTGCGGGGGCTGCTCAACGTCCAGTACGCGTTGCACGGCGAGACGCTCTACGTGCTGGAGGCCAACCCGCGGGCGTCGCGCACTGTGCCGTTCGTGTCCAAGGCGACGGCCGTGCCGCTGGCGAAGGCGGCGGCCCGCATCATGGTCGGCTCCACGATCGCCGAGCTGCGCCTCGAGGGGCTGCTGCCGGCGTCCGGTGACGGTGGTGACCTGCCGACCGACGCGCCCATCGCGGTGAAGGAGGCGGTCCTCCCGTTCCACCGGTTCCGGACCCGCGAGGGCAAGGGTGTGGACTCGCTGCTCGGCCCGGAGATGAAGTCCACAGGCGAGGTGATGGGCTTCGACGCCTCGTTCGGGGCGGCGTTCGCGAAGTCACAGGCCGCGGCGTACGGGTCGCTGCCCACGTCGGGCCGGGTGTTCGTGTCGATCGCCGACCGCGACAAGCGCGCCATGGTGTTCCCCGTCCTGCGGCTGGCCGATCTCGGCTTCGAGGTGCTGGCCACCGACGGCACGGCCGACGTCCTGCGCCGCCACGGGCTCGCCGTCACGGTGGTGCGCAAGCACTCCGAGGCGGCGCCGGGTGTGCGGACGATCGTGGACCGCGTGCTCGCCGGTGACGTCGACCTGATCATCAACACCCCGTACGGCAACTCCGGACCCCGGGTGGACGGCTACGAGATCCGCGCGGCCGCCGTCTCGCGCGGCATACCGTGCGTCACGACGGTGCAAGGTGCCGCCGCGGCCGTGCAGGGGATCGAGGCGATGAAGGCGGGCCGCATCGGCGTCCGCTCGCTCCAGGACGCCCACGCCGCTCTGCGGAAGTCCCGCCCGTGAGCCACGGGGGAGCTGCGCCGGGCCGCGGTGTGGGGGCCTTCGGGGGGCGACTGGCCGGCGCCGTCGGGCTGTACGGGCCGCTGTGTGTGGGCATCGATCCACATCCGGGGCTGCTGGCCGAGTGGGGGCTCACCGACGACCCCGACGGGCTCGAGCGGTTCGCGCTCACGTGCGTCGACGCACTGGCCGGGCACGTGGCGGTGCTCAAACCGCAGTCGGCGTTCTTCGAGCGCCACGGGTCGCGCGGGATCGCGGTGCTCGAGCAGGTGCTCGCGGCCCTCGCGCAGACCCCGACGCTGTCCCTGCTCGACGTCAAGCGAGGTGATGTCGGGTCCACGATGGACGGCTACGCCGACGCGTACCTCGCGATCGGGGCGCCGCTGGGCGCCGACGCCGTGACCGTGTCGCCCTATCTCGGGTTCGGGTCGCTGACCCCGGCGTTCGACGCCGCGGCCGACGCGGGCCGGGGTGTGTTCGTGCTGGCGCGGACGTCCAACCCGGAGGGTGCGCAGGTGCAGCTCGCCGAGTGGACGGGACGCACGACGGCTCAGTCCGTGGTGGACGGCGCAGGCGCCCGCAACGCGGGTGTGCGGCCGCTCGGGGACATCGGGGTGGTGGTCGGCGCGACGCACGACCACGACCTGGACCTCTGCGCAGTGAACGGCGCCGTGCTGGTGCCGGGGCTCGGGGCGCAGGGCGCGGGTCCCGCGGACATCGTGGCGCGCTTCGCGGGGGTCGGGGGGATCGTGCTGCCGTCGGCGGCCCGGTCCGTGCTCCAGGCCGGTCCGGATCCCGCCGCCCTGCGGGCCGCGGCGGAACGGCTGCGCGACGAGCTCGCCGCCGCCGCCTGACGGGATCTGTCCCGTTGGCCGCTCCGGGGTCGACGGTCGACCCTCGGACAAGTAAGGTAAGGCTAACCAGCGTTGCCGTCCGGAGGAGAGATGCATGCGACGAGGTGCTCGATCGACCTTCGTAGCCCGGGCGGCCCTCACCGGCGCCATGACCCTGTGGCCGGCCTGCCCGGGGGAGACGGCCCAGCCGGCCGACCTCCATGACCCGCCGCCGTCCGCTGCCGTCACGCAGCAGGCCCGGTCCTGAGCTGCCATGGAGCAGGAGACGATGCCGACCTGGGCGGAGCGGGCCCGCACCGCGGTGGCGTGCGCCCGCGCCGGCGCGCTGACGACCTACCCGCGGCAACGCCGGCCGATGGTGACCACAGTGCTGGTGAGCGAGGACGCCGGCCGGATGGAGCTGCGGCTGCCCGAGGACAGCGCGGCCGCCCGCACCCTGGCGGTTCGGCCCGTGGCCACCGTCCGGGTCGCGCCACCGCACTGCGAGGTGACGACGGTGCTGGGGGCGGTGCGCCGGCTGCCGGGGCGGGACGGCGATCAGCGGATCCGGTTCCTGCTCGATGCCGGCGCCGTCCGCGTCGGCAGCACGTGCCATCGGGTGCTGGACACCGACGCCTACCGGGCCGCGGAGCCGGATCCGCTGCGCGACGACGCCCCGTGCGTGCTCGCGCACCTGCGCGGCGAGCACGCCGCCGCGCTGGCCGACTGCCTGCGCGCGCAGGGCCACGCCGGGGTGCGCTGGGTCGAGCCGACCGGGCTGGACCGGTACGGCCTGGACCTGACCGTCGTCGACGACGACGGGGTCGGCGAGGTCCGGCTCCCGTTCCCGGCGCCGGTCCGGTCACTCCGCGAGCTCGCCCCGCACCTGTACCTGGCGCTGCGCGGCCGGTGCGCCGACTGTCATACACCGGACCACCGCGACCCGCACATCCGGCGCGGCGGTCACGGAGAACGCCGGTGAGCGCCGCTACGGGGACCGCGGCCGGCCGGTGCCGTCGGCGGACCAGTGGTCGCTGGTGTTCGCGGGTCAGCTCCGGGTGTCGTGGAGGGCGAGTCCGGCGGCCTGCCAGCCGCCCATGCCGTGGACGCCGCCACCGGGCGGGGTGCTGGACGAGCACAGATACAGGCCCGCGACCGGCAGCCGCCAGGGAGCGGCCGACAGGGTCGGCCGGGAGACGAACTGTCGCCAGTCCCCGGCGCCGCCGTTGATGTCACCGCCCACCTCGTTGGCGTTGTGGGCCTCCAGTGCGGCCGGTCCCATGACGTGACGGGCGAGCACGCGGTCCCGGAAGCCCGGCGCGAACCGTTCGATCTGGCTCTCGATCGCGGCGGTCATGTCCACGTCCGAGCCGTTGGGGACGTGGCAGTAGGCCCAGAAGGTGTGCTTTCCCGCGGGTGCACGCGACGGATCGGCGACGCACGCCTGCACGCCCAGCACGAACGGCCGGTCCGGGTGCCCGCCCCGGGCCACCGCCAGCTCGCCCGCCACGACCTCCTCGAACGTGCCGCCCAGATGCACCGTCCCGGCCTCACCGACGGCCGGATCCGACCACGGCACCGGCCCGTCCAGGGCGTAGTCGACCTTGAACACCCCCGACCCGTAGCGGTACCGCTCCAGACGCCGCCGGTAGCCGAGGGGAAGCCGGTCGCGCGCGATCTCCAGCACCTGTCGCGGTGTCAGGTCGAGCAGCGTCACCGGCGCCGGTGGCAGCTCGCCGAGGTCGCGCACACGGCGACCGGTGACGATCTCCGCCCCGAGCCCGCGCAGCCGCGCTGCGAGCCCGTCCGCGAGGGACTGCGTCCCGCCGCGCACCACCGGCCAGCCGACGGAGTGCGCCAGCGCAGCGATCAGCAGCCCGTAGCCCGCGGTGACCGGGGCGCCCAGGTCGAGGATCGAGTGCGCCGCCATGCCCGCGAACGCGGCCCGCGCGGCGGTGTCCCGGAACAGGGCCCCGGTCACGGTGGCGGGCAGGGCGCCCAGAACGCCGTACCGCGCCAGCGAGAACGGGGCGTGCGGAGGGAGGTCGAGCGGGGCCAGCAGCGTGTCGACCAGCGGGAACCCCGCCCGCGCCGTGGCTCCGACGGTGGCGCGCCAGCGTCGGGCGTCACGGCCGAACCCGCCGGCCGTGGCAGCGGCGTCGCGCAGGACGAGCGCGGCGCGTCCACCGTCGAGAGGATGGGCCGCGGGTACCCGCGGGTGCAGGAACTCGACACCGTCACGGGTCGGGTCGATCGCCCGCAACGCCGGGGAGGCCAGTGCGAGCGGCACGACGGTGGCACACACGTCGTGCCGGAAGCCGGGCAACGTCAGCTCCTCGGTCCGCAGGCCCCCGCCGATCCTGTCCTGCGCCTCGACGAGCAGCACCCTGCGTCCCGCCTCGGCGAGCCGGACGGCGCCCACGAGCCCGTTCGGTCCCGATCCGACCACGACGGCGTCGAACCCGCCCGACCCGCCACCGCGGTTCACACCGGTACCGCCGCTCTGGTTCTGTCCATGCCCCCAGGATCACCGCGCGGCGGGACCCGCGCCGGGCGGCCGGGCATGTCGCACGCCGGGTGGTCGGCGGCACACGTCCGGCCACCGCCGAACGGTCGTCGAGGTCCGGTCGTGATCCGGGGGACGGTCCCGGCCGTGCGGTGAAAGGGCGGGTCGCGGGCCGCTCCCGGCACCCGACCGTGCTACCGCCCGATCGGGCGGTGCGAAAACCAGAACCCACAGGTGGCACCCCCGTCTCCCGTCTCGGACGGGTCGTGAGTACGTTCGATCGCAGACCCGAGCGGGGAGTCCTGCGCGGGTGGTGACAATGCGCCCGGAGCTGTCCGGGGCGTGCGACGAAAGACGGAGGAGACCGTGGCGCTTCCCCAGCTGACCGAGGAACAGCGTGCTGCAGCGCTGGAGAAGGCCGCAGCGGCGCGCCGTGCTCGGGCCGAGCTGAAGGACCGACTCAAGCGTGGCGGAATCACCCTCCCGGAGGTTCTCACGCAGTCGGACACCGACGAGGTGCTGGGCAAGATGAGGGTGTCGGCACTGCTCGAGGCCATGCCGGGCGTGGGGAAGGTGCGTGCCGCCCAGATCATGGAGCGGCTCGAGATCGCCCCGTCGCGCCGGCTGCGTGGTCTCGGCGACCGGCAGCGCAAGGCGCTGCTGGCCGACTTCGAGGCCTGAGGCACCGGGCCGGATGCCGGGAGCGAAGGTGTCGGCCCACTCGGCTCGGTCGGCAGACCCGGCAGAGCCGGCCCGGCCTGCGGAGTCGGGTGCGTCGCGCCCGCCGGCGTCGTCGGACGAACGGCGGGGGGGCCGGCTGGTCGTACTGGCCGGTCCGTCCGGCGTCGGCAAGAGCAGCATCGTCTCCGCGCTCCGCAGGCATCTTCCGGAGCTGTACTTCAGCGTCTCCGCCACCACCCGCGATCCACGTCAGGGCGAGGTCGACGGCCGGGACTACCTGTTCGTCGGTCGTGCCGGTTTCGACCAGCTGGTCGAACGCGGAGAGCTGCTGGAGTGGGCTGAGATCCACGGCGGCCTCCAGCGCTCCGGTACTCCGCGCGAGCCGGTCGAAAAGGCGCTGTGCGCGGGCCGCCCGGTGCTCGTCGAGGTCGACCTCCACGGTGCGCGAGCGATCAAGGCCGCGCGGCCCGACGTCGTCACGGTGTTCGTCGAGCCGCCGTCGTTCGAGGAGCTGGCCCGCCGCCTGCGCTCCCGGGGCACCGAGAACCCCGAGCAGTTCGAACGACGGCTGCAGAGCGCGCGTGAGGAGCTTGCGTCCCGCACGGAGTTCGACGTCGCGCTGGTCAACGACGACGTCGAGGCGGTCGCGGTCCGGTTGGTAGAGTTGTTGGTCGGCCGTGCATGAGGTGGCGGCCACGCAACCCCCACAGGAGCAACTGAGTGAGTATGCCGCTGACCGGCCCCCCCGCGGCCGGAACCATTCCCGAGGGCATCACCAACCCGCCCATCGACGATCTACTCAGCCAGGTGAGCTCCAAATACGCGCTGGTGATCTACGCGGCCAAGCGCGCACGTCAGATCAACGACTACTACTCGCAGCTCGGCGAGGGCCTCCTGGAGTACGTCGGCCCGCTGGTCGAGCCGGGTCCCCGCGAGAAGCCCCTGTCGATCGCCATGCGTGAGATCCAGGCCGGCCTGCTCGAGCACACCGAAGGCGAATAGGGCGTGGTGCCCCCTCGCGTCCTGCTCGGGGTCGCCGGGGGGATCGCCGCGTACAAGAGCGCCGAGCTCCTGCGCCTGCTCACGGAGACCGGGCACTCGGTCCGGGTCCTGCCCACCGCCGCGGCACTCGAGTTCGTCGGCGTCGCCACGTTCGAGGCCCTGTCCGGGGAGGCGGTGCACACCGGGGTGTTCGCCGACGTCCCGTCCGTCCCGCACGTCGCGCTCGGGAAGGGCGCCGACCTGGTCGTGGTCGCTCCGGCCACTGCCGACCTCCTGGCCCGGGCCGCACACGGGCGTGCCGACGACCTGTTGACCGCGACGCTGCTCACCGCCCGGTGCCCGGTGCTCTTCGCGCCCGCGATGCACACCGAGATGTGGGAGCATCCCGCCACGCGCGACAACGTGGCACTGCTGCGGTCCCGGGGCGTCGTCGTGATGGAACCGGCGTCGGGGCGGCTGACCGGTACGGACACCGGCCGCGGGCGGCTGCCCGATCCCGCCGAGATCGCCGAACTCGGCCGCCTGCTGCTGGAGCGCTCCGACGCGCTGCCGGGGGACCTCACCGGTCGACGCGTGGTCGTGTCGGCCGGGGGCACCCGCGAGGCGCTGGACCCGGTGCGGTTCCTCGGCAACCGCTCGTCGGGGCGGCAGGGGTTCGCGCTCGCCCGGGTCGCCGCCCAGCGCGGGGCGGCGGTCACCCTCGTCGCCGCGCACACCGCGGACCTGGGCGATCCCTCCGCGGTGGACGTGGTGCGCGTCGGTTCGGCGGCGGAGCTGCGAGAGGCGATGCTCGGGCCGGCGCAGGGCGCAGACGCCGTGGTGATGGCCGCGGCCGTGGCCGACTTCCGGCCCGCCGCCCTCGCCCCTCGCAAGATCAAGAAAGGGGCGGCAGAGCCCGACCCGTTGCGGCTCACGACGAACCCCGACATCCTCGTCGAGCTCGTCGCGGCCCGGCGTCCGGGTCAGGTCATCGTCGGATTCGCCGCCGAGACCGGTGACGAGACGGGCGACGCGTTGCACCACGGTCGTGAGAAGCTGGCCCGAAAGGGCTGTGACCTGCTCGTCGTCAACATCGTCGGCGACGGGAAGGCCTTCGAGGTGCCCGACAACGCGGGCTGGCTCCTGTGCGCCGGGGGCGGTGAGACCGAACTGGCGACCGGGTCCAAGGCACTGCTCGCCTCGTACGTCTGGGACGCGGTCGCAGCTCGCCTGAAGCCGCCCTCCGCGTAGGCCGGATCGCTGCGGTTCGGCCCGCAGCCGGGCGGCACGGTCGCGCCCCGTCGCCGCCGAGCGGCGCTGTCGTCCAGTGTGGTCCTGGGCCGGGGCTGCTCTTGTAACATCTACCCATGGCCGCCGACACGCCCCCGAGCAGCGCGAACACCCCTTAACCAGGGGCCGGGCCCAGCAACCACACCCGGTCGCCAACGTGCCGCCGGGCCGTATCCGCGTCGGCAGAACCGGCCTGGGCATCCCATACCTAGCCAGCAAATCGCTCGCCAGCACCTGTATCGGAATCCGACGCGCGGTGGTCTCCTGCACGACCCGACGCCGGGCTCGAGACACTGCGAGACGCCGTCGGCGGGCTGCTGGACGATCCGGCGCGGGGCGGCCGGCGGGCGGGGCCCCCCCGCCCCCCCGCGGGGGGGGGGGGGCGCCCCCCCCCCCGGGGCGGGGTTCTTCCTCCCCGGGGGGGGGGTCCCCCCCCCCGCGGGGGGCTGCCCCCACCCCCCTAAATCCACCCCCCCGCGGGGAGGGAGCGACGGGGCAGTCCAGGGC
>JAJAZD010000061.1 GCA_026785945.1 Pseudonocardia sp. | reverse complement strand
GCCCGCCCGCCGATGCCCAGCCGGGCCAGCGCCGACGCCGCCTGCTGGGGGGCGGCGGCGTCCGGGACCCCGGCCAGCAGCAACGGCAGCGCCACATTCTCGGTGACGTCGAGCGCGGGCAGCAGACTCGGACCCTGGAACACCACGCCGACCACACCCGGCCGCCCGACCGGGGATCCCGGCCAGGCCGGCCACGACACGAGACCCGCCGTCGGGTTCTCCAGCCCGGACAGCAGGTGCAGCAGGGTCGACTTGCCCGACCCCGACGACCCGGTCAGCGCGATCCGGTCCCCGCGACGCACCGCACAGTGCGCCCCGTGCACAGCCACTACCGCGGCCGGGCCGCGGCCGTACGTCCGCGCGGCGGCCACGCACTCCACCAGCAACTCCCCGCCCCGTCCGGTGCTGAGGCTCTGCAGTTGCTCCAGCGCGCTCATGTCACGATCCGCCCGTCGGTCAGGGTCACGATGCGGTCGGCGACCGCCGCCACGGCCGGGCTGTGGCTGGCCACCAGCACCGCGGTACCGCGCTCGGCGGCGCCCAGCAGCAGGTCGAGCACGACGTCCTCGGTGGCGCTGTCGAGCTCCCCGGTCGGTTCGTCGGCCAGCAGCACCGCCGGGTCGTTGGCCAGCGCGACGGCCAGGCCGGCGCGGGCCGACTCCCCGCCGGACAGCGTGCTCGGCCGGGACCGCGCCCGGTCGGTGAGCCCCACCGACGCCAGGACGTCGCTCGGGTCCGGTCGGGTCGCGCGGTCGGCCAGTTCCTGGGCCAACACGACGTTGTCCGCGACGGTGAGGTGCTCCAGCAGGTTGCCGCTCTGGAACAGGAACCCGACCGTCCGGGCCCGGATCCGCGCGCGGACCGGCTCCGGGCGGTGACTCATCTGCTCGCCGCCGACCGTGACCGTGCCGCCGTCGGGTTCGTCCAGGCCGGCCAGGCAGGCCAGCAGGGTTGACTTCCCCGACCCGGACGGCCCGACCACGGCCACGAACTCCCCCGGCGCGACATCGAGGCTGACCCCCTGCAGCGCCAGGGTCTCCTCGCCGCCCGCGCGGTAGAACCGGTAGAGCGAGCGCGCCGACAGACCCCCTGCCCGGTCGGTCCCGGGGGCTGTTCCCGCTGGGCTGGCGCTCATCACTGCCACCGGAAAGAGTCGCTGACGATGCGCCACGGGTCGACGTTGTCCGCACCCTGCGCGCCGCTGAGGGTGACCACGACCTCCTGGCCGTTGCGCCAGAACTCGTAGCGCTCGACGGCCGTCGTGACCGACTTGCCGGTGACCGGGTCCGGGGGTGAGTCCGCCGTGTAGGTGACCAGCACCGCGTCGCCTCCCTTACGCGGAACGTCGGTCACCTGGCCGGCCCGGAACCCGGGCACCGAGGAGGCGAGCGCGGGGACCTCCTCCGCGGTGGCCGACGCGACGTCGACGGCCGTGGGCCGGGGCAGCGTCTCCATCCGGATGGAGTTGAACTTGTCGGTGAACACCGTGGCCGCCCCGTCGGCGCCGCGCGACCAGCCCTCGGGCACCGACACCTGGAACAACCCACCCGGCGGCACGTACGGCACGAACACCTGGTTGTCCGGGATGTCACCGGCGGCGACGACCTCGGGTGCGTTCGGGTGCGGCGCCGACCCCGGTGACGCCGTGGCCGACGGCGCCGCCGCACCCGCCGACGGCGAGGCCGGGCCGGGCGCGGCACTGCTCGCCGGCTGCGTGCCGCAGGCGGCCAGGGTGACCAGCACGGCCGCGCCGAGCGCTGCGGCCCTACCGGCTCGGGTGATCGTCATCGGTGTCCTCCTGAAGGGCTCGTCCTGGCCGCGACGCTAGGTGCACCCCGGCCAGGAGGTCGCTGCGTGCACATCAGCAGCGGGCAAAAAGTGCCGCCGGCCGGTCGCGGGCGGGCACTGCCGTTCAGCGAACGCTCAGCGCCCCGGGCGCACCGTCGGTCCGGTCAGCACATCAAGGCCGCCCACCGCGGCCACGACGAGAGCGAGGACGCCATGGCGTTCATCCCGTGGATCATCCAGCCCGACCCGACCGGCAAGGGGTCGATCGCGCTGCCCCTGGACCCGGTGGGCGAGTCGGCGATCCTGCCCGAGGGCAGCAGCGCCTGGGTGCGCATCGCCGCCTACCCGTACCCCGTGACCGTGTCGCGGATGGCGTTCCACGGCTCCGGTCACACCGAGTTCGAACCTGGCGTGCTGGAGCCCGGGGAGGACCACGCGTGGGAGATCGAGGCCGGGTCCTGGCAGGTCGAACTCGACTACGTGGTCGAGGGCCCGTTCACCGTGCTCGTGTCCACCCTCGACGCCTGAACCGGCCGGACCGGCCGCGGCCGGCCGCGCCATGACGCTGGCCGACCACCGCGGGCCCGACGAGACCGGCACCTGGCACAACACCGACATCGTGCTGGGGCTCAACCGCCTGGCGGTCATCGACGTCGAGCGCTCCCACCAGCCGCTGCACCGGGGACCGCCCGGGGAGCCGGACCGGTACACGATCGTGTTCAACGGAGCGATCTGCAACCATCCCGAACTCCGGGCCGAGCTCACCGCCCGGCACGGCGCCCGCTTCGCCACCGCGGGCGCCACCGAGGTGATCGCTGCGGCCCACCGCTTCTGGGGCACCGACGGGCTGCGGCGACTGCGCGGCATGTTCGCCTTCCTCGTCTGGGACGCGCCCGCGAACGGCTACTGGTCGCGGCGCGCGACGCGTTCGGCGTCAAGCCCCTCTTCGTGGCGCGCGGACCGGCGGGCATCGCGTTCGCGAGCGAGAAGAAGTCGCTGATGGACCTGTTCGGTATCGTCGGGATCCGCGCTGCGCGACTCCGTCGCCCACCACATGCGCGCCGACCTCCCGGTCGGCGAGTTCCTCTCCGGGGGCATCGACTCCACCGCGATCGTGGCGCTCGCCCGCGAGCACGACCCCGACCTGATCATCTTCACCGCCGGGTTCGACCAGGCGGGGTACTCGGAGATCGACGTGGCCGGCGCGTCCGCGGCGGCGCTGCGGGTGCGCCACGTCACCCGCACGGTGTCCGCGCAGGAGGTAGTCGACAACCTCCCACTGATCGTCTGGCACCTTGACGACCCCGGTGGCCGACCCCGCGCTCGTACCCCTGTGGTTCATCGCCCGCGAGGCCCACCGGCACGTCCCCGTGGTGCTGTCCGGGGAAGGCGCCGACGAGCCGTTCGGCGGCTACGCCATCTACCGCGAGCCGCACGCACTGGCCCCGTTCGATCGGCTCCCCGACCCCCCCGCGCGGGCATGGCTGCGCGAGGAGATGCACGGGTGGGCGCGCGACGTCGTCCGCGACTCCGGCGCCGACCACCTCGTCGATCTCGGCGCCGCGCGCCGCATGCTCGAGGCGCACCGCACCGGACCGGTGGACCACAGCCGGCGCATCTGGGCGCTGCTGGTGTTCCTGATCTGGCACGGCGTCTGCGTCGAGGAGCGGATCCGGCCCGCGATCCCGGCCGTCGTCCGCGGAGCCCGGGCACGGTAGCCGACACTGGCACCCGGACCGTCGGGACCACCTACTCGGCCCTACCCCGCGAGGAGCCCTGTGCGTAGACGCATCGTCGCCCTGACGGTCACCGCGGCGGTGCTCGCGATCGGCCTGTTCGGGATCCCGCTCGCCGCCGTCGTCGCGCGGTACCTCGTCGACGACGAACGCGCCGAGCTGGAACGGATCGCCGACGTCGCCGCGCTGACCGTGTCGGCCGACGTGGCCCGCGACCGGGTTCCCCGCGAGCTCCCGTCCGTCGGCGAGGGCGCGGTGTTGGCCCTGTACGACGTCCGGGGCACGCTGACGCTGGGCTCGGGACCCGCCGTCGCGGACGACGCGGTCCGCTCCGCCCTCGCCGGCCCCATCGTCAGCGTCAACAGCGGCCCAGACATGATCGTCGCCCGACCGGTCGTCGACGACGGCACGCTGGTCGGGGTGCTGCGCGCGGCGCGACCGGCGGCCGATGCCTACCAGCGGGTTGCCCTGGTGTGGCTGGTCATGGCCTTACTGGGCGGCGTCGCGGTGGGTGGCGCATGGCTGGTGTCCCGGCGGCAGGCGGCCCGGCTCACGGCTCCCCTTGAGGCGGTGTCGCGGGCGGCACGGCGGCTCGGTGACGGCGACTTCAGCGTTCACGCCCCGCGAGCCGGGCTGGCGGAGATCGACGAGGTGGGCACCTCTCTCGACGCCACCGCGCAACGCATCGGCGAGCTCGTGGCCCGGGAGCGGGCGTTCTCCGCCGACGCCTCGCACCAGCTGCGCACCCCGGTCACCGGTCTCCGGTTCGGTCTCGAATCCGTGCTCGACGCCGGCGAGGCGGAACTGCGGGCCGCCGTGCGCACCGCGATCGTCTCCACCTCGCGGCTCGAACGCACCATCGACGACCTGATCACCCTGACCCGGGACGCCAGGGCCGCGCCCGGGCCGCTGGACGTCACCGGCCTGATCGCCGACCTGGAGTCCGAGTGGCACGCGCGGCTGGCGTCCGTGGGCCGGCCGCTGCGGGTCAGCGTCCCCGCCGGGCTCCCCGAGGTGCTGGCGTCGGAGCCCGCCGCACGCCAGGCCGTCACCGTTCTGCTCGACAACGCCGCCGTGCACGGGCAGGGCGTCGTGACGCTCGCCGTCCGCGATCTCGGTGTCGCGGTCGCGGTGGACGTGTCCGACGAGGGACCCGGCATCGGCTCCACGGCCGGGCTGTTCGACCGCACGGTGGGACCGGAGGGCCACGGGATCGGCCTGGCGCTGGCCCGCAGCCTCACGGAGGCCGAGGGCGGGCGGCTCTCGCTCACCCGCACCGCCCCGCCGACGTTCACCCTCATGCTGCCCGCGCGGCCGGGCGACGACGACGGGCGGCCCGGAGCACCGACTTCTCATCGGCGCTGACCACATAGTCGTCCTCGCCGAGCGAGAGACCGCTCCAGGTGCGGGCGAGAGGTCGAGCACGCGGGCGGCTCTGGTCTCGAAGTCGCGGTCACGAGGGAGATCCACGAGCGATGCTGCCGGGGCTTGACCGGATCCCGGTCCAGCCGGCGGTGCACCGTCGAGGGCGAGATCGAGGCGACCGCGCCGCAGGTGACGGCCTCGGTGGCCAGTTCGGTGCTGCTCCGGCGTGAGAGCGGTATCCCGGTCTCGGCGGGCCGCGTGCAGGCTATCGCGGTGACCGACGCAGTCTGCAGTGCGCTGAATGTCCGTGGTCGACCCGAGCGAGGACGATCAGCCAGCCCGTCCAACCGCTGCTCGCAGAACTGGCGACGCCATGAGTGATCGTGGAGGAGGGAGAACTACGGGGCCTGCGGCGAGCCGATGGCGTCGGTCACCGAGGTCTGCGTGCCGCGAGGAACGGCAGAGCCGTCGGGGCTCGCCGCGGACAGCATGAGGTAGCCGACCCCGCGCATGGTCTCGATGCTGCCCGGTTCGCCTGCGGGCAGGCCGGTCTTGCGGCGCAGGTAGCCGACGTAGACCTCGACGATGTTCACGTCGCCCTCGTAGTGCGGGTCCCACACCGAGTCGAGGATCTCGGTCTTGCTCAACGCACGGCCGGCATTGCGCATCAGGAACTCCAGCAGGCCGAACTCCCGCGGGGTCAGCGGCAAGGGTCCTGCGCGGCAGGTGGCCTTGCGTACCGACGGGTCCAGCGCGAGCTCACCGACGGTGAGCACCGCGGGCCGGGCCGGGGCGCCGCGGCGCAAAAGCGCCCGGAGCCGGGCCAGCAGCACGACGAAGGAGAACGGCTTGGTGAGGTAGTCATCGGCGCCGAGGTCGAACGCGTCGGCCTCGTCGTACTCGCCGTCCTTGGCGGTCAGCATGAGTACCGGGGTCCAGATCTCGGCCGCGCGCAGCGCCTGCAGGATGCGGTAGCCCGACAGGCCCGGCAGCATGATGTCGAGCACGATCACGTCGTAGGCGCGGTTGCGGGCGGCCCACAGCCCGTCCGGGCCGGTGGCCATCACCTCGACACGATGGCCCTGCTCGGCGAGCCCGTCACGCACGGTCTGGGCCAGCCGTTCCTCGTCCTCCACCAGCAGCACCCGCACCAGATCCTCCCCTTCGCCGCCGCCCACGGTAGCCGCCGGCGCGCCACGGTGATCCAGACCGCCGGTCACCGGGCGCCGGAGCCGAGGTAACGGGGGTCCGGCACCGGCAGCGGAGCGGGTGGCCGATCCCGCAGGATCGCCCCCATGGCGGCATAGAAGGTGCGGGCCGGGGCGGCGCCGCCGAACAGGGTGCCGGTGCCGCACGGATGCGGCGGTGAGCCGTCGCAGAGCGGGCGCGGGGCGGCGGAGTCGTCGAACACGATTGCGGCGCCGCCAAGCTGAGGGGTGGCGCCGGCGAACGCGGCGGACTGATGGCGCTGGGTGGTGCCGGTCTTGCCCGCGACCGGGCGCGTCCACCCGGCCGACGATGCCGCCGCCGCGGACGTGCCGCCCGCCGCGGTGTCGCGGCCCAGGCCGACCATCAGGGTGTCCGCAAGGCCAGGCTCGACCGCTTGGCGGCACGGCGGCCCGGTCACCGTGACCGGGCTGCCGTTGCGGTCGGTGATCGACGTGACCGGGCTGGGCGGGCACCAGGTCCCGTGGCCGGCGAGGGTGGCCATCACGTTGGCCAGCTCGACGCCACTGGTCGGGGACACGCCGAGGGTGAACGACGCCTGGTTCTGGGTGCGGGCGAGATCGGCGACCGACGGTGAGCCATCGGCCGGGGCGGTGGCCAAGGACGTCAGCCCGAGCCGTATCGCCATGTCGACCACCGGCGCCACCCCGGTGCGTTCCTCCAGCTTCACGAACGTGGTGTTGGGTGAGCGGGCCAGCGCATCGGTGAGGGTGAGGCGGACGGGGTAGGTGCCGGCATTGGCGACCGGCACCGGACGTCCGTTCGCGCCGCGGTAGATCGGCGAGAGGTAGCCGCTGGGCGGGACGTCCAGGACGGTGTCGATGCCGGCAATCCCCTGCTCCAACGCGCTGGCTGCGGTGAAGATCTTGTAGACCGAGCCGGCGCCCAGGTTCTCCGGCTGGAAGGGCAGCCCGAACGCCGACTGTCCCGGGCCGTTGCCGTACGGGCGGTTGGCGGCCATCGCGACGACGGGGTGCGCGTCGGCCCCGGGGGTGACGACAGACATGACGTCGGCGACCTGCGGTGTTGCCGGTGGGACCTGCACGTTCACGGCCTGCTGCAGCGCATTCTGGGCAACAGGGTCGAGCGTGGTCACGATCGTGTACCCCCCGGAGCGGAGCCGGTCGAGCGACAGCCCGGCCCGGTCGAGGTAGGCGAGCAGGTACGCGCAGAAGTAGCCGCTGCTCCCGGCCGCCGTGCACCCCTCCTGCGGCACCGTAGGTTCTGCGACGATCCCCAGCGCGGACCCGGCCGCGGTCGCGGCCTGGCTCTCGGTGATCATGCCCTGCTGGTGCATCTGGTCGATGACGACGTCGCGGCGGGCGAGCGCGGCGGCCGGGTGCCGGACGGGGTCGTCGCCCGCCGGGCTCTGCACCATGCCGGCCAGCAGCGCGGCCTGGGCCACGGTGAGCCGATCGGGTGTGGTCGCGAAGTAGGCGCGGGCCGCGGCGCCCACCCCGTAGGCGCCGTGACCGAAGTACACGACGTCGAGGTAGCGGGTCAGGATGTCGTCCTTGCTCAGGGTCTGGTCGAGGCGGATCGCGAGGCCGGCATCGGTGATCTTCCTGGCCACGGTCGGCGCGACCGCGGCGCGGCGCTCGGCGTCGGTGTGTGCCGCCACGTACAGGTCGTAGTTCTTGACGTACTGCTCGGTCAGCGTGGACGCTCCCTGTCGCGGGCCGCCGGCTGCGTTGTTGACCAGTGCCCGCAGCGTCCCGACCGGGTCGACGCCGCCGTGGGCGAAGAACCGCCGGTCCTCGATCGCGACGACCGCGCCGAGCATCGCCGGCGCGATCTGCGTCGCGGTGACCGGGGTGCGGTACTGGTCGTAGAGGTAGGCCAGCGGTGCGCCCGTGGAGTCGGTGACGGTCGTGACGGCAGGCAGGTCACCGGCGAGGCTCGGCGCGGACGTGCGCGACCCGGCGGTGGCGGCTGCGGCCAGGGCGCCGGCGGCGCCGATGGGTGGGACCAGCACGGCGGCCAGCACGGTACCCGCCACGAGGGTGAGCGCGGCGAGCCGGGCCATCCGGCACCTCACGGCCGTGCCCCGGGCGCCGCACCGGCCACCGGAGGTGCCTGCCGGGCGCTCCACCACATCGCGGCACCCAGACACAACACGAGCCAGACGCCGCCGATCAGCCAGCCCTCCAGCACATCGGTGGTCCAGTGCACGCCCAGGTAGAGCCGACTCAGCCCGATGGCGGCCACCGCGGTCACGGCGGCCGTGACCAGCATGATCCGCCCCGTTCCCCGGTGCATCGCCACGACCATGACAGCCGTGACGACGCCGATCACCGCGGTGGAGCCCAGCGTGTGGCCCGACGGGAACGACGCGCTGGTCTCGGTGATCAGGTGGAGCGCGACCGGCGGCCGTACTCGGCTGACGAGCGCCTTGGTCAGGGTCACCAGTGCTGCGGCGCCGACCGCGGTCAGCACCACGAGCACGGCGCTTCCGCGGCGGCCCCGCCACAACAGCCATGCCGCGACGCAGGCGGCGAGCACCGCCATGGAGATGGTTCCGCCCGCGTCGGTGACCCCGGTCGCCACCGCGGTCGCGACCGGGGCGCGGTGGGCCACCATCCACGCCAGCACCGGCCGGTCGAACCCGGTCAAGCCGTCGGCGTCGAGCACGTTGTCCGCAATCAGGGCGGCGGCCGTCGCCGCCACGGCGGCCAGCACCGCGACGACCAGCACCGCACGAGCGGGCCGGACGCCCCGCAGCCGACACCCGATCTTCGTCACCGTGCCCATACCGCCTCCTCGGATCACGGCCCCGAGCATCGACCACCGCACCTGAGCGGTCCCTGAGCGGTGTTCAGCGTCCGCACAGCGGCGACGGCGAACCGTGCGGTCAGCCCCACCAGTGCTGCTACCGGCCCTTCATCAGGAGGTCGCGATGTCCGTCGCCGCCGCAGTGCTGCTGTTCGTGCTCGCCGCGGCGGCTGCCTCGCCGGCGGCGCCCGGTGACGGACTCGACGGTGCGTCTGCACATCGACTGGACCCGGTGCGACGGACGGGGTCTGTGCGTCGAACTGTTGCCCGAGATCCTGGACGGCGACGGGTGGGGCTACCCGGTTCCCCGCGACGGACAGCGTTCCCCGGAGTGTCGCCGCCCCGCTGCAGCGGCATGCCCGCCGGGCCGTGCGGGACTGCCCCCGCCGCGCCCTCACCCTCGACCCTCCATAACCGGGGTGGGGTCGGGTGCGGGTGCGGCGGGGAGCCACACCCGGAACAACGCCCCGCCGCGCGGTCCGTCGAGCACCTCGACCCGTCCCCGGTGGGCGCGCACGACCTCGGCCACGATCGCCAGCCCCAGTCCCGCGCCGCCCGCACCCCGGCCCCGACCGGCGTCGAGCCGCACGAACCGCCCGAACACTTGGGAGCGCTCCGCCACCGGGATCCCAGGACCGTTGTCGGCCACCTCCAGGACGGCACCGTGCTCGACCCGGCGCAGCCCCAGCGCGATCTCCCCCGCGCAGTGCCGCGCGGCGTTGTCCACGAGGTTGCGCACCACCCGGCTCAGCTGCGCTCTATCGCCCACCACCCGCACGGCCTCGACATCGACGCTCACCTGCACCTCCGCGGTGGAGCGCAACCGCAGTTGCTCGGCGTAGAGCACCTCGTCGAGGTCGACCTCCTCGGCGCGCGGGCTCAGGCCGCGCTCGTCGGCACGGGCGAGCAGCAGCAGGTCGTCGACGAGCCGGGTGAGCCGTTCGGCGTCGGCGCGCATCGCGGCGATCCGGGCCGTGTCCGGCCCGTCCCGGCCCCGGACCAGATCCAGACCCGCGACGATCGTGGACAGCGGACTGCGCAGCTCGTGGCTGGCGTCGGCGACGAACTGGCGCTGCGCGGATTGGCCTGCCTGCAACCGGCCCAGCATCGCGTTCATGGTGACCGCCAGCCGGCCCACCTCGTCGCGCACCGGGGGCACCGGCACCCGCTGGTCGAGGTCCCGGTCGGTCAACCCGGCCACCCGCGCCCGGATCGCCTCCACCGGACGCAGCGCCCGACCGGACGCAACGAACGTCGCCCCTCCAGCGACCAGCACCAACACCGGCCCACCGACCAGCATCAAATTCCGGGCCACCTCGACGCTGCGACCGGACGCGTCCAGCGACTCCGCGACCACGATGGTCCGCGCCCCTGCGGTCGTGGCGACGCCCCGCGCCGCGACGACGAACACGTCGTCGCGATCGAGCACCAGATCGCCGGTCTCGCCCACCACCACCACATCGGGCTTCGGACGCTCCGTGACCATGGGCGCTTGCCCGGCCAAGGGTGCCGTCGCCGCCAGCACGACACTGCCCGGGCCGATCACCTGCACCAACGCCACCGGGGACCCGGCGTTGCGCACGGCCTCGGCGGGCGACTCGCCCTCCGCCAGCGGCACCGCGATCTGCTCGGCCACCAGCTCGACCTGCGACGCCGCCACCGAACGCAGCGACCGGTCCAGCAGCAGCACCAGCGCGACTCCCGCGACCGCCAGCGCCAGCGCCACCACCAGCGCCGCCGTCGCGGCCGTACGAACCCGCACCCCGGACCGGGGAGCCATCCGCCGCCACATCGGCTCAGCCACGATCCGAGACGGTACGCGGATGATCCGCTCAGCGTCCGTACAGCGCCTCCCGTGCATCGTGGTACGGATCGCCCGCGGAAGGGACGATCATGACCGAGAACCCGACCAGCACCCGGCCCACGAGCACTCGGCGACGCCAGCCCCGACGCCCGGACCCGGCGCGGGGGTTCGTTGCGGCCGGCACCCCGACGATTCACCTACGGGTGGACGGCCTGCCCCCCGCGGCTCAGTCCGAGGTTGGCGATCGTTGATGACGGGCGGTGCGTGGGTCGGGGAAGCCGAGGCTCGTGTAGCCGGGCGCGCGCTTGCGCAGCGAGGACGCAAGAACACCGGTGTCGACGTCGTGGTAGTCGTGTACCTCGACGACGTGCTTGCCCGGCGCCGCCCGCAGCACCCGCCCGACGTACTGCACGAGCCGACCCTTGAACGCAATCGGCGCAGCCAGGAACACGGTATCGAGAGCGGGGCAGTCGAAGCCCTCACCGACGTAGGGACCCGTCGCGACCACCAGTAGCGGCCCGTCGTCCGGACGAAGCCGTGCAATCGCATCACGCCGCTGCCCGGCACCCATCCCGCCACGCAGCACGACCGGGTCGTACCCAACGTCACGGAGGAGATCGGCGAGAAGCGCGACGTGCGCGGTCCACTGGGTCAGGACGAGACAGTGCCGCCGACGGCCGAGCGCGGCGACGACGTCGGCGAGCACCTGCTGGTTGCGGGCCTCGTCGGCCACCAGATCGCGGTAGACGGCGGCGATCCCACCCGGGGCCGACGGATCGGCATCACCCCGGTAGTCGAACGTCGTCAGGTGGACGGTGAGTGATCGTTCCGCTGCCCCTCCTGCGGCGGCCGCGGCTAGGGTGCCCGGCTGCGGAGCGCTCATGGTGTGTCGGACCGGACCCAACTGCAGGGCGATCAGATCGTCGAGCTCGTCGCGACGGTAGGGCGTCGCGGTCAGCCCGAGCCACCGTCGAGCCGGGACCTGGCGTACGGCGTTCTCGAACGCCGCGGCCGGGATGTGGTGGCACTCGTCCACGACGACGAACCCGTAGCCGGCGGTCAACTCCGGCAGGTCGTCACGCCGCGCCAGGGTCTGCAGGGTCACGACATCGACCGTGCCGCGCAGCTTCGTGCGACCACCACCGAGTTGGCCCGCGGTGACACCGAGGTGCTCGGCCAGCCGGGCCCGCCACTGATCGGCCAACGTCCTGCGGTCGACCAGCACCAGGTTGCCGATACCGCCCGGCCCGGGAAGCACATCTTGAGACGGGAAGAGCCGGTCGTACGCGGTCAGGTCCATCCGCCCACGCAACGCGATCGCCTCCCGCAGCAGACCCGAGCCGAGTGCTCGGGCGGTCCCGGCAGGCACCGGGCCGGTGAAGAAGATCCAGACGTGCGCTCCGATCCCCGACCGCGACACCTCCAACGCCGCCGGGACACCGATCGCCCGGGCGGCTTTCATAGGCCAGCGCGTCGAGCATCGCCGACGGACCATCGAAGTCCGCCGCCAACCAATGACAGTCGTCGCCGGCCAGCAGGGGATACAGGCCGAGATGCACCTCGCCCGTCAGGTGCGCTTCGACCACCCGATCGGTCAGCCGTAGATGGGGCCGGTTCGTGCCCTTCCGCCACCCGCCCTCGACCGCCGGGGACCACCCGGACTTGCCTGTTCGAGCGTTGTCCCAGCGGATCGCGTAGACATCCGTGCGCGCGGCGAACAGCGTGCGGAAGAACCGCACCTCGTCCGACCCCGATGATGACGCGGTGACCGGACCCGGCCGGTCGAGGAACAACCCGGTCTGCGCGGCGGTGGGCAGACGCGCCTGCTCAGGCGTCAGATCCAGCAACCGCCGCAACCGAGCATTCTCCGCCCGCAGCGCCACCAGCTCGGCCTCGGACGAGGAGAACGTCACCGCTTCTACAGCCCGGCGTGCGCAAGACGTGCGATGAACGCCGGCTTGCGACCGTGCTCCTGCCGCAGCTGGTCGAGCCGGCGCGCGAACTCGACGGGGTCAGCGACCTCGCTCAGATCGACCAGCAGTTCGACGGCGGCGTCGTAACCGACCGGTTTCTTCTCGGCGATGCGCGTCGCGACGCGCGCCCACGCCGCCTCGCCCTCCGCCGCCAGCCCGGCAAGCCGTTGTCGGCGGGCGACCTCGACGCGACGGGTCTGCTCCGCGGAGCGCGCCGCCCGCCGCTCGCGCTCCGTCCGCTCCCGTTCCTCCCGTCGAGCCACAGCCGCGCCCAGCAGCTGTCCGGCGGTACGGCCGCCTACTGCGTCGCCACCCGACGGCCACACCGTGCGGAGCGTTTCAGCGCGCAGATATGGATCATCCCCGCGCATCAGCCCGACGAGGAGCGCGTCTCTGTCGATCTCAGCGAGCCCGGCAACCCACAGTTCCACCCCGTCCACCGGCCGACCCCGCTGCGGCGACCCGGTCGCGGCAACGTCGATCAGGTCACGATCGATCCGCAGGAACTCGGCCAGCGCGGCCTGCGAACCGGTCAACGCGTCGAGGCACCCCGGCACCGGCGGCTCCACCGCGTCCTCGTCGACCTCGCCGGTCTGCACGCTCAGCAGCCACAACAGGTACAGCGCCCGCTCGTCGCCGGTCAGGACTTCGGCACGAACCGGAAGGATCGACGCCAGCTCGCCCTCGCCGCCCCACTCGAAGTCCCCCTCCTCGTTCTCCGACACCGCGGCAACGATCACCTGGTCGCCGTGGCTCCACGCCGACACGGAGTCGCCCCTGCAGTAGCGCTGCGCAGTGTCCAGATCGATCAACCGGGCCGGGAACCGCAAGACCAGCTCTCTGGTCCCCCAGTTCGCCAGATAGAGGAACGCATCGAAGTACCGCTCCACCAGCCGACGGGGATCACCCTTGAAGCTGCCCCACTCGTAGGTGTTCACGAACGACGTCGGCGTGATGTGCGCGCGCGTCGACAAGCCGCGCAGCGCATCGAGCTCACGGGCCACCAGCGGCCGGTCGACCGCCGCGAACTCGTAGTACTGATACTCACTCAACGGGCTACTCCCTCGACTGCCACCATCGAGATCACCGTATCGACCGCCCGCCGATACAGACGACTGGCACGGCTGACGACGGCCGCAACCCGGCAGCGCACACTCCCTTCGTGACCACCCCGACGGCCCTGGAGGCCAGGTCTACGGCATGAGCCGGGCCGCACGCCTCCTTGGCCTGCGCACCGACGCGCTCCGCCGCTGGATCGACGGCTACGAACGCGCCGGAACCACCTACGCCCCGGTCATCCGCGAGGAACGCAGCGGCTCCGACACCGTCACCTGGGGCGAGTTCGTCGAAGCCGGCTACCTCCGCGAGTACCCCGCCAAGCAGGTCAGCTTCAGTACCTGCGCCCGGTGATCGCGATCCTCCGCGAAGAGCTCGGAGTCCGGTACCCGCTCGCCACACTCAAGCCCTACACCTCCGGACGGAGCCTTGCGCTCAAGGTCCAGAACGCCCTGCACCACCCACCACCAGCTGTCGGTGTGCCAGGGCTCAGGCGTGCGGGGTGCGCGGCGCTTCAGCAGGAGTACGCCGGCCGCTCGATGCCGAGCAGGTCGAGCCCGAGGACCAGTGCCCGCGAGGTGAGCGTGGCCAAGGCCAGCCGCGACGCCTGCTCGTCGCCGGGCGTGGTGTCGGCGAGGATCGGGCAGTTCTCGTAGAAGCCGGAGAACGCCGTCGCCAGCTCGTAGAGGTACACGCACAGCGTGTGCGGGGCATGCCCGCGGTCGGTCGCCGCGACAGCGGCGGGCAGCCGGAGCCACGCGATCGCCAGCGCCCGCTCGGCCGGCTCCCGCACCGCGATCGCGGAACCGGCCCGGGCCCCGGGGGCGGGGGGGCGGGCCCGGGGGGGCCCCCGCCCCCCCCCCCCGCCCGCCCCGGGCCCCCGGGGGGGTGGGCGGGGGGGGGCGGGGGGTGCGGGAGGGGTTAGGGGGCCCGGG
>JAJAZD010000060.1 GCA_026785945.1 Pseudonocardia sp. | reverse complement strand
GGGCGAACCCGATCGAGGCCCAGTTCGGGCCCTTGCGCACGTTCACCATGGGCGCCTCCGATCATCCCAACCACCCGGCGCTCGCTCGTCGGCTGCAGGCGTATCTGCGCTGGCGCAACACCCACGCACGCCATCCCGACGTGCTGGCCGAGCAACGCCGGGAACGGGCCCGGATCCGCAGCGAACGCCACCGACGCTGGGGCCGGCCACGCGCCGCATGACCCGGTGAACGTTCGTGGTCACCGCACTAGTCAGCGGTACGAGTCAGGTCAGAGCCGCCCGATCCACAGCTGGTCCCGCGGCCGCGGCGGCCCTCGTCAGACGGGTGGGGTCAGCGAACCCGCGGCGCCGCTGCGAGATGTTGTGCCGTGATCTCGGGTGAGCGAGTGGGCTGACAAGCCTGGGCCGGGCTGCGCGACGATGTCTCCGGCCGTCAATTCGGCCTGGCATTGGCCGCAGAAGAATCTGGGCTCGACGGGGCCGCCGCAGTCGCGGTGCTGCAGCAGGCGAGGTGGGCCGGCCGGCTCGGGGTAGTAGTGGTCGCCCCACCACAGCAGGTGGGCGATCACCGGTGTCAGGGCGCGGCCCTTGTCGGTGAGGTCGTAGTCGAAGCGTTCCGGTCGCTGCTGGTAGGGCCTCCGTTCCAGGACGCCCTCGTCGACCAGGAGGCGCAGCCGCTGGGTGAGCACGGTGCGGGTCACGCCGAGACTTTCGACGAACTCGTCGAAACGATGCCGGCCCAGCAGCACATCGCGCAGGATCAGCAGCGTCCAGCGCTCGCCCACTACCTCGAGGCTGCGGGAGATCGAGCAGATCTGGTCGGAATAGTCGCGTCCCAACATGATGCCCCCATCCTACCGCGCCGAGTCGCGTGACACGACGGACTGTTCTAGAGTCAGTCGCGTGAAGCAACCCACATCCCCGACGGATGTCGCCGGGCTGCGAAAGTGGCAGGTCCTGGCTGTGACCGCGGTGGCGGTGTTCATGAGCTTCCTGGACGTGACGATCGTCAACATCGCCTTCCCGGAC
This sequence comes from Pseudonocardia sp., assembly GCA_026785945.1. Lineage (GTDB taxonomy): Bacteria > Actinomycetota > Actinomycetes > Mycobacteriales > Pseudonocardiaceae > Pseudonocardia. Next base: position 4,682 of record JAJAZD010000060.1, on the reverse strand, counting down.
CTGCGCGCGGACTTCGCGACGACGTCGCTGCCGGTGCTGTCCTGGGTGATCAACGGCTACGGCGTGGTGTTCGCGGCGGCCCTGATCCCGGCGGGCCGGCTGGCCGACCGGATCGGGCGGCGCCGGTTGTTCCTGGTCGGGATCGTGGTGTTCCTGCTGGCCTCGGCGCTGTGCGGGCTCGCGCCGAACCCTGGGATGCTGATCGCGGCCCGGGTGCTGCAGGCGCTGGGCGCCGCGGCGGTCGTGCCGACGTCGCTTGCCCTGCTGCTGCCGGAGTTCCCGCTCGCGCAACGGGCCACCGCGACGGCCATCTGGGGGGCGACCGGAGCGGTCGCCGCCGCGACCGGACCGGCGCTGGGTGGGGTCCTGGTCGGGTGGGTGGACTGGCGGCTGGTGTTCTTCGTCAACGTGCCCATCGGCATCGCCGCACTGGTCCCGGCCCGGCGCCTGCTGGTCGAGAGCCGCGACCCGCAGGGGTCGCCGTCCCCGGACTGGTGGGGGGCCGGGGTACTTGCCCTCGGCGTCGGCGCGTTGGCGCTCGCGATCGTCCAGGGCCCCGACTGGGGTTGGGGCGATCCGCGGATCGCGGTGTCCTTCGCCGGGGCGGCGGTGCCGCTGGGCGTGTTCGTGTGGCGCTGCGCGCGGCATCCGGCGCCGATCGTCGAGCTCGGGCTGTTCCGGGTGCGGTCCTTCGCGGTGGCGAACGTGGGCTCGGTCGTGTTCGCGATCGGCTTCTACGCGCTGCTGCTGTGCAACGTGTTGTTCCTGACCGAGGTGTGGGGCTTGGACATCGTGCTCGCCGGGGTGGCACTCACACCGGGTGCGGTGACCGCGGCGCTGGTCGCGCCGTTCGGCGGGCGTGCGGCGGACCGGTTCGGGCAGCGCGCGGTCGCCGTCCCCGGCGGGCTGCTCTTCGCCGCCGGCGGCATTCCTCGCCCTGTCCAGCACCGCGACGCCCGACTACCTGACCCATTTCCTGCCCGGGATCCTGCTGACCGGCGCCGGGATCGGCCTGTCGATCTCCTCGTTCGGCTCCGCCGCAGTGGCAGAGCTGCCCCGGCAGCGGTTCGCCACCGGCAGCGCGGTCACCGCCTGTTTCCGCCAGATCGGGGCGGTGGTGGGGATCGCGGTGCTGCTCGCCGTGGTCGGCGACCCGACCCCCGGCCCAGCGCTGACCTCGTTCCACGACGCCTGGTGGCTGATGGCCGCGACCGGCACCCTCGCCGCGGCCTGCGGCGTCGCCCTGGGCCGCGTCCGAGCCCGCGACACCGCCACACCTACCCCGACCACCCCTGTCGGCCCGAGCACCCCGACCAACGCAAGGACAACCACCCCATGACCACCATCGCCCGCGGACGCTTCACCGCCGACCCGGATCCCGACGAACACGCCGGGCTCGTGCTGTTCCACATCGGCATGCGAATCAACCGGCTCCGCGCCGTGCGCACCTGGGTGCCGGTGCTGGCGGCGATGCCCAGGATGCTGCGCGAGCTCTCGGCCCACCCCGAGCTGGGCCTGCTGAGCTTCGAGGTCTTCCGCTCCGGCCGCACGTTCCTGGTCGTGCAGTACTGGCGCGACTTCGCCTCACTCAACTCATGGGCCCGATCCGGCGACGCACCGCACCTGCCCGCCTGGCGGGCGTTCAACCGCGCGGCGCGGCGCAGCGACGCCGCCGGGGTCTTCCACGAGACCTTCCTCGTCGGAGCCCGCGAGTCCGAGACCGTCTACGTCGACATGCCCGTCATGGGCATGGCCCGCGCCACCCGGCACGTCCCGATCGCCCGCCGCGGCGAGTCCGCCGCCCACCGGATCGACCCCACCACTCCCGACGCCCCCGCCGACCCCGACGCCCCCGCCGACCTCACGGTCACATCGGTGCAGCCGTGACCCGCCAGCGCGAGCGCTTCCTGCAGCGCTACGGCCCGCGGGCGCTGGTCACCGGCGCGTCGTCGGGGATCGGGCGGGAGATCGCCGTGCAGCTCGCCGCCGCCGGGTTCGACCTGGTGCTGGTCGCCCGACGCGAGACTCTGCTGCGCGAGCTCGCCACGGACCTGACCGGCCGCCACCAGGTCGATGTCCGGGTGCTGGCGCTCGACCTCGCCCTCGACGCGGGCGTACAGAAGCTCACGGCCGCGACGGCCGGCACCGACATCGGGCTCTACGTCGCCGCCGCCGGGTTCGGCACGTCGGGCCCCTTCCTGCACGCCGACCTCGACCAGGAACGCGCGATGCTGCGTCTCAACTGCGACGCCGTGCTCACCACCAGCCTGGTATTCGGCCGCAGGATGGCTGAGCGCGGCCGCGGCGGGATCGTCCTGATGAGCTCCGTCGTCGGGTTCCAAGGCATGCCGAACGCCGCGCACTACGCCGCGACGAAAGCTTACGTGCAGACCCTCGCCGAAGCCCTGCACGTCGAGCTGCGCCCCCGCGGGGTGGACGTGCTCGCCGCCGCACCCGGCCCCACCCACAGCGGGTTCACTGAGCGCGCCGACATGCGGATGGGACGCGCGTTGTCCGCACGCGCGGTCGCGCAAGGCACCCTCGCGGCGCTGGGTCGGCGACCGACTGCGCTGCCGGGTCTGCTCAGCCGGGTCCTCAAGGACTCGCTGGCCCCGCTGCCCCGCCGCACCCGCGTGCGGATCATGGGCTCGGTGATGGCCGGCATGACCGGACACCAGCACACCGACACGGCGACGAAGGAGAACGCGACGAAGGAGACGGCGACGAAGGAGACAGCAGAATGATTGTCCTGGTGCACAGTGTCCCCGAGACCGCCGCCCTCTGGGATCCCCTCCGCTCCCTGCTCCCGCCCAACACGCGCGCGGTGGCGCTGCCGGGCTTCGGCTGCCCACGACCAGCGGGCTTCACAGCGACGCCCGACGCCTACGCCGGCTGGCTGATCGGCGAGCTCGAACGGATCGTGCCGCCCGTCGACCTGGTCGGCCACGACTGGGGCGCCGCCCTCACCTACCGGATCGCGACCGGTCGGTCGAGCCACGGTGTATCGCCACCTGCCGACAACGACTCATTGACGCGCACGCAGTGGCCGTTGGGTGCTTCCGCCGGAAGCACCGCGCTAAGGAGCTGGAGGGGGAGTCAGGGCTGGTCGTCGCGGCGGGTGAGAAGGTCGACGATCTGCTGCATGCCCGCGGCGGTCTGGTCGAACCGGCCGCGCATCTCGACGAACCCGTTGTCCACCTGCTCGAACTTCACGTCGATCTGGTCGAACTTGGCGCGCATCTCGGCGAAACCCGCGGCGGTCTGTACACCGAGCGCGTTGATCGCGGCGCGATTCGCATCGACCTTCACGCCGAGATCAGCGAGGTCCCGGTCGCGGGCGGCGGCGAGGTGACGGGTGGCCGTGGCGTCGGCGGCGACCTCCTCCATGCGGGTCTCGAGCGCGGTGAGCCGGGCCTCGACGTCGGAAGGGTTCGCCACGGTCGCAGCGTACCGAGTCTGCTGTGCAAGGTTCCCGGTCTACGGTCGGGTCCTGCGGGCTTCTGGGGACCCCGGGTGCCCTCGGGGCGAGCACGCAGAGCCGGCGGCCGCCTGCGCGCCCCCTCCTGCGCAGGCTGCCGCCGGTGCTTCCCGCGGAAGCACCCGCACCTTGCTCATGTTGTCCGTTCGGCCTCGGACTGTCGGTGAGCGGGCGCACACTGGTGGCTATGAGCGGGTCGGAGGACGTCGCCGGGCGGGACTGGACGGATCTGGCCGGGAACGCGCCGGGGATCGGGGTGTCCTACGAGGCCGCGCGCCGGCGGCAGAGCGGTGGGGTCGGGTCGGACCGGTCGTGGCGGGTCGGCGCGGACGGCGAGGTGCTCGCGGCGGAAGTCCTCGCCGAGCTGACCGCGCCGTCGCGGTGGGAGCGGCTGCGGGGCCGGGCGCCCGCGTGGCGGGTACTGCACTCCGTTCCGCTGGGCGACGAGCGCGGCCGGGTCCGCGGGGACATCGACCATGTCCTGATCGGCCCGCCCGGGGTGGTCACGATCAACACCAAGCACCACCGGGCCGGGCGGCTCGAGCTCGACGGCGATGCCCTGGTGGTGAACGGCCGCCCCAGGGAGTACGTGCGCAAGGCGCGCCGCGAGGCGGAGCGGGCGTCCGAGTTCCTGCGGCCGGCGCTCGTCGACGCCGGCGAGCCCGCGCTCGCGGCCCGGCTGACGGTGCGGCCGCTGATCGCGGTCATCGGGGGGCGGCTGCTGGTGCGCAGTTGGGCGCCTGGGGTGACGGTGGTGATGCCCCGGCAACTGGTGCACGCGCTGCACGCGATCCCGGAGGCGCTCGACGAGGCCGCGGTCGAGACGGTGTTCGGGGTGGCGCGCCGCTCGACGACCTGGACCCGAGCGCACCCGCCCTCTCGACGGTGACCGCGGGCCCGTGACCCACAGGACGTCGCAAGTGAATCTCCGGTTCGTGCTGATCAGGCTCAACCAGATCATGCGCGGATGGTCGGCCTACTTCAAGCACGCCGTCACGAAACACACCTTCGACACGATCACGCGCGACGCGGCCCCGCTGATGCGGGGCCGTATCGGTCCACACGGCGAGAATCGGCTGGTGAGTGAGGTTGGCGCGTGGAACGTGGTAGCTCGGCTGGCCGGGAACTTCCCGCCGCCGTGGACCATGTGACCGGTCAGGGCATCAGCGGCAGCACACCGCGTTGAGCGCCACCGCGGCCACGT
>JAJAZD010000059.1 GCA_026785945.1 Pseudonocardia sp. | reverse complement strand
CCCTGGGGTTGGCGGCGGCGGGGGCGAACGCCGCCGCAGGGCCCTCGCCGGCGACCCGGGGGGCGGCGAGCGCGGAGCGGGCGGCCGCGGCCGCGGCCTGAGGCCGGGCCGCGATGGCGGTGCCGAGATGCAGCGCGATGAGCAGGGCCCCCGACAGGACCGCGACCCCGGCGGCCGCCCAGACGGTGGCCAGGCCCTCGTCGCGGGAACCGGCGCCACTCACGGTGTGGGTCGCAGTGTCGATCACGGTGTGGCCATTGCCGATGTGGCGGCGCCGGGTCCGTGCGCGTCGGGCTGGGGCGCCGGCACGAGGGCGTCCGGATCGGCCGTGTCCGGATCGGCCGTGTCCGGATCGAGGGTGTCGGGCACGCGCACGCCGGGTGCGAGCGCCGTCGGTTCGAGGGCCGCGACGGCCCGGCCGCCGATCCGTAGTGGCAGCGGCCGCAGCAGCTCCGACGACACCTCCGCGACAACGGTGTCACCGTCCTGGACGAGCTCGATGCGTGCACCGGTCGGCGCGAGTGCAGCTGCCACCGCCCGCCCGCGGTCCGGTTCGCCACGGGCTGCCAGGCGGGCCAGCTCACGTGCACCGTCAATGCAGCGGATCGAGGCCCCGACGGCGGCGATGGCGCCGACTGCGACCGCCAGGAACACGGACAGCGTGCAGAGTGCCAGCGCGGCCTCCACCGTGACGGCCCCGCGATCCGCCGGCTCGCGATGTGCGGAGTTGCGACGAGATGCCGCGGGAGGGCGCCGCACTGCGGCCGTGACCCGGCGGGATGGTCGTGTCGGCGCCCTCCCGTCCATCAGAAGGTCACCGACAGCGCGCGTTGCACGAGCTGGGTGAGCGCGGTGAGGATGGAGTCGCCACTGACCACGGCGTAGAGCACGGCGGCGAACGCCGCCGCGGCGATCGTGCCGATGGCGTACTCGACCGTGCTCATGCCGGAGTCGTCCTCGCGAAGGCGACGAAACCGGCCGGCGGAAGGAGTGGGCTCCGGCGCGGAGTGGCCGGGCGCGGAGGTGTTGGGTGTGGTGGCGATGGACATGTGATCTCCTTGACGTGGGCCTGTGGGGCCGTCTCGACGCGCGGTGGTCACCACTGCGCAAGTGCCTCGCCCGCCAGGCCGACGACGACCGGGGCGATGCCGAGGATCAGGAACGCCGGCAGGAAGCAGAGGCCGAGCGGACCGGTGATGAGCACCGCCGCCCGCTGTGCCCGCGCCTGCGCGGTGTCGATCAAGATGGCGCGGATCCGGCGGCCCTCGGTCCGCGCCACCTGCGCGAGCGCCGAACCGGTGCCGGCCGAGCGTCCGGCCGCCCTCGCGAAGGTGGCCAGCGCGGAGTTCTCCTCGGCGGCCCGCCAGGCGTCGGCGGGATCGGCACCCAGTTCCAGACGGCCGGCCACCCGCCGCAACTGCGTGCCCGCGGCACCGGTGAGAGGTTCGGCGGAGGCGGCGACGGCCGGTGCTACCGGAAGGCCCGCCTCCAGACAGACCGCAAGGAGCTCCCATCGACTCGCGAGTTCGCCGGCATCTGCCCCGCCGGCGCCCTGGCGCACGACTTGTCGGCGCGCCGCGACCGTTCCGCCGGCGCCGGCGACGACGGCGGTCACGACGCCGGACAACGGGCCTCCCGCCACCCAGGCGAGCGCACCGAGGGCCAGCGCACCCACGACCACCCAGGAGGGACGCAGCGGTGGCGCCGGCGGTCTGTCCGGCGGCGGAGTGGCGAGCTCTCGGAGCCTCGCGTGACCTGCAGGTCCGTCGAGTACGAGCAGCGAGAGCGCAAGCAGGCCGAGCGTGGCTGCCGCCCCTCCGGGAGCAGTGGCGCTCATCGTGGCACCGCCGCGCGCAGGATCTGATCGCTCCACGCTGTGCCGGCTGCGGCAAGGACGACACCCGACACGAGCATCGCCTGGCCCAGGACCCCACCCCGCAGGACCGCGACCGGGTCCGCGCCGATCAGCTGCCCGAGCCCCAGGCCGAGGACCGGCAGTGCCGTGAGCACCGCTGCCGTGGCACGGGGCCCCGCGAGCTGGGAGCGGACGGTATTGCCGAACTGCACCCGCCACCTGATGTCGGCCTGGGCGCCGGCCAGAAGGTCGGCGAGCGGGATGCCGTGCCGCTCGGCGAGGGACCACACGGACGCGAGCCTGTCGAGATCGGCGGCCACATCCGGTCGTCCGGCGGCGGACCGTCGGAGGGCCGGAGGGACGCCGTCGCCCAGCTGCGCGGCGACGGCCGCGGGGGCGAGAAGCTCCCTGGCGTGCGGTCCGTCGGCGTGAACGCCGTTCAGTGCGGCGGCCGGGTGGCTCCCGGCCCGGAGCTCGTCGGTGATCCGACCGACGGCCGAGGCGAGCTGGTCGGCGATGCGTGCTGCCTCGCTCGTCGCCCGTGCTCGGCGATGGCGCCGGCGCACAGTGAACGCGACGAGTGCACCCGCCAACGCTCCCCCCGGTCCGGCGAGCACCAGGCCGAACACCCCGCCCACCACCACCGGACCCGCAGCCCAGGGCCTCCACCTCGGTCCTGACGACGGTGTGGGCCACAGCGCGGCCAACCGGGCGCCCGCGACGGGCCCGGGTACGCACGACACGGCCGCGGCCAGCGCCACAGCCGCCAGCAGGGTCACCATGGCGCTCGCACCCCACGCTCGGCAAGCAGGTCGCCCAGCGCGGCGCGACCCTCCGACCAGCCGGTGCCGCGCGTCCAAGCCGCCCGGACCGCGACACCGTCGGGATCGCGTGCCAGCACGCCGACCACGTCGAGCACCCGGGAGCCCGACCGCAGTCGGCGCATGTGCAACACGACTTGGACGGCCGCGGCGAGCTGACTGTGCAGCGCCGCCCTGGACAGCCCGCCGGACGCGGCCAGCGCCTCCATCCGCGCGGGAACCTCGCGTGCGGAGTTGGCGTGCACCGTGCCTGACCCACCGTCGTGCCCGGTGTTCAGGGCCGCGAGCATGTCGCAGACCTCCTCGCCGCGAACCTCACCCACAACCAGGCGGTCGGGACGCATCCGCAGCGCCTGCCGAACGAGATCGCGCAGCACCACCGCGCCGGCGCCCTCGATGTTGGCGGGCCGAGCGATGAGCCTGACGAGGTGGGGATGGCGTGGTCTGAGCTCCTCGGCGTCCTCGACGCACACGATGCGTTCGCGCGGATCGACGGCGCTCAGCAGGGCCGCGAGGATGGTGGTCTTGCCGGTTCCGGTTCCGCCGGAGACGAGAAACGCGAGCCGTGCCGCGAGTACCGCCCTCAGTAGCGCCTCACCGGTGGCGTCGAGGGTGCCGAGAGCACGCAGAGTGGTCAGGTCGTGTGCCGCCGGACGCAGGACGCGCAGTGACAGGCAGGTTCCGTCGGCCGCGACCGGCGGCAGTACGGCGTGTAGCCGTACGCCGGCGTCGGCGAGCCAGCCGTCGACGTACGGGCTGGCGTCGTCGAGCCTCCTACCCGCCGCGAGCGCGAGGCGCTGGGCGAGCCGACGCACCGCTGCCTCGTCGGCGAACCGCACCTCCGTACGTTGCAGGCCCCTACCGTTGTCGACCCACACCGACTCCGGGCCGCACACCAGGACGTCGGTGGTACGCGGATCGCGCAGCAGCTCGTCGAGCGGCCCGGCACCCACGAACTCCTGGCGCAGCAGCCGCAGTGCGGTCAACACGTCCAGATCGGACGCGACGCCCCCCGCCTCCGCGCGGACGGCAGCGGCGACCGCCGCGGGGGTCGTACCGCCGCCGGACGCGGCCAGCCGGGATCGCACCCGGTCGACGAGGGCCGGACTGGGCGTGTGGAGCAGCTCAGTCTTCACGAGCTGGTCCACACGGGTGAACCGGACACGGTGCGCAGCTCAGCCAGCACAGTGCGGGCCGTGGTGGCCAGCGGGCCGCGTGGGCGTCCGGGAGGTGTACCTCGCTCCAAGGCCCGGGCCAGGCCCGGCTCGGGTCGCATCGCGGCGAGCAGCGGGAGGCCGAGCGCCCGCGCCACCTCCTCGGCGTCGACCCCACCCGGTGCGGGGCCGCGGACGACGACCCGCAGGGCGCCACCGTGCTCGGCGAGCACCGCGGCGACACGCGCGGCAGCTGCGCACGAGCGCACGTCGGCCGGCACCACCAGCACGGTCAGGTCGGTTGCTCGCAGTGCGGCGACGGCAGCCTCGGTCGGGTAGCGCGGCAGGTCGCAGACGACGGTCTCGCCACCGCGCCGGCCCGCGTCGAGGACGGAGGTGACGGCGGCGGATGAGGGTCCGTGAGCCGACCTGTCGCAGGACAACACGGCGAGCTCGCCACCGCCGCGGCGGGCGACGGGTGGCGCCGGCAGGGCCGCATGCAGCGCCGTCGCCGGGACACGCCCGCCGGCAACACCGATCTCGGGCCAGCGCAGTCCCGCGACGTCCTCCGCGCCGAGTACCAGGTCGAGTCCCCCGCCGAGCGGGTCGCAGTCGACGAGAAGTACCCGATCGCCGTGACGTACGGCGGCGACGGCAACGGCGGCGGCCAGCACCGAGGCGCCCGCACCGCCCCGCCCGCCGACGACGGACAGCACCGCACCCTCGCGGCGGCTGCCTTCGACGGCCTCGGTGAGCGCGGCGACCAGCCATGACTCGGCCTCGGGCAACGAGACCACGTGTTCGGCCCCGACCGTGACGGCATGGCGCCAGACCTCGGGCGGTGGCTCGCCGCGGGCGACGACAACCACCCCTGCGCGACGGGGAAGTCCGGCCTCCGAGCATCGGTGGGCCGCCGCCGCGTCGAGCAGGACGATCGGGGCATCCGGCCAGTGCCTGCGCGCCTGAGCGGTGTCGACCACCCTCTGCAGCTCGCACCCGGCCGCTGCGGCGAGCCGCAACACGCCATCGAGCAGGTCCGGATCGGACACCATCACCAGCCCGCGCGGCACGGATTCCGCGCCGTCTCGTTGCCCACCGGTCTGTTGCCCATCGGTCTGTAGTGCAGCGACCTGTCGCACGACACCCTCCCGTCCCGAACCGCTCCGGATGGTGCGGTGAGATCGAGCGTGTGCCAGGATCGGTGCCAGCGGTCGCCGGATCTCGAACCTGTGGACAACTGCGGCCGGGTGTGGACAACCGGGCTGTGGGGAACCCACGGACGCCGCTGCTGCCGGCGTCGTCAGCCATCCTGAGACGAACAGCCGCAACCGGCTGGTGCGCGGTCGAGAAGGACCTGACCGGGAGATGGGACGACCCCCGCCAGGGGGGATTGGCGGGGGCCGTCTGTGGTTCAGCTCCGGGGGGTCGAGCTGAACCGGACCCGGACGAATCCGAGCACCACAACTGTAGCCCTTGGGAGGCTACAACGCCCACGTCTGGATGGGGCATCTGTCACGCGTGTGCCCGGACGGGGTGGGCGGGCGTGCAGTGCCGGGGATCATCCTTCTGGCAAGGTCATGTGACGTGTCCGGACTCGCGACCCCGCCTTCGAACCGTACTTCCGCCGGGAGGCTCCCCGGGGCCGCCGCGTTCTTCGACCTCGACAAGACGATCATCGCCGGGTCGAGCGCGCTCGCGTTCAGCCGCCCGTTCCGCCGCCGAGGTCTGATCAGCCGCCGCGCCGCGCTGCGCAGTGCTTACGCGCAGCTCCTCCTGGTGGTCTCCGGGGCCGATGCCGACACGATGGACCTGCTCCGCCGCCGCCTCGCCGCGCTGTGCACGGGCTGGGAGGTGGCGCAGATCCGGGCGATCGTCGCGGAGACCCTGCACGAGATCGTGGAGCCACTCGTCTACGCCGAGGCCACGAAACTGATCGCCGAGCACCGTGCGGGCGGGGACGAGATCGTGGTGCTGTCGGCGTCGGGGCTGGAGGTGGTGGAGCCGATCGCTGCGCTCGTGGGCGCCGATCGCTGCCTGGCCACCAGGATGGGTGTCGTCGACGGCCGCTACACCGGTGTGATCGAGTACTACTGCTACGGCGAGGCGAAGGCACAGGCCGCGAGGGACATCGCGACCGACGGTGGCTACCGGCTGCAGGACTGCCGCGCGTACTCCGACTCGATCACCGACCTGCCGTTGCTCGAGGCGGTCGGACATCCCACGGTCGTCAACCCGGACCGCGCCCTGCGCCGCGAGGCGGAACAGCGGGGCTGGCCGGTGCTGATCTTCGGCGACCCGGTCGTGTTGCGGTCGCGGTTCCGGCCGACGGCCGTCGCGACGCTGGCCGTCGCGACGCTGGCTGCCGTTGGCGTCGGAGCCGCAGCGCTCCTGGGCGCAGGGTGGTTCGGACACCGTCGCCGCGCGCGCCCGTCCGTCCCCTGAGTCCTCCGAGGCCCCTGAAACCTCCGAGACGCAGCTCGAGGAATCCCTTCGCGACCCGCCGGAGGGCGCTACTGAACCGGTGCACAGGAGGGAAGGTCTTGCTGTGGCCCCCGTCACGTACTAGAACGGTTCCCACGGACTTCTGAACGGCCAGGGGCGGTGCGGCAGAGAAGCACCCGTCCACCCCGGACAGGGCTCCGTGTGCGGAAGTCGGGCACTCCACGCACAGCACGCCGCGGGAGGCATGTCGTCGTGGGCCTGCGTACCGGGACGCCGGACGCCGAGGCCGTTCCACGACACGTAGTGAACGCTGGATCCCGAAGTTCGCGCGCAGCCGGGCGGCGCTTCCGCGAGGAGGCGCCGCCCGACTCATGTCCGGGCCTCGGCGATCGAGGTCCCCTCGCGCGCCCCGGCCTCCCACTGCGCGCAGCAGTGCAGAAGCCACGCGGTGAGGCCGTCGCGGGTTCCGGCCGCGAAACCGGCCGCGCGACCGCGGTACTCGGCCGCCCTGCGCAGGTGCCCCACCTCGGGCACCGCGAGGCCCTTCGGGTCCAGTCCCGCCGCGACCGCCGTCAACCGGGCGGCGCCCCGCGCCACCACGCCGTTGGCCGAGGAGAACGGTGCCACCGCCAGCAGCTCGCCGTGTACCACCGCGACCAGCACCGGTGCGGGCGCGGACGTGCCGCCGGTGACGAGTTCGGCGAGCAGCGAGAGCCGCTCGGCGACCCCGGCAGAGGTGTGTGGCCGGCCGAGTTCGGTGTCGTGGCGCTCTGCGGGTACGAGGTCGGCGGCGGCCAGGAGGTGCAGCCTGGCCAGAGCCTGCAGCGGCGACGTCCGCCAGACGCCGAGCAGCCGCCCCAACTCCTCTGCCACCCGCACCGCGCCGGCGAGCACCGGGTCGGTCACGGAGTCGGCGGTGGCGTCGGAGGTGTCCAGCGGCGCCCCGTCCAGCGCGGCCGACGCACGGGCGGCCCGCATGCTCGCCTCCGCGGCCGTGGCGGGCCACCCCCGCCGGGTGACGGGATGGTTGTGGCCGCCGACCAGTGCCGCGCGGGCCCGCGCGACCGCATCCTCGACGCCCGGGAGTCCAAGTAGCGGCGAGAGCGGATCCGACGTGCGGGAGCGGGTCACCCGACGATCCTGTCATCGGGCGCCCCTGTCCGGACCGACGGTGCGTCGAGGGGCCTCTAGCACTAGCGTCGTGCCTCGACGAGCACCGCCGGCTGCGCCGCGCCCGGCGCGCGCCCAGGAACAGGAGGGCAACGAATGGCCGACTCAGGACCCACGCTGAGCAACCTGTCCACGGAGAGCCGCACCTTCCCGCCGAACGAGGAGTTCATCGCCCAGGCGAACGCGGGTGCGGACACCTACGACCGCGCCGACACCGACCGTGACGCGTTCTGGGCCGAGCAGGCCGACCGTCTGCACTGGAACCGGAAGTGGGACCAGGTACTGGACTGGCAGGCCCCGTCGGCGAAGTGGTTCGTCGGCGGGCAACTCAACGTCGCCTACAACTGCGTCGACCGGCACGTGGTCGACGGACACGGTGACCAGGTCGCGTTCCACTGGGAGGGCGAGCCGGGCGACACCCGCACCATTACCTACGCCGACCTGCTGCGCGAGGTCTGCAAGGCCGCCAACGCCCTGACGGAGCTCGGCGTACAGCCGGGCGACCGGGTGGCGATCCAGCTCCCGATGATCCCCGAGGCCGTGTTCGCGATGCTGGCCTGCGCGCGGCTGGGCGCGGCGCACAGTGTCGTGTTCGGCGGGTTCTCCCCGGGCGCACTGCGTTCCCGGATCGACGACGCCCAGGCCAAGCTCCTGATCACCTCCGACGGGCAGTACCGGCGCGGCAAGCCGGCGCCGATGAAGGAGAACACCGACGAGGCCGTGGCCGGCGAGACCACGATCGAGAAGGTGCTCGTCGTCAAGCGCACCGAGACAGAGGTGCCCTGGACCGAGGGCCGCGACCTCTGGTGGCACGAGGCCGTCGACGGGCAGTCGGAGACCCACGAGGCCCAGCCGTTCGACGCCGAGCACCCGCTGTTCATCCTCTACACGTCGGGCACGACGGGGAAGCCGAAGGGCATCCTCCATACCTCCGGCGGCTACCTCACGCAGGCCGCGTACACCCACCATGTGGTGTTCGACCACAAGCCGGGCGAGAGCGTGTTCTGGTGCACCGCCGACATCGGCTGGGTCACCGGCCACACCTACATCGTCTACGGTCCGCTGGCCAACCGCGCCACGTCCGTCATGTACGAGGGCACGCCGAACACCCCCCACGAGGGCCGGCACTGGGAGATCATCCAGAAGTACGGCGTCTCCATCTACTACACCGCCCCCACGCTGATCCGCACGTTCATGAAGTGGGGCATGGAGATCCCCGAGAAGTACGATCTGTCGTCCTTGCGTGTGCTGGGCTCGGTCGGCGAGCCGATCAACCCCGAGGCCTGGATGTGGTACCGGGAGAACGTCGGCAGGAACAACTGCCCGATCGTCGACACCTGGTGGCAGACCGAGACCGGCGCGATCATGATTGCCCCGCTGCCCGGTGTCACGGCGACGAAGCCCGGTTCGGCCATGCGGCCGCTGCCCGGGATCGCGGCCGATATCGTCGACGAGTCCGGCACGCCGGTCGGCCACGGAAACGGCGGATACCTGGTGCTCGACCAGCCGTGGCCGGCGATGCTGCGCGGCATCTGGGGTGACGAGGAGCGCTACCGCGACACCTACTGGTCGCGCTTCGCCGACCAGGGCTATTACTTCGCGGGAGACGGCGCCAAGTACGACACCGACGGAGCCATCTGGCTGCTCGGTCGTGTCGACGACGTCATGAACATCTCCGGGCACCGCATCTCCACGACCGAGGTCGAGTCGGCGCTGGTCAGCCACCCGACGGTGGCCGAGGCCGCGGTCGTCGGCGCGGCGGACCCGACCACCGGACAGGGCATCGTCGCCTTCGTCATCCTCCGTGGCAACGCCGCGAAGGACGGGGGCGACGCGGCGATCAAGGCGTTGCGCGACCACGTCTCCAAGGAGATCGGGCCGATCGCGAAGCCGCGTCAGATCCTGGTCGTGGAGGAGCTGCCCAAGACCCGTTCGGGCAAGATCATGCGGCGGCTCCTTCGCGACGTTGCGGAGAACCGCGAGGTCGGCGACGTCACCACCCTGGCCGACTCCGCGGTGATGGACCTGATCGCCTCGGGCCTCAAGGACGGGAAGTCGGAGGACTGACGCCTGGGTGCAGGCTGGAATGCCTGCACCACCCGGTCCGCTGGCGGGCATCCTGTAGCCGTGGCCGGAGGCGATGTTCACGTGCGTGGACCGCTGGTGCTTCCCGAGAGGGAGTTGCACTGGCGGTTCTCGCGCGCGTCCGGCCCGGGCGGGCAGGGCGTCAACACGACGGACTCGCGCGCGGAGCTGCTCTTCGACGTCGCCCGGTCGGACGCCCTGCCCGACGACCTGCGCTCCCGCGTGTTGACCCGGCTCGCGAGCCGTCTCGTCGACGGGGTCCTGACGATCGTCGCGTCCGAGCACCGCAGCCAGCTGCGCAACCGGGACGCCGCCCGTGACCGCCTCGCCGCAACTCTGCGCGGAGCCATCGCCCCGGATCCGCCCAGGCGCCGGGCCACGCGCCCGTCCGCCGGAGCGAAACGGCGACGTCTGGAAGCGAAGACCCGGCGTGGGCAGACCAAGCGCCTGCGGGGGCGGCCCGACGAGTAGGCGTCTACAGCTCGACCTGGACGCCCCGACTCGCATGTAGGCGCCCGACTCGCGCATGCAGGCCCCGACTCGCGCGCATGCAGGCCCCGACTCGCGCGTATGCAGGCCCCGACTCGCGGGTGTGAGCTGGGTTCCGGTCGCGGCCCGCGCAGCGATTCTCCGCTAAGGTTCTGCCGAGGTGCGCCGGGAAGTCTGGTCGGCAACGTCGTCGCCGTACCCTCTTCGCCGGAGCTGCCCGTGATCTCACGTCGTCTCACCGCCCCCGCCGGCGAGTTCGCCCGGTACCTGCGTACCGAGACCGTCGGCGGGATCGTCCTGCTCGGGGCCGCCGCCGTCGCACTCGTCTGGGCCAATTCGCCCTGGTCGGGAACCTATCGGGCACTGCGGGACACCGTAGTGGGCCCGGCCGCCCTGAACCTGGACCTCACCCTCGCCCAGTGGGCCACCGACGGGTTGCTCGCGGTCTTCTTCTACGTCGTGGGGTTGGAGCTCAAGCGTGAGCTCGACATCGGCGAGCTGTCGAGCTGGCGGCAGGCGATGCTGCCCTTGGCGGCCGCGCTCGGCGGCATGGTCGTGCCGGCGGGTGTCGCGCTGCTCGTGGGCGGCGGTGCGCCGGGGATGGACCAGGCGTGGGCCATCCCGGTGGCCACCGACATCGCCTTCGCCCTCGGTGTCCTCGCGCTGGCGGGCTCGGCGCTGCCGGTCACGGCGCGGGTGTTCCTCCTCGGGCTCGCCGTGGTCGACGACCTCGGGGCGATCGCCGTGATCGCCGTGCTCTTCAGCTCCGGACTCGACCTCGTCGCCCTCGGCGGTGCCGCACTGGCCGCGGGGCTGTACTGGTGGCTGCAACGCCGCAGGGTCCGGGCGTGGTGGATCTACGTGCCGCTCGGCCTCCTGACGTGGGGGCTGGTGCACGAAGCGGGCATCCACGCCACGATCGCCGGGGTCGTGCTGGGGCTGCTCACCCGCGTCCGCGCCGACGACGGGGAGGACCTGGCCCCCGGGCTCCGCCTGGAGCACCGGCTGCAGCCGTGGACCGCCGGAGTGTGCGTGCCGGTGTTCGCGCTGTTCGCCGCCGGGGTGCCGATCGGCGGTGACGCCCTGCGTGCGGTGTTCAGCGAGCCCGTGCCACTCGCCGTGATGGCCGGGCTGCTCGTCGGGAAATTCGTCGGCATCCTCGGTGCGTCGTGGCTCGCGATCGTCCTGACACCCGCGTGCCGGCCGCGGGGGCTCGGATGGTGGGACATGGCCGCGGTGTCGATGCTCGGTGGGGTCGGCTTCACCGTCAGCCTTCTGATCACCGAGCTCGCCCTGGCCGACGAGCCCGCGGCGCTGGAGTCGGCGAAGGCCGGTGTCCTCATCGCCTCGGCGGCCGCGTCGCTGCTCGCCGCCGGCATGCTGGTGCGGCGGGGACGGGCTCACGACTCCGGACATGAGGCCGTCCGGTCCTGACGGCGCGCCTGGTCGGGCACCGGGTGGCCGGCCGTGGAAGGATGGCCACCCGATCATCGTGTTCGCCCACGACGTGCAGGAGGGCCCCGGTGGCCAGCCCGACCAGCTCCAGCGGTGCAGAAGTTCCGCCCGTGCTCCCGTCGATCCCACTGGCTGCGGAGGCCGTCTCGGTCCCGGCCGATCGGTCGATCGGTGACCTCGTCCGGGACGCCACGGCTCAGGTCTCCATGCTGGTCCGAGCCGAGGTGGAGCTTGCCCGCGCCGAGGTGACGTCGGAGGTGAAGAAGGGTCTGCAGGGCAGCATCTTCTTCATCGTCGCTCTCACGGTCCTGTTGTTCAGCCTGTTCTTCCTGTTCTTCGCCCTCGGCGAGCTGCTCGCCCTCTGGTTGAACCGCGCGGCCGCGTTCGGGATCGTCTTCGGAATCATGTTGCTGGTCGCCGGCCTGTTCGGACTCCTCGGCTACCTCCGCGTCCGCAAGATCCGCAAGCCGGAGCGGACGATCTCGAGTCTGAAGGAGTCGGCGCAGGTGCTCTCGAACCGGGGCCGGAGCCCCGAGGACGGGCCGCCCGAGCTCAACGGCCACGGCGTCCGCTGACCGGAGGCCGGGTGTTCCGGTCCCGCCCGTCGGGGCCCGACCCTTCGACGGTCCGGCTGCCCGGACCCTGGGTCCACAGTGCTGTCTCAGCCAACGGGATCCGGCTGCACGTCGCCGAATGCGGCCAGGGACCGCTCGTCGTGCTGCTCCACGGGTTTCCGGAGTTCTGGTGGTCGTGGCGCCACCAGCTCACCGGGCTCGCCGGACGGGGGTACCGAGCCGTGGCCGTCGACCTGCGGGGTTACGGCGACTCCGACAAACCTCCGCGCGGATACGATCTCTGGACACTCGCGGGTGACGTCGCCGGGTTGATCCGGGTGCTCGGCGAACCGCGCGCGCACGTCGTCGGGCACGGCTGGGGTGGCCTCGTCGGCTGGACGCTCACCGCGCTCCATCCCCGTCTCGTGCAGTCGCTCGCCGTTCTCGGGGCGCCGCATCCGTTGGCCGTGCGTCGGGCCGTCGTGCGTGACGTGCGAGGTCAGGGCCGGGCCACCGCCGGCTACGCGGCGGGCTTCCAGCTGCCGTGGTGGCCGGAGCGTTCCCTGCGCGGGGACGACGGTGCCCGGGTCGGACACATCATGCGGTCCTGGGCCGGTGGTGAGTGGGCGGCCTCGGCCGAGTTCACCGACGCCGTGTCGCGGTACCGGGCGGCGATCCGGGTGCCCGGGGTGGCGCACTGCGCGATGGAGTACCACCGCTGGGCGTTCCGGTCGCAGTTCCGCGCCGAGGGGCCCCGGTTCGCCGCAGCCGTGGCCCGCCCGCCTGCGGTTCCGGTGCTGCAGATCCACGGAGCCGACGACCCGTGTGCACTGGTCCGTACGGCGGCGTCGTCGAGGAGGTGGGCAGGCGCGGCGTACCGGCTCGAGGTGATTCCCGGCACCGGACACTTCCCGCACGAGGAGCAGCCGGGAACCACGACCGCGCTGCTGACCGAGTTCCTCCGCGACTGATCCGGCACGCGCACGCAGGCCCCGACTCGCGCGCACGCAGGCCCCGACTCGCGGGGTCAGGCCCGAGCGCACTCTCCACGTTCGCGTCTTCGAGGCGCCGCCGGATCCGGTGCACGACCCAGCCGATCGCCAGCCTGATCGCCGTGCCACCCACCGCGGCGAGCAGGAACATCCCGGTCGCGCCGAGCCCCGTCACCCCGGTGCCCGTCGCGGCCGCGACGAACACGCGGAACAGCGTCAGCGCGCCGTTCACAGGTACCTACCGGAAGAGATTCTCACGGGGAGCTCAATGGATGAGCCATGAGCAGGCTTGCGAACGGATCATCGACACGACGCCCGCGCGCCGTGACCTCCGAGCCCGGGCCGACCGGGAGCAGGGAGCGCGGGCGATGAGCTGCACACACACCTCGGCCTTCGACGGGCCTACGTACACCGAGCCGGCTCCCGACGCGGTCGCGGGCTGCGCCGACTGCGCGGCGCTCGGCGAGGACGGGTGGTCGCACCTGCGTCTGTGCCTCTCGTGCGGCCACGTCGCGTGCTGCGACTCCAGCCCGGACCGGCACGCGGCCGAGGCACCACCGCCGCTCCGAGCACCCGGTGGTGAGGTCCTTCGAGCCCGGTGAGGCGTGGCGGTGGTGCTTCGTCGACCACCGGATCGTCGGAGTCAGCGGGTCGGGCGCGCCCGCACAGCGGTGTCGGGGTTGTCGGAGAACAGGCCGTCGACCCCCGCGGCGAAAATGGCCGCGTACTCGGCGAACGCGTTGCCGTGGTCGGCGGGGTTCGTGCCGTTGCGCAGGGCGGTCGGCAGGAAGTTGTTCTCGTTGCGGAACGTGTACGGGTGCACGACGAGGTCGGTGGCGTGCGCGTCGGCGACCAGCGAGGTGGGCGCGCCCAGCGCTCCGTCCACGACCGGGATGACGCGGCCCTTGTTCGGGCCGATGCCGTCGGCGTAGGTGGCGATCTCCGCCAGACCCGCCGGCGCGGCCAGGTCGTCGTAGGTACGCGGGTCACCGGCCGTGACGAGGTCGAACGGCGCGCCGACGTCGCCGAACAGCTGCACGATCGGTACCCGCAGGTCCTTGTTCAGGGCCTTGAGGTTGGTCACCTCGAACGACTGGACGAACATCGGCGCGCCGCGCCTGTTGAGCTTCGCGCGCTCCAGGGCGTCGACGAGCGGGCGGTCGAGGGCCGTGCCCTGCAGCTGGAAGAAGGTCGGGTGCTTGCTCTCGGGGTAGACGCCGATCTCGCGAGCCAGCTCCCGGGACAGGCGCTTGCGCAGGTCCAGCACCTCGTCGAACGTCGGGATCTCGAAGCGGCCGTCGTAGATCGTGTTCTCCTGGCGGAGCTGCGGGATGCGCTCCTTCGCGCGCAGCGTCCTGAGCTCGGCCAGGGTGAAGTCCTCCACCCACCAGCCGGTGACCGGCACGCCGTCGAGGTTCTTGGTGGCGCGGCGGTTCGCGAACTCCGGCCTGCCCGCGACGTCGGTGGTCTCGCTGATCTCCGGTTCGTGGCGTGCGACGAGCACCCCGTCGAAGGTGATCACGAGGTCCGGCTCGATGTAGTCGGCTCCCATGCGGGCGGCCAGCGCGTAGGAGGCCAGGGTGTGCTCGGGCCGGTAGCCCGAGGCGCCACGATGACCGATCACGAGCGAGCCGGCGTCCGGACGGCGCGCGGGATCGGAGGTCGGGCCCCCGGACGCGGCGGACGCGCCCGGGGCGACGGTCAGGAGGCCCGCGACGGCGACGACGGACAGGGTGGCTACGGCGAGTCCCCGGAGGTGACCGTGGTGGGAGCAAAGCCACATGGTGGGCGACCCTCGCCCGATCGGGCCACACTGGGCTATTCCGCGTAACGGGTCGTAGCTCGCTGTGACTGGCCGGACTCGTCGGTGGCGCGCCGGACCGCCTGCGACGAAAGACGCGGAACTCCCGCCATGAAGGTGATCATTCCAGAGATCATCATCACGAGGAGTTCCGCGCGCTGTGAGTGCCACCCACACCTCGGTCCTGGCCATGTCCGAGGACGGTGTCGCGTTCGTCGCGGGCCTGCTCCACGCCGAGCGGCTCCGTCGAGGCACGCGTACGGGCAGCCGGGCT
>JAJAZD010000058.1 GCA_026785945.1 Pseudonocardia sp. | reverse complement strand
CGCCGTCGTCGTGGCCGGCGGCGACGGCGTCGTCGCCGACGCCCGGGTACCGGACGGCGGGACCGGTGGCGCGGCCGTGGCAGGAACGCGACCGGGAACGCCGGGCGACCCCGATCCGCGCTGCTGCTCCGTCCGCAGCCGCTGCCCCGCGCGCGGTCAGCGCGGCACCTGCGGCGATCACACCCTTCGGATCGAACGTCCACCGGGACGCTCCGACCGATCCCCGTCGAGACGAGCTGCGCGACCCGAGGAATCCGCGACGAGCCGCCCACGAGAAGCAGCGCGGTGAGGTCGGGCGGCACCACCACGGCGGAGTCGATCGCGCGGCGCATCGCGTCCACCGTCTCGAGCACCGCGGGGCGGATCGTCTCCTCGAACTCCACTCGACCCAGCCGCACCTGAGTGTGGGCGCCGGGCAGCCGTACGGGGACGAGCACCTCGGTGTCGTGCGAGAGCGCCTCCTTCGCCGAGGTGCACTCCCGCCGCAACCCGGCGAACGCCGCGAACACCGCCGGGTCGGCCGGGTCGAGCGCCTCCCACGCGGGCCCGATCGCGGCCCGGACGTGCTCGAAGACCGCCTCGTCGAGGTCGAGTCCACCGAGTCGCTCCAGGCCCTGCGGAGTGCCGAGGAGCTCGAGGACGCCGCCCGCCGCCTTGCGGACCACAGCGGCATCGAACGTCCCGCCGCCGAAGTCGTAGACCGCCACGACCGCGCCGGGCTCCACCCGTTCCGCGGCGGCGTACCCGACGGCCGCGGCCTGCGGCTCGGACAGGAGCAACGCGGACTCGACGGCGTGCGCGGTCAGCGCGGTGCGCAGCGACTCGACCTTGTGCGGGCCCCACCCGGCGGGATGGGTGACGGCCACCCGCGTCGCCTCTGTTCCCCTCACGCGCGGCCACCTGCCCCACGAGATGGGCGACGAACCGCGCGGCGAGCGCGTCGGCCGCCATCGGAACCCGACCGACCAGCATCGGCGTCCCGTCGCCGATGCGGCGTTTGAACTCGCGAACGACACGGCCCGGATCCGACAGCGCCCGCCGTTGCGCCGCCTCCCCGACGAGGAACGACCCGTCCTCGCCCGCGAGAACGGCCGAGGCGATGGCGTCGGACCGTTCGCCCAGCCGGACCGCCTCGGCCACGTCGCCTCCCGACCGGCACACCGCCGCGGCCGAGTAGGTGGTCCCCAGATCGATCCCCAGCTGATAGGACATGTCCGGTCTCCGCGCTCGTCGTCGCCATTGCACACGCAGGCACGTCCGCGCGACGAGAGCGGTTCACCGCATTCCCCCGAGCACGGGGAAATCCCCTACTCGGCGCCGTATCGGCTCATCCATCCCGGTATCTGCTGGTCACCGGACCGGAGGCAACCCGGATCCCCGACGGCGGCGAGCGTCCTAACTTCCTTCTCAGCCGGACGCAGTGGCCGGCGGGCGCACCGGAGCAGCCGGCGCCGATCCCGAACTCAGGAGAGAACAATGGGAAGCCCGTTCAACCTCAGCACATTCATGGCCGACCTCAGCCAGGACCTCGACCTCAACCAGGACCAGGACCAGGACCAGGACCAGGACTCCGCGCAGGAGGCCGAGGCCGCACAGGTCGGCAACCAGGAGAACACCCAGGCCGCCGCCCAGGACCAGGACACCACCACGGCCACCAACACCGAGGCCGGCGACGGCGGCCTGGCCGTCGGCGGCGACGGCGGCAGTGCCGACGGCGGCTCCGGTGTCGGTATCGGCGGCAACGCCGGCGACATCGACCAGGCCGGCCAGACCAACATCAACTTCGGGGACAGCGGCGACGCCAACGGCGTCGGTGTGGGCGGTTCCGGCGGCAACGCCGGGGACGGCGGCAACGCCGACGCCTCCGGTGGGGCCGGCGGCGACGCCGACTCCGATGTGGACGTCGACGCCAACCAGGTCGTCGACCAGGACGCCGAGCAGGACTTCGCGCAGGACTCGGACCAGGACCTGGACTCCGACCAGGACGCCGACGCCGACGCCGACTTCGACGTGAGCTCCTTCATCAGCTGACCGTGCCGGCCCCGCCCCGGGCAGGGGCGGGGCCGGTATCCCACCCACGGAGGTGAACGACATGCTGGCCTTTTCCGAGATCATCGACTTCCTCCTCGAGCTGCTGCGCGACGAGGACGCCCGAGCACAGTTCGAGCAGGACCCGGAGGGGACGCTGTCGCGGGCGGGCCTCGACGGGGTGACCGGCGAGGACGTCCGCGACGCGCGGCTCATGTTGACCGACTCCGGCGGGGTGCACGCCGGGGACGGCGACCCGGGCTCGTCCCGGCCCGGTGGCGACGACCCGGTCGCGGAGATCAACCACACCACGCGGCACTACCAGGCGGACGACAACGTGCAGGTCGTGGAGCGCGGCGGCTTCGACGGTCTCGTCGACCGGAGCACCACCGTGATCACCATCGACGACCGGGACACGATCGTCGTCCAGGACTCGTTCAACGCCGACAGCAGCACCACCGACGTCACAGTCGTCGACGACTCCTTCAACGACATCGACACCACCGACGTCGACGTGATCGACATCGACGCCGAGAACTCGTTCAACGAGGACAACGACGTCGTCGCCATCCAGGACAACGACACCGTCACCGAGGACAACGACACCGTCGCGATCCAGGACAACGACACCGTCGTCGAGGACGGCGACGCGGCCGAGAGCGACCCCGCCGAGGAGGACGTCCCCGTCGAGGACGACAACCCCGTCGAGGACGACAACGGCGGTGAGCAGGACGACCCGTTCGACGACCCCGGCCCCGAGGCCGACCAGACCGACGATGCCGCCGTGGACATCACCGCGGACGCCGCTGTCGTCTGAGCGCATCCGAGGAGGAGCTGTGACCAGTGATCCGGTCGAGGTCGTCGACCTCGCACTCCGCGCCGTCGCGCGCTACGACCGGCCCGACCTCGACGCCCGGCTGCGGCACGCCCGGGCCCGGCTGCTGGACGACCACGTACGGGTGTTGGTGGTCGGGGAGTTCAAGCAGGGCAAGAGCATGCTGGTGAACGGGCTGGTCGGGGCGCCGGTCTGCCCGACCTTCGACGACATCGCGACCTCCGTGCCGACGCATGTGCGGTACGCGGAGACGGTCACGGTCACGCTCGTGCGGGACATGGACCGGGACATGGACCGGGAGCGCTCCGGCGCGGAGCCCGGGGAGCGGCGAACCGAGCGGGTCGAGGTTCCGGCCGCCGAGCTCGCCGACCACGTGTGCGAGCAGGGCAACCCGAACAACCGTCAGGGGTGGAGCCACGTCGAGGTCGGCGTGCCGCGGCCCGTCCTTCTCGGAGGGCTGGAGCTGGTCGACACGCCCGGGGTCGGTGGGCTCGGATCGGTGCACGGTGCCGCCACGATGGCCTCGCTCCCGTCCGCCGACGCCGTGCTCCTCGTGTCGGACGCGTCGCAGGAGTACACGGCGCCCGAGCTGGAGTTCCTCAGCCATGCCGCGTCCCTGTGCCCGAACGTCGCCTGCGTGCTGACCAAGAACGACCTGTACCCGCAGTGGCGGCGCATCGCCGAGCTCGACCGCGGCCACCTCGCCGCCGCCGGGATCACCGCGGAGCTGTTCGCCGTGTCGTCGGCCCTGCGCTGGCACGCCGTCCTCGGCAACGACACGGAGATCAACGCCGAGTCGGGTTTTCCCGCGCTGGTCGGGTACCTGCGCAAGCGGGTGCTGGGCCAGGCGGACCGGCTGGCGCGCCGGTCGACGGTGCACGACGTGCTCGCCGTCACCGGGCAGCTCTGCGGCAACCTGCGCGCGGAGCTGGCTGCCCAGCAGAACCCGCAGGACGCTCAGGCGCTCGTGCGCGACCTGGCCGACGCCCAGGAACGGGCGGCGGCGTTGAAGGAACGGTCGGCGCGCTGGCAGCAGACCCTCAACGACGGCGTGGCCGACCTCAACGCCGACATCGACTACGACCTGCGCGACCGGATGCGCGAGATCAGCCGCCTGGCCGAGGAGGAGCTGGCCGGTGGCGGCGATCCGACGAAGGTGTGGGACCAGTTCTCGGGCTGGGTTCAGCAGGAGGTCGCCGCGGCCGCGTCGGCCAACTTCGTGTGGGCGACCCAGCGGGCGCGATGGCTGGCCCAGCAGGTCGCCGAGCACTTCTCCTCGGACCGCCGGCAACTGCTGCCGGCGCTGCGCAGCGACCCGTCCGACGCCTTGCGGTCGGTACGCTCGATGGCCGCACCCGGAGCCGAGGCGTGGACCGTCAGCAGCAAGATGCTGACCGGCCTGAAGGGCGGCTACATGGGCGCCCTGATGTTCGGGATGACGGCCGGCTTCATCGGGCTCGGCGCGCTCGTCCCGCCGATCGCGATCGGCGCAGGCCTCCTGATGGGCCGCCGGACCATCGGCGACGAACGCCAGCGGATCATCACCAAGCGCCGGAACGAGGCGAAGGCCGCGGTGCGCCGGTACGTCGACGACGTGACGTTCCAGGTCGGCAAGGACTCCCGCGACCGGCTCCGGTCCGTGCAACGCGACCTGCGCGACCATTTCACCGAGCAGGCCGAGCAGATGAAGCGCTCGCTGCAGGAGTCACTGCAGGCCGCCGAGCGGGCGGTGAAGGCCTCCCGCGGCGAACGGGAGGCACGGTTGCCCCAGATCAAGGCGGAGCTCGACGAGCTGGAGGCGGTGCGGCGCGCGGCCCGGGCCCTGCTGCCCCGGCCCGCGCCCGCATCCCGGCCCGATTCCGTGCTGGTGGCAGCCGGATGACCACCCTGGCCGCCGCCGCCCGCCGGGTGCTGCTCCTTGCGATCGACGTCCACCGCGGCGACCCGGCGACGGCGCGGTGGCTGCGCGGGCAGCTGGGCCGGCTCGACGAGCCGCTGCGGGTCGCGATCGCGGGGAAGGTCAAGGCGGGCAGCCTGCGGGTGGCCACCCTGATCGACACCCCGGGGATCGCCTCGGCGTCGGTCGCGACCGCGCGGGGCATCGCCCAGCGCTACCGCGCCGACCCGACCGTGCGTGGGTTGTGCCAGGACGTCGTCGCCGTGGCGGGACTGCTCGCGCAGACCGGCGCGACGTTGCGGGCGGCCGAGTTCGCCGCGCTCGCCGAGCTGGCCCGCGGGCCCCGCGACGAGCTGGATACCGACCTGCTGTCGGTCGACCGGTTCCTGCGGGGCGGTGGGGCCCGCGGCGACCTGCTGGACCGCTTCGGGATCTTCGGCATCCGGCTGGCCACCACCCTGATCCGCCAGGGCACGGGCAGCTCGGCGGCGCTGGCCACCGAGCTGATGGCCCGCAGTGGGCTCCGCGAGCTGCAGCGGGTGCTGCACACGCAGTTCGCGCAGCGCCGAGAGCTGCTCAAGGCCCGTTCGGCCCTGCTCGCGGCGGACAGCGTGCTCCACCGCACCCGCCGCGGCGGCCCACTCGCCGCGGAGATCGAACGGATCCTCGCCGGCGCCCACGAGTTCACCGAGCTCAGCCTGCTCAGCGCGCTGCGGTGCGGCGCGACCGGCCTGCCGCGCCCCGTCGTCGAGGACGCCGAGCGGCTCCTCGGGGAGGCGGGCGCCGCCGCGCCGTCGCGTCTCGGGCTGCCGCCGGAGGCGGACCGCGACGAGCTGCGGCGGGCGGGCTTCCTGGCACTGGAACGCTGGCAGCGCCACGCCGTCAACCCGATGTTCGGACGGGCCGGAGCCGACGCGTGCCGGGTGGTGGTGCGCAGCTGCGAGGGCATCCTCTCCGGTCTGGCCGGCTGACGGCCCGCCCGCGGCCTCGCCACGAGTGTCGCAAGGTCCGCGGTAGGAGCGTGTCCCGGGACATACGCGCGTGCGTCGATCCGGACGAGCATTGCCGCAGCGCAACCTCCAGGGGGAGACCATGGCCGCACACCACCCGCACGACGACGTTCGCACCCGCGACGGTTCGGGGGTCCTGACGGTGGACGCCCCGGGCATCGGAGGAGGGACGGCTCGGACGGACGCGTCCACACCGGATCTCCACGACGACGGTCTGCTCGCCGAGCGGGCCTGGCGCGACGGCCACACCATAGTGGCCATCGACGTGGCCGACCGGGCGCTCGCCGCGGGGACCGACCCCGGAGGCCGGGCGGCCGGGGTGGCGG
>JAJAZD010000057.1 GCA_026785945.1 Pseudonocardia sp. | reverse complement strand
TGCGGAGCATCAGAGACCTACAGAGTTGCGGAGCATCAGAGACCGACAGAGTTGCGGAGCATCAGAGACCTTCCGAGGTACGGAGCATCAGTGCCCGGCGACGCGGCGGGCCGCCCGGCGCAGCTGCAGGATCCGGAATCCGCCCGGGATCGCCACCAGGAGCAGGCCGGCGACCGCGGCGAGCAGAAGCGCCACGCCGAGGGGCAGTGAGCCGGTGAGGCCGAGGAAGGTGATCTGGACCCGGGCCAGGTTCTGCAGGATGAAGACCAGCAGGACGACCAGCACGAGGGCCGAGAGGATGAGCCCGGTCCACAGCCCGCCCGTACGGGTGCGGGTGACGACCGGCTCCCGGCGGCCCGTCGGCGTCGGGACCGTGGGTGCCTGCCCGGACTCGGGGCGGTCCGGTGTCGGAAAGTCCGGACCGTCCGGCCCTGCGATGTCAGCGGGCCGCAGGCCCGGGTTCGTCGCGGGGTCCGCATGCGGGTCCGCCTGGCCGACGCGCCCGTGAACGGGCGTGCCGGTGTCACCCGGCAGCGCCATCGCCCTGGTCGGGTCCTCGCTCATGTCTGCTCTCCTCGCTGTGCCCCGGCTCGGCCGGCACCTGCGTCCGACCTGTCACCCGGAGTATTCCGCACCGGGGGGTGCCGGCCGGGACACGGTGGGCGGGCAACTGATCATGAGAGCCGCACGGACACCGGACGGCGACGCGCTCGGCGGAGGTCGGGCAGCCTCCGGTCAGCGCCGCTCACGCCGCATCGGCACGTGCTGGATGCCGTCCATGTCGAAGGCGGGGCCGACGGTGGCGAAGCCGTAGCCGACGTAGAAGCCGGCCAGGTGTTCCTGCGCCTCGAGCACGCACGGCCCGTCGCCGACCTCGCCGAGCACCGCCGCCATCAATCGGCGGCCGAGACCGCGGCCGCGCACCGGGAGCGCCGTACACAGGCGGCCGATCCGGTAGTCGCCGTCGGGCTCCTTGAGCAGCCTCAGGCAGCCCAGCACCGGTTCGGGGTGTCCGTCGCCACCGAGCCAGTAGTGCCGGGCCCGGTCCTCGAGATCGCGGCCGTCGAGCTCGCCGTAGGCGCACGCCTGCTCCACCACGAACACGTCCACGCGCAGGCGCAGCAGCTCATAGAGGGTCCGGGGCGGCAGGTCGGCCGCCCAGGCCCGGTGCACGGTCGCGACGATCGCCTCGCTGGTCATCCGGTCTGAATACCAGATCGGATGGGGCGGTGCCCGGACCGCGGAGATGTGACGATGCTCTGACGACCCGCAGGTGACGGACCCGGGGCGGCTAACCTCGTGTGGTGCGCCATCACGATCTCGTCGTCATCGGTACCGGTTCGGGTAACTCGATCATCGACAGCCGCTTCGACGACCTCGACGTCGCGCTCGTGGAACACGGGGTGTTCGGCGGCACGTGCCTCAACGTCGGTTGCATCCCGACGAAGATGTACGTCTACCCCGCCGACATCGCGCAGCACATCCGGCACGCGGGCCGGCTGGGCATCGACGCGAGCGTCGACAAGGTCCGCTGGACCGACATCCGTGACCGCATCTTCGGCCGGATCGACCCCGTCTCCGCGGGCGGGCGGGAGTACCGGATCGAGCGCTCCCCCAACGTCACGGTCTACGAAGGACACGCGCGGTTCACCGGGCCCCAGGAGCTCGGCGTCGAACTTACCGACGGCTCGGGTCACGACACGTTCACCGCCGACCACATCGTCATCGCGGCGGGCAGTCGCCCCGCGATCCCCCGGGTGATCACCGAGTCCGGGGTGCCGTTCCACACCTCCGACACGATCATGCGGATCGACAGCGTGCCCCGGCACCTGATCGTCGTCGGGGCCGGCTACATCGGCGCCGAGTTCGCCCACGTGTTCTCCGCACTGGGCGCACAGGTCACCATCATCGGACGCGGGTCGCACCTGCTGCGTTCGCAGGACGAGACGGTCGCCGAGCGCTTCACCAACGTCGTGCGCGAACGGTGGGACGTCCGCGTCGGCTGCCCGGTGGTCCGGGCCGACACCACCCCGTCGGGCGTCGAGCTCGAACTGTCGGACGGCGCCGTGATCAGCGGGGACCTCCTGCTCGTCGCCACCGGCCGCGAACCGAACAGCGACCGGCTCGATCTGGAGAAGGCCGGGATCCCGGTCCACGACGACGGCCGCATCGTGGTCGACGACCAGCAGCGCACGCCCGTGGACGGGGTCTTCGCCCTGGGCGACGTCAGCTCGCCCTACCAGCTCAAGCACGTGGCCAACCACGAGTCCAAGGTCGTGGCCCACAACCTGCTGCACCCCGACGCCCCGCGCCGCACCGACCACCGGTTCGTGCCGTGGGCGGTGTTCACCGACCCCCAGATCGCGGCGGTGGGCCGCACCGAGCAGGAGTGCCGCGCCGACGGCGTCGACTACGCCGTGAAGATCCAGGCCTACGGAGACGTCGCGTACGGCTGGGCGATGGACGACTCCACGGGCTTCTGCAAGATCCTGGCCGAACGCGGGACGGGCCGGTTGCTCGGCGCGCACATCATGGGCCCGCAGGCGTCGTCGCTGATCCAGCCGCTCATCCAGGCGATGTCGTTCGGCCTCGGGGCACGCGAGATGGCGACCGGCCAGTACTGGATCCACCCGGCGCTGCCCGAGGTGGTGGAGAACGCTCTCCTGGGACTCGACCTGTAGCGAGCGACACCCGATCCGGGGCCACCTCGGGCGCCGAACACCTGGTGGACAGGCTGTTGGTGAGGCCGCCCTTCCCCGGACCGACGAGGTGCCCGACATGACGACCGCGGAGAACCCGACCCGACCGGCGGATACGGCCAGGCCTCCCGGCCGATGTTGCGGCAGTAGGCGCGGTAGAGCGCATCGAACCGCACATGCTTCTGCAGCACTGGCCGCCGACATCCCCTCGTCGACCGCCTGTCCGAGGGTGATGACACCGGCCTGCCGGCCGAGGACCCGCTGCAGCGACATACCGCGAGCATGGCGCGGGCCGCACCGGTTCCGAGGGCGTTCCGCGGAACCCGGTTCATGATCAGCGTCTGCGGTGCGGGAGCTGCACCCCTGCAGGTCCCGCACCGCAGACGGCGATCATGAACTCAGCTGCTCCCGGGACGCGGACGGGCCGTCGGCGGGGGGAGGGGGAACGGGGGCCGGGCGGACCGCCGGGTCGTACGGGATGGCGGGAGGCTTCTCGCCGCGGATACCGCCGAGCAGGGCGGTGACGTCGTTCATGATCGCCGTGGTGACGGCGTCCAGTGCCGTACGGGTGCGGGGCCCGCCGAGCCAGGCCGAGAGGTCGACGGGCGGGCCTGCCACGATCGTCACGCGGCGACGGGGAAGCAGGCGCGGGCGGCCGCTGCCGGGGGGCAGGACGTCCTGGCTGCCCCAGTTGGCCACCGGGATGACGGGTGCGCCGGTGACCAGCGCGATCCGCCCGATGCCGTTCTTGGCCCGCATCGGCCAGCCGTCGGGGTCGCGGGTGTAGGTCGCCTCGGGATAGAACGCCACGATCTCCCCGCGCTCCAGGGCGGCGACGGCGCCGCGGTAGGCGTCGCCCGCGCGCGCCGTCTCGCGGTAGACGGCGATGTGGCCGCCCTTGCCCAGCACCGACCGGACGACGGGCACGTTCCACAGCGCCGCCTTCGCCAGGTAGCGGGGCATGCGGCCGTGCGAGATCGTGAACGCCGTGTCGAAGATCGGGTCGGCGGACGATACGTGGTTCATCGCGAGCAGCGCCCCACCGCTGCGCGGCAGGTGTTCACCGCCCCGCCAGCCGATCCTGGTCCCGAACATCGCGAACGGCCAGATCAGCGCGATCGCCAGCCCGAACCAGAACCCCGAGTCACCCCACTTCCGAGTGGCGGTCAGCGCGAGCTTGCGCCAGACGGTCAACGGTCGGATCCCCATGCGTCCTCCTCCTGCCCGCTCGCATCATTCCCTGCCGGTAGGCCTTCGTGCCGGGACCGCGCGACGGACGTCAGTGCTGTGACGTCGGCCTGGGACGACCAGCTGTGACGACCAGCTGTGACGACCAGCTGTGACGTCGATGCTGTGACGTCCGTCGCAGGCGCCGTCCGAGTGGGCCGCGCCGACGGAACACCCGGCCACACTGACATCGCATGCCTCCATCGTCGAGAGGTCTCCATCGTGCCCGAGAAGTCCTCCCTGCCCCGCCTCGAGGTCGTGGGTCGGGCGCACGCCGCGCCGTCGGCGGTGGTGCTGGTCCTGCACGGCGGGCGGACACACAGCCGCGAGAGCGGCGAACGCAAGCGGCTGACCTACCGCAGGATGATCCCGTTCGCTTACGACCTGGCCCGCCGTGGCCCCGCGGTGTTCATGCTCCGCTACCGGTACCGCGGCTGGAACGCCCCGGCCCGCGACGCCCTGCACGACGCGCAGTGGGCGCTGCGCGAGCTCGCCGAGCGGCACCCCGGGACCCCGGTCGTGCTGGTCGGCCACTCCATGGGCGGGCGGGCCGCGCTGGGCGCGGCGGGAGCGCGCAACGTCATCGCGGTGTGTGCGCTGGCGCCGTGGCTGGACGGCTCCGATCCGGTCGCGCAGCTCGCCGGGCGCACCGTCCTGATCGCCCACGGCGACCATGACCGCTGGACCGACTCCCGGGCCTCGTTCGACTACGCGCTGCAGGCCACCCGCGTGACCCCCCGGATCTGCCGCTTCGACGTGCACGACGCCGGCCACTTCATGGTCCGTCGCGCGGGCGACTGGCACGCGCTGGTCCGCCGCTTCGTGCTGGGGGTGCTCGAGATCGAACCCGAGGACCCCGACATTGCGAACGCCTTTCGGCAGCCCGCCCCGAGCGGCCTGCGCATCCCCCTCACCCCGGCCGGAGCAGTTCGATGACGCAGCCGACGAGCCGGACCCGCCCCACCGTCGCCGTCGTCGGCTCCGGTGTCGCCGGGCTCACGGCCGCGTACCTACTACAACGCACCCACGACGTCACGCTGTTCGAGGCCGACGCGCGCCTGGGCGGCCACGCACACACCCACGAGCTCACCACGTCGGACGGCGGCGTCGCGAACGTCGACTCCGGGTTCATCGTGCACAACGAGCGCACCTACCCGAACCTGCTGCGGTTGTTCGCCGAGCTCGGCGTGGCCACACAACCCTCGGACATGTCGATGAGCGTGCGCTGCGAGGGCTGCGGCCTGGAGTACGCCGGAGCTCGCGGGCTCGGCGGGCTGTTCCCCCAGGTGTCGAACGTGGTGCGCCCCGCCTACCTCGCGATGCTCGGCGAGGTCGTGCGGTTCCACCGGCACGCGCGCCGGGTGCTCGCCGACGAGCGCGCCGGTGACGTCACGCTGGGCGCGTTCCTGGCGATCGGTGGCTACTCGCGGTACTTCGTGGAGCACTTCATGCTGCCCGTCGTCAGCGCGGTGTGGTCGGCCGGGGAGACGGTGTCGCTCGCCTACCCGGCGCGCTACCTCTTCACGTTCCTGCACCACCACGGGCTGTTGGGGATCGGCGGGTCCCCGCAGTGGCGCACGGTCGTCGGCGGGTCGCGCAGCTACGTCGAGCGGGCGGTGAAGGGGCTCACGGCCGTCGAGGTCTCGACGCCGGTGCGGTCGGTCGGTCGCGTCGCGGGCGGGGTCGAGGTGCGCGACGACTCCGACGCCGTGCACCGCGTCGACCGCGTCGTGATCGCCACCCATCCCGACCACGCGCTCGCGCTGCTCACCTCCCCCACCGACGACGAGCGCGCCGTGCTCGGCATGTTCACCTACTCGCGCAACGTCACGCAGCTGCACCACGACACGTCGGTCCTGCCGCGGCGGGCGGCCGCGCGGGCGTCCTGGAACTACCTCAAGCCGGCCTGCTCCTCCCGGGACGCCCCGGTCCTCGTCAGCTACGACATGAACCGGCTGCAGCGCCTCGCCGAGCCCGACGACTACGTCGTGACGCTCAACGGCGCCGACCGGGTCGACCAGGACCGGGTCGTCGCGACCATGCACTACGAGCACCCGGTCTACACGCCGGCGGCCGTCGCCGCGCAGCGCCGCCTGCCCACGCTCAACGACGGCACGCTCGCCTTCGCGGGCGCCTATCATGGCTGGGGCTTCCACGAGGACGGTTGCGCAGCGGGCGTCCGCGCCGCCGCGTCGCTCGGGGTGTCGTGGTGACGCCCGCGGCACCCGCCCTGTACGACGCCGAGGTCCGGCACGTCCGCACCCGGGCGCTGGACCGCGGTTTCAGCCACGCCATCTACCTCTGGCTCGTCGACATCGACGCCCTGCCGCGGCTCCCCCGCTGGCTGCGCCCGTTCGCCCGCTTCGAGGCGCGCGACCACCTCGGCGACCCGCGGCGGACCATCCGCCAGAACCTCGACGCCTGGCTCGCCACCCAGGGCGTCGACCTGCGCGGCGGGCGGGTGCTGATGCTCGCCAACGCGCGGCTGCTCGGGTACGTGTTCAACCCGATCAGCGTCTTCTGGTGCCACCGCCGCGACGGGACGCTCGACTGCGTGGTGGCGGAGGTGCACAACACCTACGGCGAGCGCCACTGCTACCTGCTGCACACCGACGGGTCGGGCCACGCGGAGACCCCGAAGAACTTCTACGTCTCACCGTTCCTGTCCGTCGACGGGCAGTACCGGATGGTGTTGCGCGAGCCCGACGAGCGCCTCACGATCTCGGTCACGCTGCGCCAGGACGGGGTCACCGCCCTGTCCGCCACCGTCGTCGGCACCCGCCGCCCGGCCAACCCCGCCGCGCTCGCCCGGATGCTCGTGCGCCGCCCCCTGATGACCCACCGCACCTCCGCCCTCATCCGTCGCCACGGCATCACGTTGTGGCTGCGCCGGTTGCCGGTCGTCCCGCGGCCGCAACACACACCGCAGGAAGGCGTCCAGTGAGCGAGCTCGCGAGCGAACCAGCACCCGTCATCGGGACCGCCACACGCGCCGTCCGGCGGTCCAACAGACACGTTGTGCCGCGCCCCAACGAGGGTCTGTGGCCCGGGCTCGCCACCCCGCCGCACACGCCGATGAACGCGCGGGTGGCCCAGGCGCTGGTCCGCGGCGCGGTGAAGAACCTGCCGGTGCGGATCGTGTTCCCCGGAGGGGAGCGCATCGGAGCCGGGGGCCCGGGCTCGCCGGTGATGCGGCTGGTCCGTCCGGAGGCCTTCTTCCACCGGCTGGGCGCGAACTCCAAGATCGGTTTCGGTGAGGCCTACATGGCGGGCGACTGGACCTCGACCGGCCTCGCCGACCTGCTCACCCCGTTCGCGGGCAAGCTCTCGACGCTCATCCCGGGCGTCCTGCAGCGGGTCGGGCGCCGCTACGTCGAGGCGCGCCAACCGATGGAGGAGCGCAACACCCTCGAGGGGTCGCGGGAGAACATCCAGCGCCACTACGACCTGTCCAACGACCTGTTCGCGCTGTTCCTCGACGAGACGATGTCCTACTCCGCCGCCTGGTTCGCGGACGGGAGCGACGATCTCCACGACGCGCAGCGCCGCAAGATCGACGGCATCCTCGACATGGCCGGCGTCACCGGGGGCCAGCACATCCTGGAGATCGGGACCGGCTGGGGCGGACTCGCCGTCCGCGCGGCACGCCGCGGCGCCCGGGTCACGACGCTGACGATCTCCGCCGAGCAGGCGTTCCTCGCGCAACGGCGCCTCGAGCAGGCGGGCGTCGCCGATCGCGTCCAGGTGCTCCTACGCGACTACCGCGAGGCCCGGGGCCGGTACGACGCCGTCGTGTCCGTCGAGATGATCGAGGCCGTCGGCGAGAAGTACTGGCCGACGTACTTCGCCGCGCTCGACCGGCTGCTCAAGCCCGGCGGACGGGTCGGGCTCCAGGCCATCACCATGCCCCACGACCGCATGGTCATCACACGCAACGACTACACCTGGATCAGCAAGTACATCTTCCCCGGTGGCGTGATCCCGTCGGTGGAGGCGATCGAGCAGAACCTGGCCCGACACACCGACGGGTTGCGCATCGTCGAACGTCGCACCCTCGGGCCGGACTACGCCCGCACGCTCGCGCACTGGCGGGAGAACTTCACGGCCCGCTGGGGGTCGGTCGCCGCCCTCGGTTTCGACGAGACCTTCCGTCGCATGTGGGAGTTCTACCTCGCCTACTGCGAGGCCGGCTTCCGCGTCGGCTATCTCGACGTCCACCAGCTCTCGCTGCAGCGCCGCTGACCCGGCGCGTGCCCCCCGACCTCAGGAGAACTCGTGCCCGCCCCCGTCGCTCCGCAGCTCGCCGGGCTCGTCGAGCGCCTCATTGGCGCTCCCCTGCCCCTCCGCATCCGCGCGTGGGACGGCAGCGAGTCCGGCCCCGCCGACAGCCCCGTCGCGATCATCCGGCACCGCCGGGCGCTGCGGCGCCTGCTGTGGAACCCGGGTGAGTTGGGGCTGGCGCGGGCTTTCGTGGCCGGCGAGCTCGACGTCGAGGGCGACATCGCCGAGGGCCTGTCCCGGTTCTGGAAGCTGGCCAGGGCGCAGGACCTGAGCGGGTTGTCACCGACGGCCGCCGACGTGCTCGCCGCGGCCCGGCTCGCGGCCCGGCTGCGGATCCTCGGACCCCGCCCGAAGCCCCCTGCCTCGGAGGCGCGGCTCGACGGCGGGCTGCACACCCGCCGCCGGGACCGCGCCGCGATCGCCCACCACTACGACCTGTCCAACGAGTTCTACGAGTTCCTGCTCGACCCGCAGATGGCGTACTCGTGCGGGTACTGGACCCGGGACGCGTCCCCGACCTACGGCCTCGCCGACGCCCAGCGCGACAAGCTCGACCTGGTCTGCCGCAAGCTCGGCCTCGAACCCGGGATGCGGCTGCTCGACGTCGGCTGCGGGTGGGCCTCGTTGCTGATCCACGCCGCGCTGCACTACGGCGTGTCGGCCGTCGGCGTCACGCTGTCGTCGGAGCAGCGCGCGTTCGGCCAGGCGCGGGTGGCGGAGCTGGGCCTGTCGGACCGCATCGAGATCCGGCTGCAGGACTACCGGGCCGTCGGAGGGGACGCGAGCCCCGACCGACCCTTCGACGCGATCGCCTCGATCGAGATGGGCGAGCACGTCGGGCAGGACAACTACCCCGTCTACGCGGCGCAGCTGCAGCGGCTGCTGCTCCCGCGCGGGCGGCTGCTGCTACAACAGATGTCGCGCGGCGCGGCCGGCCCCAACACGGCCCCCGGCGGCGGCGCGTTCATGGAGAGCTACGTCGCCCCGGACATGTACATGCGGCCGCTCGGCGAGACGCTCACCTTCCTGGAGTCGTCCGGGCTGGAGGTCGTCGACGTCCACTCGCTCCGCGAGCACTACGTCTGGACGGTCCGCCCGTGGCTCGACACCCTGCAGGACCGGAAGGCCGAGGCGGTCCGGCTGATCGGCGATGAGCAGTACCGGGTGTGGCTGCTCTACCTCGCGGGCGCGGCGCTGGCGTTCGAGGAGAACCGGATGGGCGTGCACCAGATCCTCATGGTGCGTCCCGACGCGGACGGCCGGTCGGGCCTGCCGCGGGGCCGCACGTCGACGCTGGGTCGTGACCCTGAGTCCGATCACGGTTCCGCGTGCAACGGCGTCGCGGCGAACGGTTCCGCGCGCGCGGCCCTGCCCGAGTCGGCACGATAGTCGTCATGGCCGACTTCCCCTGGGGTGCGGCGCTGACCAACCTCTGGGTCACCGCCACCGTGATCGTCGTGACGTTCCTCGTGGCCCTGTTCGTGGCCGTCCGGGTGCGGGGTGGGCGTCACGACGGGATCGACGTCGTGTGGGGCGCCGGTTTCGCACTCGTCGCCCTCACAACGCTGGTATTAGCCCTCGGCGACGGCGACCTGTGGCGCCAGCTGCTCATCACGGCCCTGACGTGCGTCTGGGGCTTCCGGCTGGCCTGGCACATCGAACGGCGCAACCGCGGGACGGCGGAGGACCCGCGCTACGTCGACATCGCGGCCCGCGCTCCGGGCAGCCCCGTGGTCCACATGGTCCGCACGGTCTACCTCCCGCAGGCCGTCATCATGTGGGTGGTGTCGCTGCCGGTGCAGCTGGGTCAGTACGGGTTCGCCGACGGGTGGCTCGCGATCGTCGTCACGGTGCTCGGGGTGCTGTCGTGGGTGGTCGGCTTCGTCTTCGAGACCGTCGGTGACGCCCAGCTCGCCGCGTTCCGTGCCGACCCGGCCAATCGCGGCCAGGTGATGGACCGCGGACTGTGGCGCTACACGCGCCACCCCAACTACTTCGGCGACGCGGCGGTCTGGTGGGGCCTGACCCTGCTCGCTCTGCACCACCTGCCCGGCCTGATCGGGCTCGTCTCCGCGGCGCTGATGACGTGGCTGCTGGCCAAGGGCACCGGCGCGAAGCTGCTGGAGTCCTCCATCGGCAACCGGCGCCCCGGCTACGTCGACTACGTGAGGCGCACCAGTGGTTTCCTCCCGTGGCCGCCGAAGAACGTCCTGTCCTGATCCGTCCCACCCACCCCAGGAGAACCCGTATGAACCCCGGCGACCAGGTCGGCGACTTCGAGCTCAAGGACGAGACGGGCACGCCCCGGACGTTGAGCTCGCTGCTGGCAACAGGTCCTGTCGTGCTCTTCTTCTACCCGATCGCCTCTAGCGGTGGCTGTACGCAGGAGGCGTGCCACTTCCGTGACCTGGCCGCAGACTTCGCCGCCGTCGGTGCGCAGCCGGTCGGCATCAGCACCGACGACGTCGCCAAGCAGCAGGTCTTCGCCTCCGCCCACTCACTGGGCTACCCGCTGCTGTCCGACGAGGGCAACAAGGTCGCCAAGGAGCTCGGCGCCCACCGCTGGTTCATGGTCGGCGGGCTGCGCACGAGGCGCATGACGTTCGTGATCGGGCAGGACCGCAGGGTCGTCTCCTCGATCGCGAGCGAGACGAACTTCGACATGCACGCCGACCAGGCACTGGAGATCCTGAAGAAGCACCAGGCCGCGGCATGACCCGCGCGGTCAGCGCCTCCACGGTCGTCGGCGCGGCACCGCAGGCGGTGTTCGACCTGCTCGCCGACCCTTCCCGGCACGCCGAGTTCGACGGCTCCGGCACGGTTCGGGACGCGGTCACCGGACCGGAGCGACTCACCCCCGGTGCCAGGTTCGGCATGAAGATGCACGCGGGGCTCCCCTACCAGGTGAGCAACATCGTGGTGGAGTTCGACGAGGGCCGCCGGATCTCCTGGCGGCACTTCGGTCGGCACGTCTGGCGCTACGACCTGGAGCCGGCGCCGGGGGGCACGAAGATCACTGAGACCTTCGACTACGCGCCCGCCCTGGCCCCGCGGGTGCTGGAACTCGTCAGGGCCCCGCAGCGCAACCTGGTGTCGATCCGGGCCACGCTGGAGCGGCTGGCCGGGATCTTCGGCCCACCGCCGGGCTGACTCCCACCTGGCGGGCCCCACTACGTCCTGCCACGGGCGCGGGCGTAGTGCCGGCCGGCCTTGGCCCGGTTGCCGCAGGTCTCCATCGAGCACCACCGGCGTGTCCCGTTGCGCGACGTGTCGAGGACGTACAGGACACAGGCCGGGTGGGCACAGCGACGCACCCGATCCGGACGTTCCACGAGCAGCCGCAGGTGGTCGACCGCGGCGTCCCGGGCCGGCCGCCAGGCGGGGTCGATGTCGACGGTGCGATCGGGTCCGTCCGGCCCTACGTTCAGTTCCGGGCCGCCCGGCTTCCTGCGCGTGCTCGACGGTGCGACGATCGGCTGGGCGGACTTCCGGGGCAACCGGCAGTACGTCAGCATGGGCAACCTCGACCCCGCGGGCGACGCGCGGGTGGCGATCATCGCGATGGACGACTGAGAGAGGGTTCGGCAGCTCGCCGGAGCGGCGCGACGCCATTGCTCATCCACACTCCGGATGACATCATCCGGAGTGTGAGTCAACCGCCGCCGCCGTTGCTGCCGATCTTCCGGTCGGCCGCCCAGCTCGCGGTGCTCGCGGAGCTGCTGACCGGCGCCGCGCGCGAACTCTCCATCGGAGAGCTCGCCGAGCGTACCGGCGTGCCGCAGGCCACGGTGTCCCGTGAGGTCGCGCGCCTGGTCGGGGCCGGCATCCTCACCGATCGTGAGGTCGGGCGCACCCGCCTGGTGAGCGCGCACGTCGGGTCGCCGATCCACGGAGAGCTCGCCGCGCTGGTACTCAAGGTCGCCGGGGCACCGGCGGTCCTGCGCGAGCTGCTGGCGGGGGTGCCGGGAGTCCGGGAGGCCTACATCTACGGCAGTTGGGCGCGGCGCCACCTCGGGGAACCGGGCGACGAACCGGCCGACATCGACGTCCTCGTCATCGCCGACCCCGACGATCGGGTCACCACCGTGCGCCGCGCCCGGGACGCCGCCGACACCGCCACCGAGCGCCTCGGACGGGATGTCTCCGTCAGCGTCCTGACGCCCGCGGAGTGGGCCGACGGAGGGTCGGGCTTCGTCCGAACCGTGCGCGAGTCACCGCTCGTGCCGCTCGCCCTGAACGGCCCCCGGTGAATGCCGCCCGGCCCGACGTCGCGGGGCTGTTGCGCGCGGGCCGCCTCCAGCAGGTACCCGCCGACCCCGGGACCGCCCGCGCACGCCTGACCGTCGCCGAGCAGCACCTCGACACCGCGGGCCGGTTGCTCGCCGAGGACCTCGACCTGGAGATCGCCTACGTCGCCCTCTACGACGCCGCACGCAAGGCGGTCACGGCCGCGATGCTCGCGGCGGGCGTCCGGGCCACCCACCGCGGCGGCGCGCACGAGGCCGTGGCGATCTGGTGCGCGCAGACCCTCGGCCCGCGCTCGGCGGCCGCCAAGAAGTTCGACGCCCTGCGCAGGCGCCGCAACCGCTCCGAGTACGACGACCTCGTGCTCAGCGGCACCGATGTGACGATCGACCTGGCCGACGCGAACGAGATCGTCAACGCCGCCGCCGCGATCGCCCGCGACCTGATTGCTCCCCAGCGCCCTCCCCTCCCCGCGAGTCGGGGTCTGGGCGCGCGCGAGTCCGGGTCTGGGCGCGCGGGAGTCGGGGTCTAGATGGTTGATTCCGTGAAGATCGTATGAGGGCGTGTCGCGGCCTCGCTGTCACGACGCCGGTCATCGGACAAGGATGCGCTGCCGCGGTGCGCCTGTCGTCGCAGGGACTGGATGGCCGGGGTGTCCGGTCCCGTCC
>JAJAZD010000056.1 GCA_026785945.1 Pseudonocardia sp. | reverse complement strand
GACGGGACCGGACACCCCGGCCATCCAGTCCCTGCGACGACAGGCGCACCGCGGCAGCGCATCCTTGTCCGATGACCGGCGTCGTGACAGCGAGGCCGCGACACGCCCTCATACGATCTTCACGGAATCAACCATCTAGGTCGTGTAGGGGCTCGGTGCGTTCGACCACGCCGTTCCAGACCTGCTGTCCGGCCCGCACGATCGGGTTGTCGATGACGGCCGGGGCGGGGGCGGCCGAGGAGCTGCGGCCGCGCTGGGCCTGCGGGAATGCCCGATCGTGGTCCTGAGGGGTGCGGGAGTTGACCTCGTCGACCAGCGACCGGTCCGACCATCTCGTCGAGGTTCCGCAAGTACTCCTCGCCCGGCATCATGGAGCCGCCGTTCACCGCGTCCGACAGATGGGCGACGCCCCTGCCGAGCACCTGCCCGGTGGTCTCGAAAGCACTGCTGACGACCTTGCCGAGGGTGCCGACCTGGCGGGCCGTGTCGATCGGTCTCGATGCGGCGGCCTCGAGCCGCTCCCGGACGGGATCGCCGTCGTACTCGGTCTCGGCGAACCTCCGTGCGTCGCGACCCAGGGTGGTCTCGTCGAAGAACGCGTTGGACGTCTCGGTGGCGGCCCCGAGGAAGCACTCGCCCCGGCTGGTCAGGCCCGTGAGGCAGCCCGTCGCCGCCCGCGCGGCCACGTTGGTTGCCTGCCCCTGCCAGCCCTGAGCTCGCGCTGGGTCGTCGCGGGGCTGCGCCGCACGGCCAGCATGAGCTGGAACTGCGCTGGAGTCAGCCCGTGCCGCCGCAGCTCTGCGGAGGCCTCCTGCCCGGCTCGGTGCACGAACCGGGCCAGCGGTCCGAACACTGCCGCTGCCGCGTCCACTCGAGAGTCCGGTGTCACCCCGCCCTTCTGGACGACGCCGCTCCTGCCACAGCAGACCCCGCGTCGCGGCGCTGCGGTTGAGCACGTCGTGCCCGCCGTCGACGCGGAGCAACCGGCCGTGAGGGAACCGACCGACGGGTGCTCGCGATGGCGGACGGAGAGACGTTGCGGTCCCCGTGCGCGGCGACCGCGGTGACCCGGGTGACCACCGCCTGCCGCATGCCGGATCGCGGACTCGACCATGCTCCTCGTGACATATCCGCTCTGAGCTGCGGAAACAGTCGGTGATTCACTGGGGCGGTGCCCACAGTGCGCCTTGCGCCGACCCGTGTCCCGCTGAGTATGCTTCGGGCGAAATCGGAGTTTCGGCGGCCCTGGATCGCGGTGGGATGTCATGGTCGGTTCCGGCATGGTGAACACGCTCGACTCTCGATCCGACCCGCCTTCGGTGATGCGGAGAATTTCCTGATGGCACGCTCTGAACCTGATGGATCGGTGTGGGGCCGCCCGGAGGCCGTCGACACGCTGGGCCGGCGCCCCGGGCAACGCCGATGGGCGATGGTGGGTCTCGGCATGCTCAGCCTGGGCCTCGGTGCCTACCTGGGTACGAGTACCGCGACCGGCGCGGCCGCCGGTCCCACGGCTCCCGCCGCCGTCCCGGCCCTGGCGGCCCCCACCGCCGAGGTCACCTGTTCGGCTGTGGGCGTCACCCTCGAACCCGGTGCGTATCCGGCCGAGGGTGTGCCGGTGTCGACCGCGGTCCGGCTCTACCGCACCGACCCGAACGGTGAGGCCGTGATGCTCGTCCCGGAGGCCTACGTGTGGGAGGCCGCGGCAGGCCCGGGCGGTGTCGTCACGTTGTCCGTCCTGGTCCGCTCCGGCC
The DNA here is from genome assembly GCA_026785945.1 of Pseudonocardia sp. Classification (GTDB taxonomy): domain Bacteria; phylum Actinomycetota; class Actinomycetes; order Mycobacteriales; family Pseudonocardiaceae; genus Pseudonocardia. The sequence goes on along the minus strand of JAJAZD010000056.1, from coordinate 35,138 downwards.
CACCCGGCGACGCCCAGCAGGTCGTCGACGTGACCGGAGCCAGCGCCGCGAAGAAGCTGACGGCGACGGTGCTCTACGACGTGGTCGCCAATGACGTCCTCGACGAATGCCGGGCGGGCTGATGGCGCTCATTGCGGTCGCATCGGTCAAGGGAGCCCCCGGTGCCAGCACGATCGCGCTCAGCCTCACGGCGACCTGGCCACGGCGGGCACTGCTCGCGGAGCTCGATCCCGACGGCGGGGACCTGCGCTATCGACTGCGCGGGGAGGACGGCGCGCCGCTCGACGCCGGGCTCGGTCTGGTCAGCTACGCGGCAGGCGTCATCGACGGGGCGGACGTGTTCGACCACGTCCAGGCGGTTCCCGGTGGCCTGCAGGTACTGCTCGGGGTGTCGTCGACGACGGAGACCGAAGCCGTCCACGGCCGCTGGGCGTCGATCGGCGCTCTGCTCGACACCGTGCCCGACACCGACGTGATCGCTGACTGCGGTCGGCTGCACCCCTACACGCCGATCGAGGACCTGCTGCCCTACGCCTCGGCCCTGCTCGTCGCCACCCGCCCCACCGTGGACGCCGTGGGGCACCTGCGGTCGAGGCTGCGGACGCTACGGGTGGAGTTGCCCGTCTTCGTCGCCGTCGTCACCGGTGTGGCCGACCGACGCTCACAACGCGAGGTGCAGATCGTCCTGGACGAGAGTGGACCGGACGGCGTCTCGGCGAGGGTGCTGGGCCGCATCGCCTACGACCCGGTCGGTGCGGGGACGCTTGCGGGGGAGTGGTCGGGGAAACTGAGCTCCTCACCGCTGATGCGCTCGAGCCGCGAGCTAGGCCACCAGTTGATCCGGGAGATCGACGGCCTCCAGCAGGCCGCGGGATGAACGGCGACGTCGTCCGACTGGTGATCGCCGGTGCGTTGCTCGCCCTGGGCGCGGGTTTGCTGATCGGGGCCGCGCGCCCGCCACGGAGGTCGTTGGCCGACGAGCTGCGCGTGCTCGACGGCCGTCCGGCCTTGGCCGGGCGGCAACGTCGCCGCACTGCGCTCGGGCTGGTGGCCACCACCGCGATTCTGCTTCTGCCACTGTGGGCGGCGCTGCTCGGCATGCCCGTCGCGGTGGTGGTGGTCGCGGCCCTCGCGGTAGCCGGGATCGCGTCCGCCCTGTTCACCGAGCTGCGGCTCGTTCTGCGTGGGAGGGGCCGCGTCATCGACGCCCCCCTGACGTTCGGTTGGCAGCGGCGGCTCGCCGCGCGTCTGGTGTCCGCGCTGACCGCCACCCGGCCGGTGCCGCCGCTGCGTCCGGTGATGCGCACCCGACCGGAACGGCCCACCGCGCCGGCGACGTCGCGCAACGACGTCCGGCTGCTCGTCGTGCGGCTGCCCGCCGAGGCCGAGGGGCTGCGCCTCTGGGATCTTGCTTCTGCGTACCTCGGGTCCACACTGCGTTACCGCGACCTGCTGGCCCTCAACCGCGAGCGCACCGGCCCCGGCGGGGTTCCGATCACCGAGGACAGCGTGATCGGCCACGGCTGGACGCTGCTCGTGCCCGGTGACGCGCGGGGCCCGGGCCTCGTGAGGTTGCCCGCGAGCGTCGGACTTGCGCTCGCCGGTACTGCCGAAGTCCGTCCCGGGGCGGAGCCGGCGGTCTCCTCCGAGGCGGAGCCGGCGATCCCGTCAGCGGTGGAGCCGGAGGTCCCGTCAGCGGCGGAGCGGGTGATCCCGTCAGCGGTGGAGCCGGTGATCCTCACCGAGGCGCGGCCGGTGGAGCCGGTGGGCTCTTCGGGGTCGCAGCCCGTGGTCGTGGGGACGATTCCCGACACGCCGCCGACCGTGACGGTCCAGACCGCCTCGCCGGCACGCCGGACGACGGCCGGGGGACGACATGCCAAGGCCGAGCCCCCCGATGACGTCTTCCATCCCCGCGCGGAGCTGAGCTGGGACCTCGTACACGCCCGGCTGCTCTCCGACGGCCTGCTCGACACCCTCGACGGGCTGCGGGAACGCCGCGTCCTCAACCGCCCCGAAGGAGCCGGCGTGCCGCTGCCGGACATGTACGCGGCGGTGGTCGAGGAGTCAGCGCACGTCGGGGCGGACCGCTCCGGCGGAGCGTTCCTCGAGGTCGCGTTGTGCCTGCTCGCCTCCGGTCTGGCGCAGCGTGACGTTCCGCCGCCGCAGATCGTCGCCGCGCATCTCGCCGACGACCTGCTCGAACTCCGCCTGGCTGCCCCTGACCGACACCCGCCGGCGCCGTTCGAGCCCACCGAGAGCGGTGGACGCTGGCTGCTCGACCGTGCCGTGGTGCTCGTCGACGTGCCCGACGTGGCGCCGCAGATGCCTGCGCTCGTCTCGCTGGGCTCGGACGGTTTCGGCCGACTGCTGATCAACCTGCCTGCCGGCGGCCTCATCTCGCTCGAGGGTCCCGAGTCGGGTTGCCGGATGGTGGCCTTGTCCATGGCGGCCGAGCTGGTCACGAAGCGCTGGTCGGAGGCGCCGCTGGTGAACCTCGTGGGTTTCGGGTCCGAGCTGGCCGACTTCAGCCCGCGGTTGCGCCTGGTGGATCGGGCGTCCCGGGTACTCGAGGGTCCGCTGCGGGGGGACGTGGTGTTCCTCGCCGAACCGCCGACGGATGCGGTGCTGACCGCGCTGCGGGTGGGCGAGGGTTCGGACTGGTTCGGTGCACCCACCGTGGTCGTGATCGGTGCGGACCACCGGGCGCGCTGGCGGTTGCAGCTCGGCGACCAGGGAGCCCTGACATGCCCGGAGCTGAACTTCACCGTCGGCGCCCAGGCGCTCGCGCCGTCCACGGCGGCGGCGCTCGCGCGGCTCACTGCGGCCGAGCGGTCGACGCAACTGGCAGGCGTCCGGTCCTCGACCGTGCTGCTGGCGGGTCCGGTCGAGTTCGATGACGTCGAGGTGCTCGTCCGTCTCTTCGGCCCGCCCCGGTTGGAGCGCGGGGGCCGGGAGGAGCCTGCGACGGCCCGCACCGTCGAGTTGGTGTCGTACCTGACCCTCTTCGGCGCGTCGACTCGGGACGCCGTGGCGGCAGCATTGTGGCCTGGCGGTGTCGGTGACGGTGAGCTGGCTGCTGCGCTCGCCGACGTCGCGGCGACGCTCGGCGTGGGACGCGACGGCGAGCTGCTGCTGCGAATCGGGTCCGAACTGATCCAGGTCGCGGTCGGCGTGCAGCCCGACTGGCATCTCTTCGTCGCGGCGGCGGCGGGCGGCGCCGACGCCGTGGCCCGGGCTCTCGTCGGAACGTTCTTGCAGGATCCGCGTGCCGGGCTGCGTCACTACTCGTGGATGGCGAGGCTGCCGATCGCGCGCCAGCTCCCGGGCCTCGTGGCCGATGTCACCGCGCGACAGGATCGGGCTCTTGACGAGGAGGCTGCTCGTCGGCCGCCGCCGCCGCGGATCACCATGGACATCGGTGCTCCTCCTACCGAGCCGGCGCTCGTCGGGCGAAGTTCATAATGGGTACGGTCGACAATGTGGGAGAGGCTGACATGTTCGGTGTCATCGACACCCGGTCTGCGCGAGCTCTGAGATACCGGTTCCCGACAGAGGAGGGACAGACATTGCCCGGTCCGGTTGCCGGAGACCCCGTGGACGAGGGCGGACCGGACGGCGGGACGCCGATCAGCGCGTCCGAGCAGTGATGGGTCGCGAGGAGAGCAGGTCGGCAGTGCCCGAGGGCGACGAGCCGGTCGGGTCGATCGGGGCTTCGACGCTGCTGAACCCCTATCTCGGTACGCCTGAAGTGCCGGTGTTCCGCGGTGCGTCCCTCGGCATGGTCGGATTGGCTGCGGCAGGCGCGGTGGTCGTCGTGTCCGGCGTCCCGGTGGGCGAGTACGCCGACGCAGCTGTCGCCCACCACGGAACCGAGGTGTGGATCGGTGCGAGCCCGATGATGCAGCAGGAGGTCAGCATGCACAGCATGCCCTCGGGGTACCTGTGGCCGGGCGAGCCCGTGGCCATCCCGGAGGCATCTCCTGTACTGAGGCGGTAGTCAGGCGCGGGTGGACTCGCTCCACGTCTTGTACCGCACCCGGAGCAGGTCGGCGACCGTGGCGATGAGGTCCCGATTCACCCGTTCCGGATGATGGACCTGCATCCATCGCGCAGTCGAGGCCCCGGGATAGGGCCGGCCGACAACCCCTGGCCGTCGCGCTGCGACCGACGATCCGAGTACCACTCCCCGGCCACGTGAGAGCAAAGTCGAGATGGCGTTCTCCTCGCCGACCCGGTGGCTGAGCACCGGTTCGAATCCGCCAACGAGCCGGCACTCCGCAGAGACCATCGCCCAGCTGTCGGGGTCGACACCGGTGATCCAACCTTCGTCCGCGAAGTCGGCGAGCCGCAGGTCCGGCTTCGATGCGAGTGGATGATCCGAAGCAAGATAGACGTAGGTGGGGTCGGCAAGGATCTCGACGGTTGTGAGCGCGCCCGGCACGGGCCATTCGACGTGGGGTAGCCAGATGCCGAGAAAGACATCGGCCAGGCCTGCGTGCAGGTGCGTGTAGGCGTCATGCGGGGTGGTCGTCGAGAAGCGGACCTGGAGGTCCTGGTAGCGAGCGGTCAGGTCGTCGAGGATCGTGATGGCCGGCAGCCCGTAGTAGACGACCCGCAACACCTCGGGCACCCCGCCGATGTCGGCGATCTGGGGGGTGTTCAAGTTGTCGATCACACCGAGCGCGCGACGGGCCAGCATCAGCACCCGCAGGCCTTCCGTCGTCGATGCCACACCCTTGACGGAGCGGGTGAAGACCTCGAAGCCGAGTCGCTGCTCGATGCGGCGGAGCTGCCGTGTGACGTGGGGTTGGTCGATGCCGAGGATGCGAGCCGCTCCGCTGATGCTCTTGGCCTCCTCGATAGCCAGGAGTACCTCGAGGTGCCGCACCTCTAGTCGCACGCCCGGAGTCTAGCGCCAGGGTCCCGACCTCGACGTGGGGCCGCTGGCGGGCATGTCGACCACGCGGTGACCGCCATGCCCCCCAAGGCATGACACGGCTCTGATCTGCTGAAATGCGTCTCCGCCTCGACGACGTCGCTGCGAGGGCAGTGGGGGAGGATCGCGCCTTGCGATACTGTTCGATCGCGTTGCCGTGCTGGCTGGACCTGTTCGATCGGGGTGGGCGAAATGGGCTCGAAACGGCCAGGCTCGTTGACAAATCCGTACGGGGTTCGGATCGACGTGTCGGAGGAGGGATCGGCCGGCGCGCTGGTGGTCCGTCAAGGACTCGCCGCCGGGGCGATCGCGGTCGGCGTGACCTCCATGGCCGCGGGCGCGGCGCATGCTCAGGAGTCCCCCGATCCGCTGTTCTCCGACTCGGTGTCCTCCGTCGCCCTCCCGGCGCCCGAGGAATCGTCGTCCTCGACGGATCAGTCGTCAGAACCGCTACTCGCATTGCCTTCGGGCCTGACCGGCTTCAGCGGGCTGTTCGAGCTGCCACCGTTGATCTCGCCAGAACCGGCACCGGGGGAAGTGGCTCCGGTCCAGCCGGTGCTCCCGGCAGCAGTCCCCGCACCGGCGTCGGACCCTGCCACCCCACCCGCGGCCGAACCGACACCAGCTCCCACAGCCACAGCACCGACGCTGGACTTCGCAGCCACGGTGCCGGCGGCGGAGGGCTCCGCGGTGGGGCTCGCTCCGATCACCGCAACCGCGGTCGCGAGGATCGGGCTTCCCGAGATCGTCGCGCTTCTTCCCGAAGTGGCCCCACTTCTTCCCGAAGGGGCCCGTGTCGTCGTGACGGCAGAAGCGGTGCTGACACCGGTGCCCGAACGAGCGCCGGGACCGGACTCCGGGGCAGATCCCGAAGTGGAGGTGTCCGGATCCATCGCAGTGGAGATCGAACTCCCCCCGCCGCCGGCAACGGTGACGCCCGAGGCGCCGTTGCCCGAGGCGCCGTTGCCCGAGGCGCCGGTGGCGGAGGTGCCGTTGCCGGCGGCGCCGTTGCCCGAGGTGCCGGTGGCGGAGGTGCCGGAGGTGCCGGTGGCGGAGGTGCCGGTGGCGGAGGTGCCGGTGGCGGAGGTGCCGGTGGCGGAGGTGCCGGTGGCGGAGGTGCCGGTGGCGGAGGCGGCATCGGAACCATCGGACGCGGTGCCGCCGGACGCCTCGGCCCCGGAGGCGCCAACGCTGTCACCGGTTGCGCCAGGACCCGTTCCCGGCCCGGTGAGCATGACCTTCGTGCCGGAGGTGTCGAGCGCGCCGATCGGTGGCGGAGAGGCGGCACCGGCGAATATCGACACCGATACCGATGTCGTTCCTCTGGAGAGCGCTCTCCCGGCGTCCGGCGAGCCTGTCGTCGTCGCGGTTCCCAGCGATCGTCCGGTGGCGATCCTGGATGAGTCCCCGACCTGCCTGGAGCCGTGCCTGGAGCCGTCCTCTGCGCTGGTCGCCCAGGCGCAGGCAGCCAGGCGATCCGTGGCCGTCGACCCCGGGGAGACGGTGAGCCTGTGGCCCCAGTACCTTCCCGCTGCCGGTGCCGAGGCATCGCAGGTGGTGGGCCAGCCGGTCGGCCAGCAGGTGGATGTGGCCTTGGGCGCACCGTCGATCACCACTGCGGCAGTCGCGCGGCTCGCGTTCACGGGCGTGAGCCGCGCGGCGCCGCGCGCGACTGAACCCTCCCGGCCGGGCGGACCGCTCCAGCCGCGTCCGGTGACGCCGCTTCCCGCGTCGTTACCCCCAACACCGGGCGGCGGGTCCGGCGCCTCGGGTGGGCGATCGTCGAGATCGAAGAAGAGCCGAACGTGTAGCGGCGATGGTGTCGTGCAGCCACCTCCCGGCTACTCCGGCCGCCCGTCCACGGCCGGGCTCGTCGACCCCTGGAGAGACCGGATCCACGTGGCCGGACCGCCGGCTCGAGACCGCGGGCCGTATAACACCGATAAGCAGACCCCGGTCGACGCTGCGGACCTCCAGCATCGGATCATTCAGCCCAGGTCGGCGCGACCCGCTTGCCCTCCGGTTGGTCGTGCCATCCCCGCGCCGACGAGTGCAGCGGAACCGCCGAGAACCGACCACGACGAGTCCACCGGGTCCCGCGCACCGCATCGGGCCCGGCCCACCGACGTGCCCTCGATCGCGCCGGCGCACCCCGATCCGGGCTGCGTGAACGTGTTGCGGTGGCTGCCGCTGATCGGCGATGAGGTGCTCGCGGCCGATCGTGACGGGCGGGCGGTTCCCGCGGCATGGCTGTGCGACCGTCCCGAGGGGGACCGGCCACGGTCCGGTGAGGCTCTGCGGGTCGAGCGGGCGGCTGTGGCCGCGACCGTGCGTCCGCCGAGCGCGGTCGACACCTGGCGGACGGCGTCGTGGCGAATTCGGGGGGTGACCACGATGGTCACGAAACTGTTGGGCCCGCGGACCCGGAACGTCCTGGACGAGCGCCGGGCCTCCGCGGTGCCGGCTCAGGTGGCCGGGCGGCAGGTGCTTCCTACACGGGATGTTCTCGGCGACCGCGCCGCCATGCAGGTCGAGCCGGGCGCTGGGCTGACGAGGCAGATGCCGATCGAACCGGTAAGGAGTCCGTTCGATCGACCCCGAGCCGAAACCGTGCCGGTGTTGTCCGATCGCGGCCGTCCGGCGGCGGTGCCGAACCGCTTCGATGAACGTCTTTCGGCAACGGCGAGGTCCGGGGAGGCGGGCCTCACGTTGGACCGGCCACAGACGCCTGCGGCCCGCAACCCTCTCGACGAACGCCGAGCGACCGGCCCGACAGCACCGCCCGCCGATCGCCGTGTGGGCACCGTCGAGCCCTCTGTCACCGCCCTGCGCGCTGAGGCGCCGGCGACGCTCGCACGCCCGCCGCGACCGTCTGTCGCAACGGAGCCCGTGGCGTCGAAGGGTGTGCTCGCACCGCCCCAGCCCCACGCCGTCACGCCACAGGACGGACCGAACTCGTCACCCGACGTGCGGGAGTTGACCGACAGCCGGGTGTCGACCCCGCTCGACGAGCGCCGGGCCGCCGGACCGGCGTCGGCGACCGATCTCGACGCCCTGGTCGACAGACGTGCCGCGTCCTCTCCGCCCAACCCCTTGGACGAGCGTGCCGCCCGGACACCGCTCACGAGCGGTGGATCTCCGTTGGATCGGAAGCCGACTGGAGCGGCGCCTGCCGGGCTCGACAGCCGCCGACCTGCGGGGGTGCCGCCGGAAGGCGATGCCGGTCCCGCGGCCGGCGAGGTCCTGGATTCGGTACGCGAGAAGGCCGGGCCACCGGTGAACCCGATCGAGGCTGCGCGTGGTCCTGCACGCTGACCCGAATTCATGACGGTTCCCGCTCACGTGTCGCCACTGGGCCGGTAGTCCAACAGGTTCGGACCGGGAGTTCCCGGATCGAATGGTCGTGGCGACGGTCCCGCCGTCGTCGTTGCCGGATCCTTGCCTGTCGAACGCGTCTCGTATCGCACACATGCTGTCAAGGTATGCGTCCTGATTCATGATCATCTGTGCCGCGCTGGCATGTCGTGGTTGCCGACCGCAGTGCGACATTTCTCGAGGACAGCAGATCAGTACCCGAGGGCAGGACGCAGCTCATGGCGACAACGTTCCGGAACGACCAGCGGCGACCCGGTGTCCTCCGCCAGCCGGCTGACAACGCCCGGCCGACCGGTTCACACCGCAAGCCGACCCAGAGGGGATCGCGCGTCGTCGACGAGCGACCGTTCGACAGGGTCGGCGAGATCCTCCGTCGTGAGGGCGTTCAGCTCGAGTCGGACGCGGAGCGGGCCCTGCTCGGATCGAACTGCGGGTGGCGTTCGAACGGTCCGGCCATGCGTCTGGGCAGCATCATGGCCGGTGCGGTGCTCGCCTGCGCGGGGACGATCGGCGCGGGAATCGCCTTCGGGGTCGGTGGGCCCGCGGCCGTAGCCACGACAGCGCCCGACCGCCCTGCGCTCGTCACCGAGACCCGCGAGGGTGTTTCCGTCGACGTCACCCCCCGGGCGGTCCCGCCGGTCGTGACCACCACTCCGACGCAGCCGGCGGCCCCCCGCCCGGCCACAGAACCGGCCGCCGAGCGTCTGCCCGGCGAACCTGTGACGAGGGTCCGGGTGGAGCCGGTGGCCGCACAGACGGGTCGCAGCCCGACACCGCCCGCCTCGCCGGCCCTCGTTCCGCAGCAGCCGGCCGATCCGTCACCCTCGTCACCTGCCCCGACTACTCCACAGGAGGCGGCTGCAGCCGGGCCGCCGAGCGTGGCCGACGGTCCACCCGCACAGCCGCCAGGTGTGGTGCCGGTCGAGGACCCCGACCCCGACCCGACCTCCCCTCTGCACCGGGAACGGATCGGCACGGGTACCGACACACCCCCGACGCCGCCGCCGGGTTACCCCGAAGTCGAATCGAACTCGGTCGCAGACCTGGACCTCAGTGCACTCACCCCGCGCCAGCGCGGCTCGTGGCGGAACCAGATCTGAGCCTCAGCGGCCCGCCCGACCAGGTCTGCCGGCGGGCCGATCGGCCGTCACCAGCGACCGGTCACGACGGCGACGGATCCAGCGGACGAGCTCGTCGGCGCCCCAGACGATCACCGGGAACGGGGCGAGGATCACGAGTTGCGAGAACGAGAGCGCCGCCGTGCCGAAGACCTCCTGCAACGGCGGCGCGTAGATGACCGCGCCGGTGAACACCAGTTCGAAGACGATGCCCCAGACCAGCAAAGGGTTGGACCACACGCCGACGGTGAACAGCGACGCCCGGTCCGTGCGGGCCGCGAACGCGGTGCCGATCTGGCAGGCGACGATGCCGGCGAAGGTCATGGTGGTGGCCTGCAGGTAGCTCTGGTGCAGGGGAGTGCCGACCCCTGTGGGGTCGCCGGGAACCCAGCCGGCCCGGAGGAGAACGGCGAGGAACCCGCCCATGACCAGCACCGCGGACACCGAGCCCAGCAGCAGCCAGGCCCGCAGCAGCAGGGCCCGGTCGACGACCCGGGTGCTGCGCGGCCGGGGTGGGCGGTCCATCGAGCCGGGCTCGGCGGGTTCGCGGCCCAGCGCGAGCGCGGGCAGCGTCTCGGTGCCGAGGTCGATCGCCAGGATCTGCAGCACGGTCAGCGGCAGCGGAACCGCGCCGCCGGAGAGCGCGAACACCAGGAACGGCACCACCTCGGGCACCGCGTGGGCGAAGATGTAGAGCACGAACTTGCGGACGTTGTCGAACACCTGCCGCCCGCCGCCGATCGCGGTCACGATGGTGGCGAAGTTGTCGTCGGTCAGCACCATAGTCGCGGCCTCGCGGGCCACGTCGGTGCCCGAGCGGCCCATCGCCACGCCGATGTCGGCGTGCCGGAGCGCCGGAGCGCCGTTGACGCCGTCGCCGGTCATCGCCACCACGTGCCCGTGGGCCTGCAGCGCCTCGCAGATGCGGAGCTTCACCTCGGGGGAGACGCGCGCGAACACCATCTCCTCGTCGCCGGAGAGCAGCGTGTCGAGCTGGACGTCACCGAGGCGCTCCACCTCGGCGCCCGTGACGACCCTGGCGCCGGCACCACCGATCCCGAGCCGGTGTGCGATCTCGGCCGCGGTCGGCCCGTAGTCGCCGGTGACGACGTGGATGCGCACACCGGCCCGGTGGGCGGCGGTGACGGGCGGCGGCCACCCCGTCGCGCGGGGGATCGAGCATCGCGACCAGCCCGAGCAACACCAGCCCGGACTCCGCGACGTGCCGGTCGGTCGGGAGCGGTTCGCCGGGGGCGAGGGTCCGCCGGGCGACGGCGAGCACCCGCAGGCCGCTCGCGGCGAACCGATCCAACGTCCGCCGCAGCTCGGTCCGGTCAGCGGCGTCGAGCGGGCGGTCCGCACCATCGCGCTCCACCAGTCGGGTGCAGAGGGCCAGGACGGCTTCCGGCGCGCCCTTCGTGTGGACGACGGAGTGGCCCGCGGTGTCGACGTCCGCGGTGTCGACGTCCACGGTGTCGACGTCCACGGTGTCGACGCCCACGGTGTCGACGTCCACGGTGGACATGCGTTGCAGGTGGGCGTCGAAGTGGAATATCGCCTGCCGGTCGGAGCCCCGCTGCGCGGAACCCACCGCGACGCCCTGGTCGGCGGCGAGGCGCAGCAGGGCGAGCTCGGTCGGGTCCCCGATCGCGGGGGCGCCGGGCGGGGCCTCGGCCGTCGTGCACGCCGCCGCGGTTGCGGCCAGCAGCGGGGCCCGGGGGTCCGACGTGGTGGCGTCGAACTCGTCCCCGGAGGGCCCCGAGGGCCCTGGGAACCACAGTCGGGTGACCCGCATCCGGTTCTCGGTCAGGGTCCCGGTCTTGTCGGTGCAGATGACGGTGACCGAGCCGAGCGTCTCGACGGCCGAGAGCCGCTTGACGACGGCCCCGCTGCGCGCGAGCTGCCGGACGCCGGCGGCGAGCGCCAGGGTGATGGTGGGCAGCAGGCCCTCGGGTACGTTGGCCACGATCAGCCCGATCGAGAACGTGATCGCCGCGGCCCAGCCCAGACCCGCCGCGAGTCCGACCGGCACGAATGCCACCCCGATGACCACCGCGACGGCCGCGATGATCCAGGTGACCCGCCGCACCTGACGCTCCAGCGGGCTCGGCTCGGTGCGCCCGCGGCGCGACAGCGCGGCAATGCGGCCCAGCTCGGTGTGCATCCCGGTGCGGGTCACCACCGCGCTGGCCTCGCCGCCGGTGCACGTGGTGCCGCTGAACACCAGGTCGCGGGCCTCCAACACCGGCCCGGTCACCTCGAACGGGCCCGCCGACCGGCTCGTCGGCAGCGACTCCCCGGTCAGCGCGGACAGGTCCAGGTCGACCGTGCCGGTGACAATCCGGGCATCGGCACAGACCCGGTCGCCCTCGGCGATCATCAGGACGTCACCGGGTACGAGGTCGGTGGCGGCGATCGCGCCGACGACCCCGTCCCGCTGTACCCGGGCGCCGGCGGGCAGGAACGCGGCCAGTGCGTCGACAGCCCGCTCGGCCTGCCGTTCCTGGACGAACGCGAAACCGGCGTTCAGCAGGATCACCGCGACCACCGCGGCCGACAGCGCGGGTGTCCCGCCCACCCACGCCAGAACGGCGGCGACCGCCAGCAGGATCACCAGCGGTTGGGTGAACTGGTCCCGCAGCTCGCCGGGCCACCGACGGCCCGTGCCGCGGGCCAACTCGTTGGGGCCGTACACCCTCAGCCGTCGCGCGGCCTCCCGCCCGGCGAGCCCTGCCGGTGAGGTGCGGAGGTCGCGGAACAGTTCGGCCAGTGGTCGGCGTGTGTCGGTCGACTCGGCGTCGTCCGTGTCGTCGCTGAGTGCGTCGCCGTCGGTCGGGTCGCCGTCGGTCGGGTCGCCGTCGAGTGGGGAGACGGTGGTGACGCTTGTGCTCACCGACCCGACCCGACCCTGGCCGGGCCGGGCCGGGCGCCCCACGGCCGCAGGTCGTGTCGTAGCGGGTCTTTGGTCCCCAGCGAGTGTCGACGGGGCACTGCGTCCCGCCCGATGGTGACGTTGCCCTGAGGGCGAGTCGTTGGCCGCGGCGGCGTTGGGTGAGGCATTCGACATCATGATGGCGCACCCGTTGGCATTGCAGTTGCGCAATCTGCAGAGCTTGGTGGAGATCGGGGTGGACAAGAACACCACGGTCGTGTTCCCGGCGCCGTTGATGAACACGATCGGGGAGTTGGGGTCGTTCCTGGCCCGGGAGAACGCAGCGGCGGGCCGGACGGCGGCACCCGCCGCCGAAGCCACCTCGCCCGCCACACCGGCCGTCCCGCCCCGTTGCCCGCGGTGTCGCTGGTCCGGGTTGCGCCGACCAACGGAGCTCCCGCCGTCCCCACCGCCGAATGAACCGCACCGGAGTCGTTCTGGCCGCCGCAGCGATCGCTGTCGGCAAGTTGCTCCTCCCCGCCCGGCCGGCCCACTGGGGCGCCACCGACGCCGAGGTCGCAGGTGCGCTGCCCGGCGACGAGGTCGTCCCGCACGCGAACGTCACGACCACCCGCGCCGTCACCGTCCACGCGCCGGCCGCCGCCGTCTGGCCGTGGCTCGCGCAACTCGGGCAGGGCCGCGGTGGCTTCTACAGCTACGACGCCGTCGAGAACCGGATGGTGGTGGTCGTGGTTTCCCACCACCACCACCACCTCGGCCGCCCGTCTAGAGCCATCCGCTCCGGCGGAACGTGGCGTAGAGGCTCCCGCTGATCGCGGCAATGAGCCCCACGCTGGCGACGACTCCCCACTCCTGCCCGAAGCCGGGGTAGGGGATGTTCTGTCCGTAGAAGCCGGTGATCGCCGTCGGGATGGCGATGATCGCGGCCCAGCCGGTCAGCTTCTTCATGATCTCGTTGAGCCGGTTGCCCTGGATGGTGAGGCGGGTCTCGAGGATCGTGGAGACCAGGTCGCGCAGGCTCTCGGTCCACTCGGTGGCGCGCAGCACGTGGTCGTACACGTCCTGGTAGTAGTGCGTCATCTCCTCGTCGAGCAGGTGGATGTCGCGGCGCATGAGCGTGTTGACGACCTCCCGCATGGGGAGCACCATCCGGCGGAGCAGCACGAGGCTCTTGCGGAGCTGGAAGCTGTGGCGCTGGACCTCGATCCCGGCCCCGTCCTGCGCGAAGAGCTGCTCCTGGATCTGCTCGATCTGGTCGTCCAGGGACTGCACCGCGGCGAAGTGACCGTCGACGATGTCGTCGAGCAGCCCGTGCAGCAGGTAGCCGACGCCGTGCACGCTGAGGTCGGGGCTGTCGTCCCAGCGTTGGACCAGGCCGTCCACGTCGAACCCGCCGTTCTTGCGCACGGTGATCAGCGCTCGCGTGGTGATGAACGCGGCGAGCTCACTGCTGACCAGTTGGGCCGTGGTCTCGTCGAGGTGGACGGCGTAGGCCGAGAGGAACAGGTGGTCGGGGTAGCGGTCCAGCTTGGGCCGCTCGTGGCGCTGGACGGCGTCCTCGATCGCCAGCGGGTGCAGGCCGAACTCGTCGGTGAGCACCTCCAGGTCCTCGACGCCCGGGTCGTGCAGGTCGAGCCAGACGGTCACACCCTCCTGCCGGAGGTGCTCACCGATGTCGGTGACGGGGAACCCCTCGGCCTCCAGCACGCCGTTGCGGTAGAGCCGGGTCCGGGCCTGACACAGCGTCGGGCGCAGGGCGCACAGGGATGCGTCCGCGCTGCCACCCGTCCCGGACGGAGTCGTGCCGGGTTGTCCTGGGAGGTGCGACACCATGGTGCCCAGCCTTCCCTGCGCGAAACCGCACCGGCCAGGGGCGAAGGTCCCGGTGTGGGGACCGCGGGATCCGGGCCCGGCAGGAGACGATCACCCGGCGGGCGGGACCCCACGAGGTGACCGGCGCGGCGGTCCTGGAGGGTGTCCACCGGAGCCGTGCGGTGCCGGTCCCGGGACCTTCGGCCCCTGGCCCGCCCCCGGTGCCGAGGGCAGTGTCGGCCCCATGACCGGGCTGCGGCAGACCCGGCCGGAGCCCAGGCCCGCCGACGTCGAGGCCGGGCGCCGGGAGCAGTCCGGGACGGCGGCCATCGACAGGGCGATGACCGCGTTGGGCGACCGGTTGCGGGACCCGGAGGTCCAGGACGGGGCCCGGCGCGCGGCGGCCGGGCTGTCCACGGCTGTCGGGGCGACCGTCGACGAAACTCGGCCGCCGCGGCCGTCGCGACGGGTCCGGCGTGTGAATCACCTCCCCGTGGCGGATTGACGGCCCCGGGTGAAAGTGGCGAAGGTGACCAGTGTCGGAGTGGCGCGGCCTCGGGAGCGCCCCCGGTCACCCTCGGAGAGGCGGGTCCATGCGCAGAGCGGTAGCGGTGGTCGTTGCGGTCGTCGTGGCGATGGCTGTGGGGAGCAGCGGCCCGGCGGGGGCCGATCCGGGCGTCCCGGGTCCGGTGGCGGCTGGCAACCCCGGGTTCACCGCCAACGTGTTAGCGCCGTTGAAGGTCACGGACTTCGCGGCGTTCGAGCGGGACCTGCGGACCGTGTCCGCCTATGGCGTGGACGCCGTGAGCGTGGACGTGTGGTGGGGTGACGTCGAGGGGGTCGCCGACAACCGCTTCGACTGGAGCTACTACGACCGCGTGTTCGAGCTGATCACCGCGAACGGCCTGGACATCGCGCCGATCCTGTCGTTCCACCAGGCCGGCGGAAACGTCGGTGACGACTACACCAGCCTCCTGCCGGCCTGGCTGTGGCCCAAGTACGCGCAACGTTCCTTCCGCGGGGTACCGCTCGGGCTCGAGGGCCTCCAGCACCGCAGCGAGCAGGGCAACTACTCGCCGGAGACCGTGCAGGGCTGGGCCGACCGGGTGGTGGAGAACGAGTACCGCGACTTCACCCGCGCCTTCGCCGACCACTTCGGGGCCCGTTACCGCGACGACGTCGTCGAGATCAATGTGTCGCTCGGCCCGTCCGGCGAGCTGCGCTACCCGTCCTACAACGCCCACGACGTCGGCACCGGATACCCGACCCGGGGGGCCCTGCAGTCCTACTCCGCGCTCGCGGTGCAGGACTTCCAGACGACGATGCTGCGCAAGTACCGCTCGCTGAGCGGCCTCAACGCCGCATGGGGGACCGGTTACGCGTCGCGGACGGAGATCGCGCCGCCGGCCGACGCCGAGGCGTTCTTCGTCGACGGCACGTACCGCGACAGCAGGTACGGACGCGACTTCGTCGACTGGTACAACGGATCTCTGGTCGAGCACGGCAAGCGGATGCTGGAGACGGTCGTGCGGGCGCTCGGTCGCGACTTCGCCCAGGCCGACATCGGCTACAAGGTGCCCGGCATCCACTGGACGATGACCAACCCCGTCCACCCCCGCGCCACCGAGGTGACCACCGGGCTGATCCAGACGAGCGTGGACCTCGACGCAGCCTCCACCGGGCGCGGCTACCAGCGGATCGTCGACCTGGCCAACCGCGTCGACACGCGTGGGCGCACCGTGGCGCTGCACTTCACGGCGCTGGAGATGGCCGACCAGGACTACCCGCCGCAGTATTCGCTGGCCAAGACGCTCGTGGGTTGGATCGGTCAGTACGCCTACGACGCCGGCGTCGAGCTCAAGGGCGAGAACGCGCTCTCCGGCGGCGTGCGGTCCGACTTCGGCTGGGACAACATCCACGACGCCTTCGACACCTGGGGCTACCTCGGGTTGACGGTGCTGCGGATGTCCGACGTCGCCGAGGGCGTCGGGGCGGACCGGTACGCCTTGTTCATCGACAAGTACCGGGACTGACCTCGACCGCGCGGACGGGGTACCGACCGGTGCCCCGTCCGCGCGGTTCACAGGCCGCTGACCAGGTAGCATCGCCCGCCGTGACCAGCCCGGACGTTCCTGCCCCTGACGTCCCCGCCGGTGCCGCCTCGGGCCACACCGTGCTCGCCGACACCGACGGTGCGCCGTACTCCTCCTTGCGGCAGCGGCCCGTGGACCGGGTCGAGCGGTACGCGCTGGGGAAGCGACTGCGCAAGAAGGTGCCCCGGTCCTCGCTCGGCGAGTCCGAGTCACCCAGGGACCGGCCGGACCCGGTGCGGCTGATCATGGAGAACCACGAGGGCCGGGTCGACGGGCTGGTCCCGATCCGGGTCGGTCGGATGGTCGCGTCGCCCTACGGCTTCCTGCGCGGAGCGGCCGTCGTCATGGCCGACGACGTGGCGCACCTGCCCGGCACCGGCATCACCCCGGTCGTCTGCGGCGACGCCCACCTGGGCAACTTCGGGTTCTACGCCTCGCCCGAGCGCGACCTCGTGATCGACCTGAACGACTTCGACGAGGCCCATCCCGGTGGCTGGGAGTGGGACCTGCGCCGGCTGGTCGCGAGCATCTGGGTGGCCGGCCGGCAGAACGGGGCGACGGAGGGGCAGTGCGGCTCCGCGGTCGCGTCCTGCGTGGCCGCCTACCGGGACGAGGTTCGGTTCCTCGCCGACCAGCCGCTGCTCTCGCGCTCCTACCAGCGCCTCGAGGTGGGCCGTCTGCAGGAGGAGAGCCCGAAGCCGCTGCGTGCCGAGATCTCCCGGGCCGCGCGGCGGGCCCGGCACCGCACCGGTGATCGCGCGCTGCCGCGCTTCATCCACCACGTCCAGGGCAGGCGCCGGATCGTCGAGGAGCCGCCGCTGATCACCCGGGTGCCCGACGACGACGCCGAGCTGCTCGCCGTCGCGCTCGACCAGTACCTGCTCACCCTCTCGCCGCACTGGCGCCGGATGCTCGGCGGGTACACGCTCGTCGACATCGCGCACAAGGTCGTGGGTGTCGGGAGCGTCGGCCTGCGCGCCTACGTCGCGCTGCTGGAGGGCTCGTCGGCCGACGACGTGGTGTTCCTGCAGCTCAAGCAGGCGCGCCGTTCGGTGCTCGCGCAGTACGTGCACGGCACGTCGGCGTGGCACGCCCACCAGGGTCAGCGGGTGGTGGAGTACCAGCAGGCGCTGCAGACCGTGAGCGACCCGTTGCTCGGCTGGACCGAGGCCGCCGGGCGGCAGTACTACGTGCGCCAGTTCCGCGACATGAAGGGCACCATCGCGCTCGACGGGATCGACGCGGCCGCGCTGGCCGACTACGCCGGGGTGGTCGGGCGCCTGCTCGCCAAGGGTCACGCCCGCACCAGCGGCGCGTCCATGATCGCCGGGTACGTCGGCGGTTCGGACAAGGTCGTCGACGCCCTGAGCCGGTTCGCCCGCGCCTACGCCGACCGGACCGAGGCCGACCATGCCGCTCTGGTGGCGGCCGTCGCGCGGGGCCGGCTGCCCGTGGAGCACGGGATCTGACCGTGGCGTGCCAGGGCGTCAGCCGCTGATCACCAGGGGGATGATCAGCGCGACCAGCACGATGAAGCCCCACAGTGCGGGAGCCGAGCCGAGTGTCGTCTCGCGTTGCACGGCGACCCGCTCCGACTCGATCTGGTTGCGCGTGAACCACCACGGGTTGGTGCGGTCCTCCAGCCGGTAGTAGACGACGCCGAGAGCCGCGCCGTAGGCGAGGTGGCCGACCAGGGAGGGGAATGAGGCCGCCATCCCGGCCGCACTCCACAGTGGTGTGCCGCCGGTGAGGACCGGCAGGAGTGTCAGCGCGCCGAGCACCCACCATGCGAAGCCGTAGGACACCCCCCATCCGATGCCGGAGGCGAGGTCGAAGCTGCGGCGCCTGAACAGCACCGCGTAGGTGACGCCGATGAGCTGGGCGATCACCAGATGCACGATCAGCCCCACGGTCGGCGATGCCATCCCGACGATGCCGGCCACGGTGGGCAACGCGTCGACGAGCGCCATCACCAGGGTGAACAGCAGGCCGCCGGCCAACCCGGCCAGCGCCCCGTAGCCGGTGGCCCGCAGGCCGCGCGAACCGGGGGACTCGACGCGCAGCATCCGCACGTCGTCGACGAACAGCCAGCGGCCCAGGCCGCCCAGCCCGCCGAACACCACGGCGACGCCGGCACCGAGCAGCAGGTACGGGGGCAGGCGATCCGCCGCGGCCAGTGCCGCCTCCCGCGACCAGTCCAGCCGCCCGTCACGCAGCAGCGGCGGCAGCGTCAACCCGGCCACGATCCAGCACAGGAACCCGTAGGCGGTGCCGCGGACGAGCGCGGGTCCGGCGCCCTCCCGGTGGACGCCGAGCAGCAGCGGATAACCCAGACCGGCGAGCGCCCCGACACCGATGATCCAACCCGCGGTCGTCCCGGTCATCACGTCGAGCCCCAGGTACAGCACCGAGGCGACGGCCACGCCGGCGACCAGCCCGCGGACGGCCGCCGGGAACGGCGGTGCCGTGGTGGTGCCGGCGTCGCGGCGGAGGCCGACGAACACGAGGGCGGTCGCGGCGCCGTAGAACAGGTGCCCGACCAGACTCGGCAGCAGCGCCTGCGCGCCGGGCAGGTCCCAGGCCACCGGTTGCCCGATGAGCAGGGGAAGCACCGTCAGCGGCCCGAGGAACCACCAGAATCCGCCGTAGATCAACCCCCAGAACACCGCGTCACCGGCCCGGGCCCGCTGCTGGGCGACGAGCAGCCCGAACCCGGCGCCCAGTGCCGCGGCGATGGCGAGGTGAAGCACGAACCCCACGACCGTCGAGCCGGTGCGCACGATCGAGGCCACGGTCGCCAACGTGCCGAGCGCGGCCATCGCCGCGCCGAACACCAGACCCCCGGCGACTCCCGCCACGGCCCCGGCGATGGCGGGGTGCCGGAGCAGGCTCGCCGTCCGGGTGTGGGTCGTCGCGTCGGACGTCATCGCGGCCGTCCCTGCGAGGCCGGCGTCGTCGCCTCGGTCGGCCGGCGGGTCGTCAGCACGATGTCACGGGGGAACGCCAGGTCCAGCAGCCAGTCCAGCAGCACCCGCACCCGCTTCTCGGTACCGGGCAGTTTCGCCAGGTAGATGCCGCGCCACAGCAGCCACGCGGCCAGCCCGGAGAACCGGTGGCCGCGGATCTCCGCGGCGGCGGTGCGGTGGCCGAGCGCAACCAGTACCCCGAGCGTGCGGAACCGGAACTCGGCCGGCACCCCGCCCGCGAGCACCGAGGCGATGTTGTCGGCCACGACCTTGCCCTGGCGCAGGGCGTGCTGTGCGGTCGGGGGGAAGGGGGCACCGTCGCTGTCGAGGTCGGGGATGTGGGCGCAGTCCCCGACCGCCCACACCCCGTCCAGCCCGGCGACGCGGAAGGTCGGATCCGTGATCAGCGACCCGTCGGGTGCATGCTCACCGCGCAGCGTCGCGATGAGCGGGCTGGGCCGGTTGCCCGCGGTCCACACGAATGTGCTGGTCGCGATCCGGTCGCCGTTCGACAGCAGGACGTCCTGCGCAGACGCCGCCGCGACCCGGACCTCGAGTCGGAACTCGATCCCCCTCGCGCGCAGCCGATCCAGTGCGTAGGCACCCAGCTCGGGGGACAGCTCGGGCAGGATGCGATCCCGCGAATGGACCAGCACGAACCGCGGCTCGTCAGGTGTGATCCCCGGGAAGTAGTGCAACACCTCGTGCACCAGATCGAACAGCTCGGCGACCACCTCGGCTCCGGCGAACCCACCGCCGGCCACGACGAAGGTGAGCGACCGTGCCCGTTCGGCCGGATCGGACTCGCTGTGATCAGCCCGCTCCAGCAGCCCGATCACCTGCTCGCGCAGCGATACGGCGTCGTCGAGGTCCTTGAGGGTACGGGCGTTCTCCGCCACGCCGGGCAGGTCGAGGAAATGCGGCACGGACCCGACCGCCAGGACGAGATGGTCGTACGGAACCCACTGCGCAGGTCCCGCCCCGGTGGCCAGCCGGATGGACCGGCTCTCGGTGTCGACGTCCTGCACGGCGCAGTGCCGGAACCGGGTGTGGGTCACCGCGGCGCGGACCGGCGCGCTGATGTGTGCCGGCTCCAGCGCACTGGAGGCGACCTCGGCCAGCATCGGGGTGAACAGCAGGAAGTTCGAGTCGCTGATGAGCGTCACGTCGACGGGCACACCGCGCAGGGCGAGCCGCTCGAAGCGCCGCGCAGCGCTCAGCCCGGCGAACCCGCTGCCGACGATCACGATCCGGGACAGTGGCGGCGCCCCGGCGGGCGTCGGCTCGCTCCGAGGCCTTCGTGCCCGCCACGACAGCAACCCATGCAGCACCGCACCGGTCACGCCGCCGTGCAACAGGCCGCCAACGAGCTCCCGATAAGCACTGGCCGCCGCGTCGGCCGACCACGTCGGGAGCCGCCCGTGCAGCAGGGGATCCACGCTGAGCGCGAAGAGCAACCACGCGAGCAGCCCCAGCAGCACGCCGCCGGAGGCCGCGACGGCCAGACCCCGACGGCGATATCCCACCACCAGGCCGATCGCTGCGCCGGTCGCGGTCATGTACACGATGAACAGAGCCCACGCCGGCACGCCGCCTCCGGCGTCGTCGAACATGCCTTGGTACTGCATCAACGTGCTGACCGGCAGTGCGGTCACGAACCCGGCGAGCGCGCCCGACGTCGCCTGCTCCGCCGCGCCGGGCAGCACGTGCCCCCGGACCGTCTCGAACTCGACCTGGTCGGACATGGGCCTCCGTCGTCGGCGTCGGGCGAGCAGATGGGGTGGGCGGGGCTCGGCAGTTCGCCCACGCTCAGCCTGGCACGTCCGGCACCTCGCCTCCGGTGACCGAACTCCGGCCGCGGGTCCGGGATCCGGACGGTCCACGAGGGTCGTCTCCGACGTCGTCGAGCCCGGACCTGCGCGGAGGCCATGTCAATCGATCCGTGAGGGGGGATCTGATGCCGGTGCGGTGCCCTCTATTCTTGCGCGATCTGTAATCACCTGGGTTGCTGCGTGCACCGGTCGGATCGGTCTATCTTCACCGCATCATGACGCTCGACGATGTGCGGATCGGTGCCGATCAGGCCCCGCCGCCTGCGGCCGACGTCGCTCGTTCCCCGACCGATAACCCAGACAGGTGAGCGCCGTGTCCGACACCTCATCAGAGGTCCCCACGTCCGGCCGTCAGTCCGACAGATCTGCGTCCGGCCCGACCAGGACCGACGGCGCCGCGGCCCTCGGGGCGTCATCGCTGGTGCTGGCCCGCGGGTTCGCGGCGCTTCGCATCTTCTTCGGGCTGATCTGGCTGAGCAACGGCATCGCCAAGCTCATCGGGGTCGGTTCCTACGACCTCGGGGTGGTCTCGTTCGGCCTGTTGTGGCTCCCGCAGGCCCAGTTCATCGCAGGCGATGCCGCCGGCGGCACGACCTTCGCCCCGCTGGGGGGCCTCTACCAGGACATCGTGCTGGCCAACTTCGGGTTCTTCGGCGCGTTCCTCACGATCGCCGAGCTGGCGGCGGGCCTGGCGCTGCTGTTCGGAGTGCTCACCCGGGCAGCCGCGGTGGGCACCCTGCTGCTCATCACCCCGATCTGGCTCATGTACCTCGTCTCCGACGCCACCCAGTACCTGTGGACCTACCCGGTGGACCTGTTACCGCTGCTGCTGCTCGCGATCGTGCCCTCCGGTCGGACCGCCGGATTCGACGGCAGGCTCGCGGCCCGGTTCGGCGACCGATGGCCGTTCTGACCCCAACCCTCAGTACCGCGCGGTGCCTCGTGTCGCTCCGTCCGGACCCTGCGTCATGGCCGGTCTCCCGTGTTCTCGCCGTCGGCGCCCACCACCTCGCGGGCCGGACGCGACATCACCGAAGCCAACCGCGAGGCCGGCCGCGCCATGCACCGCCCCCTTCACGATCCTCAAGCTGGCATGATCTTGAAACGACCGTGCCGTACAGGGTGAGACGGCGGGGCACTGTTCTCGTTGGGCGAGCCGACAGATCAGGGTCGGTCGAACTCGCCGTTCTTGACCCCGCCAAGGAACGCCGTCCACTCGCTCGCGGTGTAGCGAAGCACCGAGCCGGAGCCCTGGTCCTTGCTGTCTCGCACAGCCGCACCTCCGTCTCCGAGGAATGCCACCTCGACGCAGTTCCCCTGGTTGTTGCTGCGGGTGCTCTTCCGCCAGTGGGCGCCGGTCAGATCAGCGTCGTTCATGCAAGTGCCTCCTGCGCTGCTCGCCAGAGAATCTCTCTGCTCTTGTCGCCGTTCGGGTCCCCGGCAGCCGTGACTATACGGTCGAACGCCTGGTCGTAGCGCGCGACTTCGTGCTCCTGATCGAGGTAGAGCGCGCCGGAGTAACCCTCGACGTAGACGGTGGGCGGGTCGGTGAGCCGGTTCCCGCCGTGGTCGGGGAACCGCAGGACGACGAACGCCGCCGTGTTCATGCCCGGGTGCTGGCCGGCCGAGAACGGCACCACCCGCAGGTCGATGTGCGGCAGCTCGCTCAGCTCGGCCAGGCGCAGGCACTGTGCCCTCATCACGTGCGGGCCGCCGACCGGGCGCCGGATCACGGCTTCGTTGAGCACGACACGGAACGTGGGCCGCGCGGCCTCGCGGGTGACCACGACCTGCCGCGACCGCCGCACGCGGACGCGGTGGTCGATCTCGTCGTCGCCGACGTCAGGGTCGCTGGTCGCGATGACGGCACGGGCGTACGCCTCGGTCTGGAACAACCCGGGCACCAGCTCCGCCTCGTACTGGCGGAACTCCGATGCCGTCTCCTCCATGCCGAGGAAGACGTTGAACCAGGCGGGGATGACGTCGCCGTAGCTGTGCCACCATCCGCGAGCACTGGTCTCGGAGGCCAGGGCGACGAGGGCGGCGGTCATTGCGGGGTCGACCTCGTAGACCTCGCAGAGGAGCCGCACCTCGGGTCCTCGCGTGGGCACATCACCGCTCTCGATCCGCGACAGGGTCGAGGTCGAACGGGACACCGCGGCGGCGGCGTCCACGAGCGACAGGCGGGCCGCGGTACGCGCGTTCCGCAGCCGTCGTCCGAGTTGTCGACGGTGCACTGTCGATCCGCCTGGGTTATCGCGGGCCACGAGTCATCTCCCTTCCTCAGCGGGGCGCCAACCCCATTGTGAGGGGTGGGCAGGCCCCACGGCGGGAGTAGGAGCACCCCCGCGGCGTGTGGATCTACGACCGAACGGAGGTTCATCGGGAACCCCCGGGTCGAATTCTTGCACGGTGGGCCTTCCCACGGGATGGTCTGCGACAGACGGCAACCGGCCGACCACGCAAGCCCCACCCGGCGGCGGACGTGCGCTCCCCGATCCCCAGTCGCCCCGCCGCCGGGTGGCACCAGTCGAGGTGAGGGATGCGCGAGCGGCATCGCCACCGGCGGAGAGGGAGCAGCATGAGGCTCAGCCTGCTCGCAGGTCACCGAGGCCCGGCGGCCACTCCCGCGCCAACCGATGCGCTCATCCGCGTCACCGAGAACACCGAGGTGATGGCGCACCTCGTGAGCGAGGTGCGCCTCGTGCAGTCGGCAGGAGGCAGCGCCACGGCGACGTGCGGCAAGGACTTCCTGCCAGCCTCCCTGACCGCACCCGACCTCCGACTGTGCACGCACTGCGACGACTTGATCGAGATGCGAGGAGGTACTGCGCGATGAACGCCGCGCAACACCAACCGGGGCAACCCTCCTGCAATCGCAGCGCCCCGGATTGGAAAAGTTGGCGGCCCGGTCGGGGTCCCCCCTCGACCGGGTCGCCGTCCGCGAACGACAGGGAGGCAGAGGCGATGACGACAACCGACCTGGCAGCCACAGCATCGGCTGCGCCGAAGTTGCGCCTTCCGCTGACCTTCGTGTGCTCGCTGATCGCCGCAGCGACCATCGACGGACGGACCAGATTGCTGACCACTGACGCATGGCAGGTAGCCGCGACGCGGCGCCTGCAAGGGGCCCTGCACCACGACCGCACCGAAGCCGGCTACCTGGTGCGCCAAGCCGGACCGCGACGGATCTGGGACGAACTCGTAACGCTCCATCAACAGTGGTGCGCGCGAGGTCGCCCCGGTTACGACCGCTTCGGGATCACCCTGAACACCGACGCCACAGCGCTCTGGCTCGACGAACCGGACGGACCCCGGTGGGAGCGGCACATCGACGGACACATGCCGGTACCGCGGTAGTGCTCGACCCGGCAGAACCCGGCCGCGACACCTGCACCAGACCTGGTCAACCGGACTTCACCGCCGCCGCCCCGGACCCGGTTGTGGGTCGCTGACGCGACCCGCATCCCCTGCGCACAGGCGACGTTCCGGCTGGCCTCGGTCCGCGACGCGTTCTCCAACCGCATCGTCGGGTGACGCCCAGTGATGCGGACTGGTGCCGCCGTGCCGTGCGGCACCACTCCATGGCGGGCTCCCGGTCGGCACGGCTCAATACCGTCTGGAAAATGGCGGGAACACGCAAAAATTAGTTGTTGTACGGCACTGACGCGGGCTCCTACGTTGATCGCGCAAGCCACACCGAGGTGGAGGTGCCCATGGCGGGGACAGCGTCGCTGAGCCTGCTCGCGATCATCGAGATCCTCCCTGACCTCCGAGCGTTGCACGTCCACGCGACGTCGCTCCGGTGAGGTGCACTGCCTGCCGAACCCGAACAGGTCCGGGAAGCCGGTCCTGATCGCGGTGCCGCCCGACGCCCACCCTCGCACCGGAGGGGCGGCGGTCGACCCCCGGCGGGCAGGGCACGTCCAGCCATGGCACGGCATGCGCCCTGCCTGGCCCGCGCAGTCAGGAAGGGGTCACGCATGTCCACCTGTCCCGCACTTCCCGAACGCCTGCATCCGACGCGGTGGAGAGCCGCCGCGTCCGCCCTCGCGTTGATCGCGAGTGCCGTCACCGCCGCCGTCGTCGCCGCTCCGGTCGCCCAGGCCCACCCGATCGCGGCCTCGGACTTCCAGCAGGTCACCCTCGCCAGGGGGGTCGCCGAGGTCGGCGAGCCGATGACGATCGCGGTCCTGCCCGACCGGTCTGTGCTGCACACCGCGCGCAACGGCACCCTGAGGCGCACCGACGCGGCCGGCACCACCTCGGTCGTCGCGACCATCCCCGTCTACGGCCACGACGAGGAGGGCCTGCAGGGCGTCGCGGTGGACCCGAACTTCGCGTCCAACCGTCACGTCTACCTCTACTACGCCCCGCCGCTGGCGACCCCGAGCGGCGACGCCCCGTCGACCGGCAGCGACTTCTCGGCCTGGCAGGGGGTCAACCGGCTGTCCCGGTTCACCCTCACCACCGGCTGGGCGCTGCAGGGCGAGCAGACCATCCTGGACGTGCCCGCCGACCGCGGAATCTGCTGTCATGTCGGAGGTGACATCGACTTCGACGCGGCGGGCAACCTCTACCTGTCCACAGGGGACGACAGCAACCCGTTCCAGTCCGACGGCTACTCGCCGATCGACGAGCGGACCGACCGCAACCCGGCCTTCGACGCGCAGCGCACCGCGGGCAATACCAACGACCTGCGCGGCAAGATCCTGCGGATCAAGGTCGACGCGAACGGGTCGTACTCCGCTCCGTCGGGCAACCTCTTCGCCCCGGGCACTGCCGGCGCCCGGTCCGAGATCTACGCGATGGGCTTCCGCAACCCGTTCCGGATGAGCGTCGACAAGGCCACCGGCACCGTCTACGTCGGTGACTACGGCCCGGACGCCGGGTCCACGTCCGGGCGTGGACCGTCGGGCCAGGTCGAGTTCGACCGGATCACCTCGGCGGGCAACTACGGCTGGCCGTACTGCACCGGCACCAACACCACCACGGAGACCTACGCCGAGTGGAACTTCGCCGCCGGTACCGCGGGCGCGAAGTACGACTGCGCCGGCGGGCCGACGAACAACTCGTTCCGCAACACCGGCCTGTCCACGCTGCCCGCGGCCCGGGCGTCGTGGATCCGCTACGCGGGCGACGCGGGCAGCCCGCCGGAGTTCGGCAGCGGCTCGGAGTCGCCGATGGCGGGCCCGGTGTACCGCTACGACGCCGGATCCGCCTCCACCAGCAAGTTCCCGCAGTCGTTCGAGGGACACTTCTTCGCCGGGGAGCTGGGCCGCGGCTGGATCAAGCCCGTCCACGTCGGCGCGGGCGGCTCGGTGGGGGAGATCGGCAACTTCCCCTGGGGCGGCAAGCAGATCATGGACACGGCGTTCGGGCCCGACGGCTCGCTCTACGTCCTGGACTACGGCACCGGCTACTTCAACGGCGACGCGAACTCCGCTCTCTACCGCTACGACTACGTCGCCGGCGGCAACCAGGCCCCCACCGCTGTCGCCGCGGGCACCCCGACCTCGGGCCAGGCCCCGCTGGCGGTGAGTTTCTCCTCGGCCGGGTCGGCGGATCCCGAGGGCGGGGCGCTGAGCTACGCCTGGACCTTCGGTGACGGGACCACCTCGACGGCCGCGAACCCGTCGAAGACCTTCACGAGCAACGGCACCTACGGCGTGACGCTGACGGTCACCGACCCGCAGGGCGCTACGGGCACCGCGAACGTGCAGATCGGCGTCGGCAACACCGCGCCGACGGTCACGATCTCCACGCCCGGCAACGGGCAGCTGTTCTCCTACGGCGACACGGTTCCCTACACGGTGGCGGTCACCGACCCCGAGGACGGCGCGATCGACTGCTCCGGGGTCACCATGACCTACGTGCTGGGCCACGACAGCCACGGCCACCAGATCACCAACGCGACCGGCTGCTCCGGCTCGATCACCATCCCCGTCGACGGTGAGCACGACGAGGCGGCGAACATCTTCGCGGTCTTCGACGCCGAGTACACCGACGCCGGCGGTCTCACCACGCACACACAGCACACCCTCCAACCGCGCAAGCGCCAGGCCGAGCACTTCGCGACCTCGTCGGGGGTCAACCTGTTCAGCAAGGCGACGGCCGAGGGCGGTCGGACGGTCGGGGACATCGGCAACGGCGACTGGATCGCCTTCACGCCCTACCGGATGGGCGACGTGGCCTCGTTCGCCGCGCGGGTGTCGTCGAACGGCAGCGGCGGCACCGTGCAGGTGCGCGCCGGCTCGGCGACGGGCCCCGTGCTCGGTTCGGCCACGGTGACATCGACGGGGAGCTGGGAGACGTTCGCGACGGTGACCGGGTCGCTGACCGGCGCACCTGCGGGCACCACCACGCTCTACCTGACGTTCGCGGGCGGCAGCGGGGCACTGTTCGACGTCGACTCGTTCACCTTCACCACCGGTACGTCCGGTGGCGGCGGTGCCGGACCGGTGGTGGGTCTGGGCGGCAAGTGCCTGGACGTGGCCGCGGCCGGGACCGCCGACGGGACGAAGGTGCAGCTCTACGCCTGCAACGCCACGGCGGCCCAGCGATGGACGGTGGCACCGGACGGCACACTGCGCGCACTGGGCAAGTGCCTGGACACGGCCGGTGCCGGCACGGTCAACGGCACCAAGGTGCAGCTGTGGACGTGCAACGGCACGGGCGCGCAGACCTGGTCGCCGCAGGGCGACCGTTCGGTGCGCAACCCGGCGTCGGGCCGGTGCCTGGACGTGTCGCAGAACCAGGCGGTCGACGGCCAGCAGATCCACATCTGGGACTGCTACGGCGGCGACAACCAGAAGTGGACCCTGCCGTAGGTCACCGCACCGGTCCCGGCCCGGAGCCGGGACCGGTGCACCCCTCATTCCTCGCGTGACCTCCACCGAAGGAGAGCACCATGCCCGGTCCACTCGTCCGCAGTCCCCGCCGCAGTCCCCTCAGCCGCAGTCCCCTCAGGCCGGCCCTCGCCGCGGCCGCAGCCGTGTTGGCCGTGATCGCCTCCACCACCCTCGCCGCCCCTGCCGCTGCCGCCGACACGCCCCACGACGTCCTCGTCTTCTCCAAGACCGCCGGGTTCCGCCACGCCGCCATAGCGGTCGGCACCCAGGCCATCCGGGACCTCGGGACGGCGAACGGCTTCACCGTCACCGCCACGGAGGACGCCGGCGCCTTCACGGCCGGCAACCTCGCGCGGTACGAGACCGTCGTCTTCCTCAACACCACCGGCGACGTGCTCGACGACGGCCAGCAGGCGGCGTTCGAGTCCTACCTCGGCTCCGGCAAGGGCTTCGTCGGGGTCCACGCCGCCGCCGACACCGAGTACGGCTGGCCGTTCTACGCCGGGCTGGTGGGCGCCCGGTTCGCCTCCCACCCCGCGATCCAACCGGCGGGGATCACGGTCGTGGACCGCGCCCACCCGGCCACGGCGCACCTGCCGCGGACCTGGAGCCGCACCGACGAGTGGTACGACTACTCGTCCAACCCGCGCTCATCGGCCCGGGTGCTCGCCACGCTCGACGAGTCGTCGTACTCCGGGGGCTCCATGGGCTCCGACCATCCGATCGTCTGGTGCACGACCTACGGTGGCGGCCGCTCGTTCTACACCGGCGGCGGCCACACCGAGGCCTCGTACGCCGAGCCGGGGTTCCGGGCGCACCTGCTGGGCGGCATCCGCTACGCCGCCGGGCAGGCCGACGCGGACTGTCGCCCCGAGACCGGCTACACGAGCATCTACGACGGTTCGACCGCCGGCTGGTCGCAGGCCGGACCGGGCGGCTTCACCGACTCGGATGCCACGCTCAGGACCGTCGGGGGCCTGGGTCTGTACTGGTACACCGCGAAGGCCTACACCGACTACTCGCTCAAGCTCGACTGGAAGGCCGACGGCGACGACAACTCGGGGGTCTTCCTCGGCTTCCCGCCCTCGAGCGACCCGTACTCGGCGGTGGACAACGGCTACGAGGTCCAGATCGACGCGACGGACTCCGCGGACCGCACCACCGGGGCGGTGTACGGGTTCCGGTCGGCGGACACCGCGGCGCGGGACGCGGCGCTGAACCCGCCGGGGGAGTGGAACACCTACGAGCTGCGCGTCGAGGGCCCGCGGCTGCAGGTGTTCCTCAACGGCGTGCGGGTCAACGACTTCACGAGCAGGTCGGCCACCCGGGACCTGGCGGGGCACATCGGCCTGCAGAACCACGGCGCCGGTGACGACGTGTCGTTCCGCAACGTCCGGGTGAAGGAGCTGGGCATCATCCCGGGCGGCGCCACGACGATCCAGGCCGAGTCCTTCAGCGCGGCCGCGGGCGTGCAGGCCTTCCCCAAGGCGGTGGCCCACAACGGCCAGACGCTCGGCTACGTCGATCCGGGCGACTGGGCCGCCTACAGCGGCGTCGATCTCACCGGCGTCACGTCCGTGTCGGCGCGGGTGGTCTCCGGCGGTGCCGGTGGCACCATCGGGGTGCGGACCGGATCGGTCACCGGTCCGCTGCTGGGCTCGGTGGTCGTGCCCAACACCGGCGGCTGGACCACGTTCGCCGACATCTCCGCCGCCTTGTCCGGGGTGCCGTCGGGTCCGCAGGACCTCTACCTGACGTTCACCGGTTCCGGCAGCGGCCTGTTCGACGTCGACGACCTCACCCTCACCACCCCCGCGGGTGGTGGTGGCGGGGGTGTCGGGCCCGTCGTGGGGTTGGCCGGGAAGTGCCTGGACGTGGCGGGCGCCGGCACGGCCGACGGGACGAAGGTGCAGCTGTACACCTGCAACGGCAGTGCCGCGCAGGAGTGGACGGTGAACCCGGACGGCACGGTCCGCGGACTGGGCAAGTGCCTGGACGTGGCGGCGGCGGGGACCGCGAACGGCACGAGGGTGCAGCTGTGGACGTGCAACGGCAGCGGGGCGCAGGCCTGGTCCGCGCAGGCCGACGGCTCGGTGGTGAACCCGGCCTCGGGCCGCTGCCTGGACGTC
Organism: Pseudonocardia sp.; assembly: GCA_026785945.1. Taxonomy (GTDB): domain Bacteria; phylum Actinomycetota; class Actinomycetes; order Mycobacteriales; family Pseudonocardiaceae; genus Pseudonocardia. The sequence continues at coordinate 5,130 of JAJAZD010000056.1, read as the reverse complement.
TCGGGGAACAGCTCGGTCGACGGGCGCCAGATCCACATCTGGGACTGCTACGGCGGCGCCAACCAGAAGTGGAGCCTGCCGTAGCCCGATCGGGCTACGGATCGCGCCCCTTCACGTCGGGGGTGTCGTCATCGTCGGCATCACGGCGGTGGTCGGCGTGCTCGCCCGGGTTCGCGGCGGCCTCGTCCTGTGGCGGACCGGCCTCGCTTTCGGGGCCGTCGGGATGCCCTCGGCCGCCGCCGGGACGTTGCTCAACCAGCGTGCCGCCGAACCGGTGCTGCTCATGTCGTTCGCCGCGGTGACCGCTCGCTGCCCTCGCGCTGATCCTCCACTCGCAGAGACGGCCACCCGACGTGGACCGGGTCCTGGTCCGTGCACCCACCGCGGCCTCGACCAGCGCCTCGGCGGGCGCCCAGGGGGCTGTCGGCGTCGAGCGCCCACCCGTGATCGGAGCCGGACCTCTGGCGCGCCCGTCCGCGACGAACATCGTGCGCTGCGGCCATGATCCTGCTCGTGGGCGGCTTCGTCGCCGTCGCGAGCATCATCGCGATGTGGGCGGCGCGGACGCGTCCGGACCGGGTCAGTCCGGCGGTACGGCACCCGACGACGGAGGCGACTGCGCGCCGTCGCGTGCCGGCGTCAGGCCCCCGTCGGCCCGGGCGAGGCGGCTGTGCTTGCGGCTGTACAGGAAGTACACGACGAGCCCGATCGCCATCCAGATCAGGAACCTCGCCCAGGTGTTCACGGTGAGGAACAACATCAGCGTAATGCACGACAGCACGGCGAGGATCGGGACGAACGGGACCAGCGGGGTCCGGAACGAGCGCGGGAGGTCGGGCTGGGTTCGGCGCAGCACGACGACGGCCACCGAGACCAGCACGAACGCGAACAAGGTGCCAATGTTGACCAGTTCGGCGAGCTCCTCCAAGGGGATGAAGCCCGCCAGGACCGCGATGACCACGCCGACGATGATCGTGATCCGGTACGGGGTGCCGAACCGCGGGTGCACTGCGGACAGGCCACGCGGGAGCAGGCCGTCGCGGCTCATCGCGAAGGCCACCCGGCTCTGGCCCAGCATCAGGATCATCATCACCGAGGTGAGGCCGGCGAGCGCGCCGAGGGTGATGAAGTTCGCGAAGATCGGCTGTCCGACGGACTGGAAGGCCGCCGCCAGCGGGGCCTCGGTGTCGAGGTCGGTGTAGCGCTGCATGCCGACGACCACCAGCGAGACCGCGACGTAGAGAACCGCGCAGATGGCCAGGGACCCGATGATCCCGCGCGGCACGTCCCGCTGCGGGTTCCGGGTCTCCTCGGCGGCGGTCGCGACGATGTCGAAGCCGATGTAGGCGAAGAACACCAGAGCCGCGGCAGCGAAGATCCCGCTCACCCCGAAGTTGGCCGGCGCCTGCCCGAAGACCGCCTCGACCAGGGTCGCGTTGCCGCCGCTCGTCGCCTCGGCGGGCTCCGAGGGCGGGACGAACGGGCTGTAGTTGGCGCCGTTGACGAAGAACAACCCGGCGGCGATCACGAACAGCACGACGGCGACCTTGATCGCCACCACGATGGCGTTGAACCGGGCCGAGAGCTTGATCCCCACCACGAGGATGCCGGTGAGCAGCAGCACGACGACCACCGCCGGCAGGTTGAACGCACCGTCCTGGCCGGAGATCGCGGCGGGCAGCTGCAGCCCGAACGTCTCCAGCATCGCCGCGAAGTACTGCGACCAGCCGACGGCCACCACGGCACCGCCGATGATGAACTCCAGGATCAGGTCCCACCCGATGATCCACGCGACCAGCTCGCCGAGTGTGGCGTAGGAGAACGTGTAGGCACTGCCCGCCACCGGCACGGTGGAGGCCAGTTCCGCGTAGCACAGCGCGGCGAGCGCGCATGCGACCGCGGCCGCGACGAACGACAGGGCCACGGCCGGACCGGCGACCTCGTTCGCAGCGACCCCGGTCAGGACGAATATGCCGGTTCCGATGATGACACCGACCCCGAACACGGTGAGGTCCAGGGCCGACAGGTCCTTCCGCAGCCGGTGTTCCGGCTCCTCGGTGTCCCTGATCGACTGCTCGACGGACTTGGTCCGGAAGACGCTCATGCTGTACCCCCCGCGCTGTAGGGGGCCGGCGTCGGCGACCGGCCCGCCGTCAACGGGTAGACCATCTGCCGTGGCTGGTCAATCCCTGGTCGGTACCGACCTCGACCGGTCAGCGGGACGGGACGGGTCGCTGCAGGTCGAGCCGCGCGGTGGTGGCCGGGGCGAACGCGGGGCGGCCGAGGAGGTAGCCCTGGGCCAATGTGCAGCCGAGGCGCCTCAGCTCGGCGAGCTGACCGGGTAGTTCGACGCCCTCGGCGATGACGGGCAGGGAGATGTCCTGGGCGAGCCTGAGCAGACCGCGCAGGAACGCGGCCCGGCGGGGGTCGGAGTCGATCCGGTCGAGGAAGGAGCGGTCGATCTTCACGGAGTCGATCTCGATCTCGTTCAGGCGGCTCAGTGACGAGTACCCGACGCCGAAGTCGTCGAGCGAGACCGCGACGCCGGCGCGGCGGAGCACGGTCAGCGCGGCCTGTGCGGCGGTGAGGTCGGCAACGAGACCGGACTCGGTGATCTCCAGGACGAGTTGGCCCCGCTGAAGCCGGTGGGCGGCGACCAGATCGGTGACGGTCCGCAGGAACTCGGGTACGACCAGCTGTGACGGGGCGATGTTGACGTGTACCGCCAATTGGTTGCCGTCCGACCGCCCTGCCGTCCAGTCCGCGAGCTGGGCGCAGGCCTCCGCCAACAGGGCGTCGGTCAGTTCGTTCAGCACCCCGGTGCGGGTGGCGGCGTCGATGAAGGTGGCCGGTGGTACGTCGGTGCCGTCGTGGCGCCAGCGGGCGAGCGCCTCCAGCGCGACGATCCTGCCGGAACCGAGATCGACGATCGGCTGGTAGGCCAGCCCGATGTCGCCCCCGGCGATCGCGCGCCGCAGAACGGTGCGCAGCCGCTGGTCCTCGAGCTCGACCAGGCTCATCCCGGCGGTGTGGGCGACGATCCTGGCCTTGCCCGAACGTTTGGCGGCATACATGGCGGTGTCGGCGCGGGCGAGGAGCTCGTCGGCACTGACCGCGGTGTCGGACGGGGCCAGCTCGACCACTCCGACACTCACCGGGACCTCGACGTGCTGGCCCGCGATGTCGAAGGGCGTCCGCAACGCCCCGGTGATCCGGGCGGCGGCGGTGAAGGGGTCGGCACCGTCCTCCAGCAGCAGGGCGAACTCGTCGCCTCCCAACCGGGCGACGGTGTCGCCTGGTCGGACCGCGCCCCGCAGCCGCTCCGACACCCGGATCAGCAGGTCGTCGCCGGCGGCATGGCCCAGGGTGTCGTTGACGACCTTGAAGTCGTCGAGGTCGAAGAACAGCACCGAGACCGGACGCAGATCACGGGCATGCAGGTCGACGGCGTGCTCGAGACGGTCCCGGAACAGCGCTCGGTTGGCCAGCCCGGTCAGCGCGTCGTGGAAGGCCTGGTGACGCAGCTGCGACTCCCTGGCTGCGAGCTGGGTCGCCAGGCGCCAGTTCTGTCGAAGCGTCAGGTACTGCCGGGCGAGCAGCAGCACGACCAGCGCGATGGCGACGATCAGCTCGTCGAACGGCGGCGGCTTGCCCTGCAACTGCGGCACCACGGACAGGGTCAGCGCCGCGGTGACCGGGACGTAGGGCAGGAAACCGGTGACGGGCGCCCCGATCGGTGTCGTGAACGGGTCGCGGGGGCGCACCTGCCGGGTCAGCGCGGCCAGCGCGATGCACGCGAACCCCACACCCCAGCCCAGGTCGACCGGGCTGAGATCGTCGGTTCCCGTGACCTGCTGGTACACGAACGTGATGTCGGCGACGCTGAACGCCACCAGGCCCGCTGTCACCAGCCCGAGCGAGAGCCGGGCGTCGGGCGACCTCGTGAGGGTCAGTACCGTGAGCACCAGCAACAGCACGTCGAGCGCCGGGTAGGCGATGGTCACGGCGCTGCTGAGCGTCTCGTCCGCGGAGGCCGCCCGGACCACGGCCCCCAGCGCGACCCTCCAGATGACCAGCCCCACCGCCAGGCTGGTCATCACCGCATCGAGTACGCGCCGGACCCGATCGGCCGCACCCTCGGTCGGGTGCAGCAGCAGGGCCAGGCAGGCCAGGACGGGGAAGAGCAGGAACTCGACGTCGGCGGGCGACGGGAACGAGTAGATCTCCGCTCTCGTCAGCCAGATCCAGACGACCTGGCCGGCGGTCCACATGCCGCATCCCGCCGAGAGCGCGAACCATGACCCGCGGTACCGGGCGACCGATCGCGTGGCCCGCCACGCCGTGCACGCCGTGGCCAGCGCCGCGGCGGCCAGGTTGGACAGATCGGTGAGCAGGACCCGAGCCGGGACCAGCTCGGCCGGGAGCAGGAGCACGAGCGCACCGAAGACGCCGACCACGAGCACCGCCGCGCGTGGCAGCATGGTCCGCTCGGTAGGTGGTGCGCTCATACTGACTCCCAGCCCGTCGCCGCCCCCGATGATCCTCCCTCGCCGGTCGCCGTAAGTCCGTTACCCGAAAGGGTCACTTCTCGGGACAGCCTGTGACCGGACCATCACGGTAGAGCAACGGCGACGTCCGGAGCATCGGGGGGTGGCATCGGGGGGTGGCATTGGGGTCGCGCGGGTTACCTGCCGTCCGGACCCGTCACGCCGGAAAGCCGGGCGGGGTCGGGCCGGCTAAGCGTCGGATGCGGTCGAGCCCAACGGGTCGCCGTGCTGGTCGGCGAGTTCGGCGAGGACCGGTTGCGCTTCCGGCGTCGGGGCAGCGATCGTTTCGTCCACAGTGGCGCCGCCATACGTGGCACCGGTCGTCGCTGGGCTGTCGTCCGTCGGGCTGTCGTCCGTCGGGCTGTCGTCCGCCGGGCCCGGGGGGGGGGGGGGGGGGGGGGGGGGGGGCGCGCCCGGGGGGCGGGGGGGGGGGGGGGGGGGGGGGGGGGGGGGGGCGGGGGGGGGGGGGGGGGGGGGGGGGGGGGGGGGGGGGGGGGGGGGGGGGGGGGGGGGGGGGGGGGGGGGGGGGGGGGGGGGGGGGGGGGGGGGGGGGGGGGGGGGGGGGGGGGGGGGGGGGGGGGGG
>JAJAZD010000055.1 GCA_026785945.1 Pseudonocardia sp. | reverse complement strand
GGGGCCGCCGTGAGGGGGGGGGCCCCCGGGGCGGCCGGGGGCCCCCCCCCGCACGGCGGCGCCCGCGGCCCGCGGTGGGGGGGGCCCGCGGGCGGCCTCACAGACCGAGGTCGGCTTCGAACGCACCTTCCTCGAGGCGGGCCTTGATCGCGCTGAGGAACCGGCCCGCGTCGGCGCCGTCGACCAGGCGGTGGTCGTAGGTCAGCGGCAGGAAGCACATCGAGCGGACGGCGATGACATCGTCGCCGTCGGGCCCGGTGACCACGACGGGCCGCTTCGTGATCACTCCGGTGCCGAGGATCCCGACCTGCGGCTGGTTGATGATCGGCGTGTCGAACAACGCGCCGGCGCTGCCGATGTTGGTGATCGTGAACGTGCCACCCGAGAGCTCGTCCGGGCTGATCTTGTTGTCCCGCGTGCGGGCCGCGACGTCGGCGATCCGGCGCGCGATGCCTGCGATGTTGAGGTCCTCGGCTCCCCTGATCACCGGGACGAGGAGCCCGCGAGGCGTGTCCACCGCGACGGCGAGATGCACGGCGCCGTGGTAGGTCACCTCCCTGCTCTCCTCGTTGATCGACGAGTTGACCTGCGGGAACGCCTTGAGCGCCTCGATCGTGGCCTTGACGAAGAACGGCAGGTACGTCAGCTTGACACCCTCGCGCCGTTCGAACTCGACCTTCGCCCGGGCCCGGAGGTGCGCGACGCGGGTGACGTCCACCTCCTGCACGGTGGTGAGCTGCGCGGACACCCGCAGCGACTCGCTCATGCGCTGTGCGATCACCTGGCGCAGGCGCGGCATCTTCACCGTCGTCCCCGGCTGGGGTGCTCCCGGCGCAGGCTTGGCGGGGGCCTTCGGGGCGGACGGCGCGGTACCCGCCGGTGCGGCCGCCGGAGCGGGCGCGGCGGACACGGGTTGCGGCGCCCTCGCCTCGGCCGCCGCCAGGACGTCCTGCTTGCGGATCCGACCACCGACACCGGATCCGGTGAGGGTCGAGAGGTCCACGTCGTTCTCCGCGGCCAGCCTGCGCACCAGCGGCGTGACGTACGGCGCGCCGGTGGGGCCGCCACTGCCCGCGTCGCCGCGTTCCGGCTCACCGCGTTCCGGCTCACCGCCTGCAGGCTCCTCGGCGCCGGCCTGCGGCTCCGCCCGCCCGTTGGCGGAGGGCTGCTCGGCTGTCGGCTGCGAGGGCGTGTCGGCGTCGGCCGGCGGTGCGGCGGGAGCAGTCGCGGACTCCTGCGGTGCGGGGGCGGACTCCTGCGGTGCGGGGGCGGCGTCGGCCACGGCGTCGCCGATCATGGCGAGCCGGCCGCCGACGGCGCCGGTCTCGTCCTCGGGCGCGGTGATCTCCAGAAGCGTGCCGGCGACCGGCGAGGGGATCTCGGTGTCGACCTTGTCGGTGGAGACCTCGAGCAGCGGCTCGTCGACCGCGACGGCGTCGCCGACCTGCTTGAGCCAGCGCGTGACGGTGCCTTCGGTGACGCTCTCGCCCAGCTCCGGCATGGTGACGGCGGTGCCCGAGGCGGTTGGTTGCGCGGCTGCCCGGGGTGCTGCAGCCGGTTCGTCGTCCGTGTTGGGCCCGGAGGCCTTCGCCTCGGCGGCCATCGGCTCGGCTCCGCCGGACCCGGCTCCGCCGGGCTCGGCTGCGGGTGTGGCATCGGCGGGGGCCTCCGCCTCGGGGGCGGGCGCGGCCGGGGCCTGCCCACCCGACTCGGTCCCGTCACCGATCACGGCGAGCTCGCCACCCACCTCGACCGTCTCGTCCTCGCCGGCGACGATCCGCTGCAGCACGCCGGAGGCGGGGGAGGGGATCTCGGTGTCGACCTTGTCGGTGGAGACCTCGAGCAGGGGTTCGTCGACCTCGACCCGGTCGCCCTCCTGCTTGAGCCACCGGGTGACGGTGCCCTCGGTGACACTCTCACCGAGGGCGGGCATCTGGACGGAGAAGGCCATGTCGGGTCGAGCTCCTCTGACTACGCGGGATCGGGGTTCGGGACTGCGCCGGATCAGCTGTGGCTGTGCAGCGGCTTGCCGGCCAGCGCGAGGTGCGCCTCGCCGAACGCCTCGCTCTGGGTGGGGTGTGCGTGGACGAGCGCGGCGACGTCCTCGGCCTGCGCGTCCCAGTTGTAGACCAGCTGGGCCTCGCCGATGAGCTCGCCGACACGGGCGCCGACCATGTGGATGCCGACGACGGGCCCCGCGGTGCCCAGTGCACCCGACTTGATCAACTTGATCGCGCCCTGCGTCTGCAGGATCTGGCTCTTGCCGTTCCCGCCGAGGTCGTAGGTCAGGGTCTGGATCTCGCCGTACTTCTCGCGCGCCTGCTCCTCGGAGAGCCCGACGGAGGCGACCTCGGGCTCGCAGTAGGTGACGCGCGGGATGCCGGTCTCGTCGATGACCGGCGGGTTGAGCCCCGCGATCTCCTCGGCGACGAAGATGCCCTGTGCGAAGCCCCGGTGGGCCAGTTGCAGGCCGGGGACGATGTCACCGAGGGCGTAGACGCCGAGCAGGTTCGTGCGCAGCCGCTCGTCGGCGAGGACGAAACCGCGCTCCATCTCCACGCCCGCTTCGGCGAAGCCGGTCTCGGCGGTGTTGGGACCCCGGCCGACGGCGACGAGCAGCAGGTCGGCCTCGATCTCCTCGCCGGACTCCAACGAGACGGTCACGGCGTCGTCGCTCTGCTTGGCGCCGGTGAACCGCACGCCGGTCTTGAAGGTGATCTTACGGCGGCGGAAGGCGCGTTCGAGCAGCTTGGAGGCGAACTCGTCCTCGCTGGGGACCAGCCGCGGCAGCGCCTCGACGATCGTGACCTCGGAGCCGAAGCTGCGGAACACCGACGCGAACTCGACGCCGATCACACCGCCGCCGAGGATCACGATCCGCTTCGGGACGTCGTCGAGGTGGATGGCCTCGTAGCTGCTGATGATGCGGCCGCCGATGTCGAGGCCGGGCAGCGTCCTGGAGTAACTGCCGGTGGCGAGCACGACCTTCGTGCCGACGTAGCGCTCGCTCGATCCGTCGGAGGTGGTGACGACCACGGCGTTCGGGCCCTCGAACCGCCCGGTGCCCTCGACCACGGTGATCTTGCGGGACTTGATCAACCCCTGCAGTCCCTTGTAGAGCCGCGCGACGACGCCGTCCTTGTAGGAGTTCACCCCGGCCATGTCGATGCCGGCCAGCGAGCTCTTGACGCCGATCTTGTCGCCGTCACGCGCGGCGTCGGCCACGTCGGCGGCGTGCAGCAGCGCCTTGGTGGGGATGCAGCCGTAGTGCAGGCAGGTGCCGCCGAGCTTGTCCTTCTCGATCAGCACGACGGACATCCCCAGCTCCGCCGCCCGCAGCGCACAGGCGTAGCCGCCCGATCCGCCGCCGAGTACGACCAGGTCCGCGTTGTGATCGGGCACGGATGACTCCCTCACGAATCGTCTTCGTCATGCGGCACGGCACGCCGCCGGATCCATCTTGTCACCAGCCGAGGGCACATGCGGGGCCTGGCCCCGGCCGGGAGAGAATGGCCGTCGCCGTGCGTTGGCGGGAACAGGACGGAGGTGGGTAACGGTGGGCCTGCTGGACAAGCTGCGCAGAAGGCGACCCGGCACGGTCCGGGACGCCGACGGCGAGGACGAGAAGCACCTGCGGACATGGGCGGGTGCCCACCGGGGCGTCGAGGCGTTCGTCGAGCCGCGCACGACGGTGACCGGGACGACGATGCTGCTCGTCGCGGGGGACGGGGAGTGGACGCGGCGGCGCGTCCCCGGCCCCGACGGAGCGCGCAAGCTCGCCCGCTCGCTCAAGATCCCGGTCTACGACGTGCAGCTCGTGGGCTACCCGCAGCGGATGCGCGACCACGACGCCCGCCAGAAGATCCTGCGCGAGCGCGACCGGCGTCGGGACCTCGATCGGTGACGCCCGCGACCTGACCCGCGCCGCGGGCGGGTGGTCGACGGCAGCTCCGCGCGTACCGTCGACCTCCGCGTCAGCCGTTCTCGGCGATGTCGGTGAGCACCGACCAGAGGGTGCGGACCGGGACGCCGGTACCGCCCTTCGCGGTGTAGCCGTAGGGACCGCCGGAGTGGAAGGACGGGCCGGCGATGTCGAGGTGGGCCCACGGGAGGCCGTCGGGCACGAACTCGCGCAGGAACGTGCCGGCCACGAGCATGCCGCCCCAGCGGGCGCCGGTGACGTTGGCGAGGTCGGCGACGCGGGAGTCGAGCTCGGAGCGCATGTGCTCGGGCAGCGGCATGGCCCAGCCGTCCTCACCGGTGGCGCGGGCGTGCGCGGCGACCCGGTCGCGGAAGTCGTCGGTGCCCATGACGCCCATCGTGCGCATCCCGAGCGCCACCTGCTGGGCCCCTGTCAGCGTCGAGGTCTCGATCAGGTAGTCGGGGGAGTCCTCGGCCGCGCGGACGATCGCGTCGGCCAGTATGAGCCGGCCCTCGGCGTCGGTGTTGAGCACCTCGACGGTCCTGCCGCCGTACATGCGCAGCACGTCGCCGGGCCGGTAGGCGGTGTCGGAGGGCATGTTCTCCGCCATCGGCACGGTCGCGGTGATCGCGACCGGCAGTCCCAGCCGGGCGGCCAGCACCGTCGTCGCGATGACGGCCGCGGCGCCTCCCATGTCGGAGGTCATGTGGTCCATGTTCGCGGCGGGCTTGATCGAGATGCCGCCGGTGTCGAACGTGATGCCCTTGCCGACGAGCGCGACCTTCGGCAGCGCCGCGTGCCCGTCCGCCTGCGCACCCGCCCGGGCGCCGCCCGCCCAGGTCAGCCGCAGGAGCCGCGGCTTGCGCGACGAGCCCTGCCCGACCCCGAGCACACCCCCGAAACCGCCCGCGGCCAGCGCGGCCTCGTCGAGCACCTCGACCTCGACGCCCGCGGCCTCGGCGAGCTCCCGCGCCCGCGCCGCGAACGACTCGGGGAACAGGTCGTTGGGCGGGGTGTTGACCAGGTCCCGGGCCGTCCGTACCGCGTTCCCGACGGCCGCGGCCGTCCTGAGCGTCGCCTCGGCGTCGGCGTCGCCGCCCAGGAGGTCGACGCGTGCGACGGGCTTCCGTCCGTGGCCGTTCGACCGGTAGGACGTGAACGTGTAGGCACCCAGCAGGGTGCCCTCGGCGGCGGCCGCGAGGTCGATCCGGCCCAGCGTGCTCACGGCGTGCGCGGTGCCCGCGAGCGCACGGGCGGCGGCCCCCGAGGCCCGCCGCACCTGGTCGGCACGCGGGATGCCGTCCGTACCGGGCTTCCCCAGCCCGACGGCCACCAGCAGCGGCGCGGTGACCGCACCGCGGGTGGCGACCTTCACGACCTCGTCGGCCTTGCCGGTGGCGCCGGTGACGGCGAGCAACGCGGCCAGCCCGCCCTCGAACGCCGCGTCCAGCTCGTCCGCGCCGGTGGCGAGGCGGGGCGGCCCGTCGCCGTCGGTGGCGGGCAGCAGCCCGACCACCACGGCGTCCGCCTCGGCGGTGGCGGGTGAGCCGGAAGCCAGGTGCAGTTCGGTGGGGACCACGTCGTTCCTCTCGATGTCGAGATGCTTCGGGACACATCGGGACTCCCGATGTGTCCCGGGGCGAGACCGCTTCGAGATGCTAATGACACCGGTGCGCACCCGGATCAGGCAGGCCCGGGTGCAAGGGTGGACGCCGTGTCCTCCAGCGTCGAGCGACGGCTCGGTACGTCCGACGCGGTCGTACTGGGCCTGGCGGCGATGCTCGGCACCGGCGTCTTCGCCGTGTGGGGCCCGGCCGCGGCAGCCGCCGGGTCGTGGCTGCTGGCCGCGGTCGTGCTCGCCGGGATCGTCGCGGCCTGCAACGCGGCCTCCACGGCCGACCTCGCCGTCGCCCATCCGGAGAGCGGCGGGGGCTACGTCTACGGCCGCGAACGGCTCTCACCGGGTGCCGGCCGGCTCGCGGGCGTCGCGTTCCTGGTCGGGAAGACGGCCTCCGCGGCGGCCGCGGCGGGTGTGTTCGGTGGGTACGTGCTGCCGTCGGCACCCCTGCCGGCCGCGATCCTCGTGATCGTCGCCGTCACCGCCGTGAACATCTCCGGTGTGCGGTGGACGGCCCGTGGTGCGTACGCACTGGTGGGTGGCACGCTCGCGGTGCTGCTGGTCGTCGTGGTCACCGGACTCCTCGGTGCGGGCGGTGTCGAGGTCGCCTCCGCGGCCGCGCCCCCGCTCGGCCTCACGGTCCGGGGCGGCGTGTTCGGCGTGGTGTCCGCGGCCGGGCTGGTGTTCTTCGCGTTCGCCGGGTACGCCCGGATCGCCACGCTCGGCGAGGAGGTCCGCGATCCCTCCCGCACCCTGCGCCGGGCCATCGCCCTCGCGCTGGGCATCGCACTCGTCACCTACCTGCTCGTCGCGGCGGCGTTGCTGGTCGGGCTCGGACCGGACCGGCTCGCACTCGAGGCGTCCCCGCTGGTCGCACTCGTCGACGCCGGGCAGGCGCCGGCACTGGGTGTCCTGGTCCGCATCGGCGCGGCCGTCGCCGCGGGCTCGGCACTGCTGTCGGTACTCGTCGGGGTCAGCCGCACGTCGCTGGCGATGGCGCGGCGCGGCGAGCTGCCCGAGGGACTGGCGGCCATCGGGCCCAGAGGGACGCCGTGGCGGGCCGATGTCGCGGGCGGGATCGTGGCGATCGGGGTGGCCTTCTTCGTCGGCCCCGCCGCCGCGATCGCGCTGTCGGCCTGTTCCGTGCTCGTCTACTACGCGGTGATCAACGTCGCAGCGCTGCGGTTGCCCGTGGCCCAGCGACGCTGGCCGAGGTGGATCGCGGTGCTCGGCCTGGTGCTCTGCGTCGGGCTCGCGGTGCTGCTGCCGGTCACGCAGGTGCTCGTCACCGCCGGCGCGCTGCTGGTCGGCTGGACGGCGTGCACGGTGCTGGGCCGGCCACAGCCCTAGCGGGCCATCAGTAGGGTCCGGGGTGTGGACGATCTCCTGACCAGCCCGCTGCACGCCCGGCACACCGCGCTCGGAGCCACCCTCGGCGCGTTCGGTGGCTGGGCGATGCCGATCTCCTACCCGGACGGCACCGTCGCCGAGCACACCGCCGTGCGCGAGGCAGTCGGGATCTTCGACGTCAGCCACCTCGGCAAGCTCGCGATCACCGGTCCGGGCGCTGCCGGGTTCGTGAACCGGTGCCTGTCGGCGGACCTGGACATGATCGAGCCCGGGCACGCCCAGTACACACTGTGCTGCACGCCCGAGGGCGGCGTCGTCGACGACATCATCGTCTATCTCGCGGGCCCGGACGACGTGCTGGCCGTGCCGAACGCCGCCAACGCCGCGCGGGTCGGGCAACTGCTGCGGAACGCGGCACCCGACGGCGTCTCCGTCACCGACCGGCATCGGGACCTGGCCGTGCTCGCCGTGCAGGGCCCTCGCTCGCTCGACGTCGTCGACGCCGTGCTCGGGAGCATCCCGGCCCTGGACTACATGGCCTTCGCCGACGTCGCGCAGATCCGCGTGTGCCGCACCGGCTACACGGGTGAGCGCGGCTTCGAGTTGCTCGTCGCCGCCACGGACGCGCCCCGGATCTGGGACGCGCTGCTGGCCGCGGCGGCCCCGCTCGGCGGCCGCGCGGCCGGGCTCGGCGCGCGTGACACGCTGCGCACGGAGATGGGCTACCCGCTGCACGGCCAGGATCTCTCGATCGACATCTCGCCCGTCCAGGCCGGCAGCAGCTGGGCCGTGGGCTGGACCAAGCCGGAGTTCTGGGGACGCGACGCGCTGCTCGCCGAGAAGGCGGACCCCGGGAAGGCGGGCCCCGCGCGGCGGCTGCGCGGGCTGCGGGCCACCGGCCGGGGAGTGCCCCGCGCAGGCATGGACGTCCTGGTGGGCGGGGAACGGGTCGGCCTGACGACGTCCGGCACGTTCTCGCCGACGCTCCGGGCCGGCATCGCGCTCGCGCTGATCGACACCGCGTCCGGGGTCGGGCCCGACGACACCGTGACCGTCGACGTCCGGGGCCGCCCGCTGGAGTGCACCGTTGTCAAGCCACCGTTCGTGGAGTCGCACGTGCGGTGACGCTCGGACTTCCGACTGTTTGCCCGCCCAGTATGTTGCACCGCCCAGTACCGTCGCACCATGAGCGCGCAGTTCACCCGCATCCCCCACCCCGCGCCGACGGCCGCCGCCCGGCGCGCGGAGATCGTCGCCGACCCCGGGTTCGGCCGGCACTTCACCGACCACATGGTCACGATCACGTGGACCGCGGACCGGGGCTGGCACGACGCGGTGGTGAAGCCGTACGGGCCGCTGCAGCTCGACCCGGCGTCGATGGTGCTGCACTACGGGCAGGAGATCTTCGAAGGGCTCAAGGCCTACCGGCAGCCCGACGGCTCCGTGGCATCGTTTCGCCCCGACGCGAACGCGGCCCGGTTCCGCACCTCGGCGTCGCGGCTGGCGATGGCGGAGCTACCCGCCGAGCTGTTCCTCGCCTCGCTGAGCGAGCTGCTCGCGGCCGACCGGGAATGGGTGCCACCGGCTGGGGGCGAGGAGTCCGTCTACCTGCGCCCGTTCATGATCGCCACAGAGGTCGGGCTGGGGGTGCGGCCCTCGGCGGAGTACACCTACGTCCTCATCGCCTCGCCCGCCGGCGCGTACTTCCCGGGCGGGATCAAGCCCGTCGACGTGTGGCTGTGCACCGACTACACCCGCGCCGCGCCGGGCGGCACCGGCGCGGCGAAGTGCGGCGGCAACTACGCGGCGTCGCTGCTGCCCCAGGCCCAGGCCGTCGAGCGCGGTTGCGCGCAGGTCGCCTACCTCGACGCCGTGGAGCGGACCTGGGTCGAGGAGATGGGCGGGATGAACCTGTTCTACGTGTTCGGCTCGGGTGAGTCCGTCGAGGTCGTCACACCCGAACTGTCCGGCAGCATCCTCCCCGGCATCACCCGCGAGTCGCTGCTCGTGCTGGCCAAGGAGCTGGGCTGCCAGGTCACCGAACGGCGCATCTCCGCCCGGGAATGGCTCGAGGGCTGCGCGTCCGGGGCGATCACCGAGGTCTTCGCCTGCGGGACGGCCGCGGTGATCACACCCGTCGCGCGGGTGAAGCACAGCGAGGGCTCGGTGGCCGTCGCCGGCGGGGAGCCGGGCGAGGTGACGCAACGCCTGCGAACACTGCTGACGCAGATCCAGCGCGGCACGGCCCCCGACACCCACAGCTGGATGCACACCCTGGTCCCTTGACCCGCCCCGCCCCCGCCCGCACCCCTCCGCCCGCGCGAGTGGCCCGTTCGGGCGGGCCTACCGCGCGAGAGTGCCGTTCGCGCAGGTGGGAGGGACGGGGGGTGGGTGGAGCGGGTCAGGTTGCCAGTGCGACCAGGGCCGCGGTCGTCGCCAGCTCGCTCGCCGCACCCAGTACGTCTCCGGTCATGCCCGCGAAACGGCGGGCCGTGTGCCGGGACAGGGCTGCCACCAGCAGGGCGCCCAGGGCG
>JAJAZD010000054.1 GCA_026785945.1 Pseudonocardia sp. | reverse complement strand
GTCGATGCGGACCCGAAGAGCGCGATCGCGATGGGCGCGGCGCTGGCGATCTCACCGAAGCAGGTGACGGCACCCGCGGCGGGCGCGGCCGCCGTGCCTGCCTCGGTCGTGCCTGGGCCGGTCGCGCCCACTCTGCCGCCCGCTGCATCTGCGATGCCCCAGATGCCTGCGACCCCAGCCGGTCCGGCCCGGCCCGTACAGCCACCCGCACCCCACTACTCCGCGCCGGTCGCTCACTCGGCTCCGTCGCCGGTTCGCAACCCGGCCCCGGTCCGGCGCCAGCAGCCGGTGACGGCCCAGCTTCCGGCCACGGCCACGGCCACGGCCCCGCAGCCGCCGGTGTCGCGCTCCCACGACCGGCCGCTCGCGGACCGGGAGCGGCGTTGGCCGGTCGGGTTGTTGTTCGGCGGTGTCGGGTTCCTCGCGGTGGCTGCGCTCGCGACCGGCCTGCTGTACTGGGGCCAGTCCGAGATCGGCGTCTCCGAGACCGGCGGAACGGCACCCGCCACCACGGCGGAACCGACGCCCGAGCCGACCGCCGCAAGGCCCGAACCCGCCGCTGAGCGGCCCCAGCCCACAGCCGGGAACCCCGAACCCACCACCGGGACTCCCGAGCCGACCACCGAGAGCCCCGAGCCGACCACCGAGAGTCCGGAACCCACACTGGAGAACCCGGCGCCGCAGGAGCCGGTCGTCGTGCAGCCGGCGTCGCAGGCCGAGCCGGTGGTCGACGCGGCGCCGTAGTCGGGCACGTGGGTCCGCTTCGCCGGGGCAGACGACGCCGGTCCACCGATGGCAGTCACGCCCGCGCGGGCGCCCGCGACCGGGCCCGGGCCCGGGTCTCCGCCCTGCCCGGCCCGCTGCACCGTGTGCTCGCCCGGGGCCACCCGATGCCGCGCGAGCTGCTGGGCACCCGCTACCAGTTCACGCAGCCCTTCGTGGTCGACGATCGGCGGTCCACGACGAGGTCGGGCCGTTCGGGGTGGTTCCGGGGGCGGGCGCCATGAGGGTGTAGTGCAACCCCGCATCGACCCCGCGTGGCGGGACCCGCGTACCGGAGCACCCCGGCTACGGGCGGCGGCCGCCGTGCTGCGCCGCCATACCGACGACATCGTCGTGCCCGGGTCCCACGGCCGCCGCTCGACCTGCTGGGCAGCCGATGAAACCCGTCCGGCCCCGCGACCGACCACCGGCGCGCGAACTCGACGGGGTCACCGGAGGGGGGTGGCCATCGGCTCCAGCTGGTGTCACTCCAGGGGCCGATCAGGCTCCGTCCCGGCTCGGCAGCGACGCGGGCAGCCCGAACGACACGAAGTGTTCGGGACAGATGAACGAGGTCACCTCGGCGATGCGGTGCCCGCGCGGCGTCAGCACGTCGATCGACCACGCCTCGTGCGCACCGTCGCCGGCCGGGCACAGGTACGCGGCGACGGTGGGCCGGCCGTTGGCGACGGTGGGGATGTGCCGCCACGATCCGCACCCGGTCAGCGGGACGGTGACGGCGAAGTCGGTGACGGCGGCCAGGCCGCTGTACCAATGCGGCAGCGGCGGCATGGACCAGGTGACGTCGTCGGTCAGCAGGGCGACCAGCGCGTCGGCGTCCCCGCGCTCCAGCGCCGACGAGTAGCCGGCGACGATCTCCCGGACCCGGGCGTCCTCGAGCCGGCGCAGGGTCTGCTGCTGGTATCCGCGGGCACCTTCTCGGCCACGATCCGCCGGGCCCGCTGCAGGGCGCTGGTGACCGACGCGGTCGAGGTGTCCATCACCGCGGCGATCTCCGCCGCCGAGTAGCCGAGCACCTCGACAGCAGCAGGGCGGCCCGCTGGTTGCCCGGCAGGTGCTGCAGCGCCGCGACGAACGCCAGCTCGACGGCCTCCCGCTGCTCGTAGTGGGCGTCCGGGGCGGCGGGCCCGGACCCGAGTCCGGTGTCGGGGCAGGGCCGAGCCAGGCGATGTCGGCGAGCGGCGCGTCGCCGACCACGGCGTGCGGACTGGACGGGCCAACTCCCGGCGCAACGGCTCCACCAGCCGGGTGAACGCGGCGTCGTCGCCGTCGCGGGCCCGGGTCAGACGTCGAGGAGGTCCTGACGTCCGGCCGCCTCCAGCTGTTCGCGGTACGGCCCGAACATTCCCTTGGCCAGCGGAAGGACCTTCAAGAGCTTCGCGACCGGCCCCTTGGCGCGGACCTGGCCCTTCGCCAGTGCCACGGGCAGGACGACCTTGCCCAGCCAGAACCTGTTGCCCGTGTCGGCGGTCATGAACAGCTCGACGTTCGGCTCGGGGCCCTCGCCCGCGCCCTCGTGCAGCACGCCTCCGGGCATGTCCATGGTGATCACGGCGTCGGGGTCGGTGTAGGTGATCCGCAGAACCACGCCGGACGGCCGGAGCTTCTCGACGAGCACCGGGTCCTCCAGCCCGCGTCGGAACACCCCGCCGAGGTAGGTGTAGACCTCTGCTTCGTCGGTGAACGCAGCCACGTCGCCTCCCGCTGTCGGTGGCCGGAGTGTGGCGTATCGACTCGCGCGGGGCGACACCTCGAACGGGCCATGCGCGGCCCCCGAGGGCCAGGGCCCGGCAGGCTCAGCGGGCGTCGTCGGCGTCGAGCAGGCCGTAGCGACCGGCGAGTGCCGCGGCCTCGATGCGGTTGGCAGCGCCGAGCTTGTGCAGCAACGAGGCGATCATCCGTTTGGCCGTGCGCTCACTGACCAGCATCGGCTTGGCGATCTCACTGGTCTCCAGTCCGCGGGCCAGCAGGGACCAGAGCTGCAGCTCCCGGCTGCCGAGCCGCTCGACGAGCCCGTCACCGGTGCGGTCGCCCGCGGAGAGCAGGGCGTCGAGGAGGTCGGTGCGCACCACCCGCACGCCGGCGGAGATGGTCAACAGCGGTGCGACCAGCACGTCGGGATCGGCCGACTTGCCCAGGAAACCGGCCGCACCGGCGCGCAGGGCGGCGGCGGCGAGCCCGAGGTCCTCGGTGCCCGACAGCGCGAGTATCCGCGTCGCGGGGTAGGCCGCAGTGACGCGGCGGATGGTCTCGACCCCGCCGAGCGGGGGCAGCGCCAGGTCGATGATCGCGATGTCGGCGGCCTCCCGCCCGACCAGTGCGACGGCCTCCTCGCCGGCCGTCGTGGAGCCCGCGACCACGAACGTGTCACCGGCCCGCGACTCCAGCAGCAGCGCCAACCCCTGCGAGAACAGGGCGTGGTCGTCGACGATGACCACCACGTACCTGCCCCCGCGCACGGTCGGAGAGCCTAGCGCCGGTGACGGGGCACGTCCGCCGTGCGGACCCGGGCCGGCCTGAACCGTGCTCGCCCGGGCCGGGCTGGGAGAAGCTGGCGCCATGTGGAGCGACGCGGGGAGAGGGACAGCGACCGGGGGAGGGGCAGGGGCGGCGACCGGGGCAGGGGCAGCGACCGGGGCAGGGGCGGCGACAGGGGGCGGGGCGGCGACCGGGAGCGGGACGGCGGAGGGCCACCTGGTCTCGGCGGAGGAACGGACGGCGGTGGTCCTGCGGCTGGTCGTGGTGGTGTCCGTCGCCCTTGCGCTGGCGTGGGGCCCGGAGCTCGCCCGCGGGGGGCTGGTGCCGCTCGCGGTGCTGGTCGCGGTGGCTCTCGGGTACGCGCTCGTGCTCGCGGTGGCCGAGTGGCGCAGGTGGCGGCTGCTCCCGCCGTGGGCGTCGACATCGGTCGACGGAGTGCTGGTCCTGGTGGGATGCGGCTGGACGGGTGGCGCCGAGACGATCATGGTGGCGGTCCTGCCGCTCGTGGTCATCGCCGCGGCCGTGCGCGGAGGCGCGGTGATCGGGCGGTTCGCGGCGTTGGCCGCGGGGGCGGGTTTCACCGCGGCGGCCGTGCTGGGGTCCGACGCGGACGTGCCGCTGCGGGAGCGCCTGCTCGCCGGAGCCTGGTGGACCGGGTACCTGGTGGCCGCGGCGGTGCTGGTGGGAGTGCTGGTGCGGATGCTGGAGCGCCAGCTCGACGCGGCGGCGGTGTCCCGGGCGCGGGCGCATGCCGAGCACGAGGCGTTCCTGGAGGAGCATGACCTCCGTGCCCGGTTGCTCGCCGCGCAACAGGCCCGGCTCGACGGCGTGCGCGTCGTGCTCCACGAGTTCCGTACGCCCGTCGCGTCTCTGACCGCCCTGACCGCCGACCTCGCCGCGGGCCGGCTCTCCGAACCCTCCGGGCACGCGGCCGTGCGGCTGCTGGCCGAGCACGCGGTGCACCTGCGGGACATGCTCGACGGCCTGGCCGACGTCGCGGTGCAGGACGGGAGCCCGCTCGGTCGGGTCCGCGACCGGCCCGTCCTGCTCGCCGAGCTCGCCGACGCCGTGCTGGACGCCGCCGGGGTGGAGCCCGCGCGCCGCGCGCCGCGCGTCGACCCGCCGGACGCGGCGGTGCGCTGCGATCCACAGCGGTTGCGCCGGGTCCTGACCAACCTCGTGGAGAACGCGGCCCGACACAGCGGCGACGCGCCGGTCGAGCTGGAGCTGTGCCACGCGGACGGGCGGCTGGTGGCCGAGGTCCGGGACCGCGGGCCCGGTTTGCCCGCAGGTCAGGCCGGCGTCGTGACGGCCAAGGGCGTGGCGCTGGGGGAACGGCGCGGAACGGCCGGACTGGGGCTGTGGATCGTGGAGGCCGTCGTCACGGCGATGGACGGCGAGCTGTCCCTGACCCCGCGCAAGGGTGGAGGCCTGATCGCGCGCCTGGAGCTGCCGCTCCCAGCGTCCTGACGGGGTCGATGTGTGCGGCACCCCGGTGGCATCCGGGCGTCGCTCGACGCGAGGGGCGTGGGTGGCACCCGCGGGCCAGCGCGGGAACCGCCGGGCCGGTGTGGATGTCGGTGACCCACGTCATGCTGGCGCCATGAGGACGACGGCGGCGGTGCTGCGGGAGCTGGGCGGCAGGTGGGAGGTCGAGGAGGTCGAACTCGACCCGCCGGGGCCCGGCGAGGTGCTCGTCGAGATCGCGGCCAGCGGTCTGTGCCACTCCGATGAGCACCTGGTCACCGGGGACCTGCCGGTCGCGTTCCCGATGGTCGGCGGCCACGAGGGAGCGGGCCGGGTGCTGGAGGCGGGCCCCGGCGTCACCGAGGTCGAGGTCGGCGATCCCGTGGTCATGACCTTCCTGCCGTCGTGCGGGCGCTGCTCGTACTGCGTCCGCGGCTGGACGAGCCTGTGCAACGACGGGGCCGGTGCCACGCTGGGCCCCCAGCTCGACGGCACCTACCGCTTCCACTCCCGCGGAGCGGACGTCGGGCAGATGTGCCTGCTCGGCACGTTCGCACGGCACACGGTGGTGCCGGTGAAGTCGGTCGTCACGATCGACGAGGGCTTCCCGCTGCACCTGGCCGCGCTCGTCGGCTGCGGGGTCACGACCGGTTTCGGCTCGGCGGTGCGCTCCGCCGAGCTGCGCGCGGGGGATGCGTGCGTCGTCATCGGGATCGGCGGTGTCGGGGCCAACGCGGTGCAGGGCGCGCGGGTCGCGGGCTGCCGCTACGTCGTCGCCGTCGACCCGGTGCGGTTCAAGCGCGAGACCGCCCTGAAGCTGGGCGCCACGCACGTCGCGGGGAGCATGGACGAGGCCTGGAACCTGGTCTCTCAGCTCACGCGCGGCCAGCTCGCCGATGCGGCCATCCTGTGTACGGGTGTCGCCGAGGGCTCCTACCTGCAACCGGCCCTGCAGCTCGTCGGCAAGAAGGGTCGGGTCGTCGTGACGGCGCTGGGCCACCCCGACGAGGAGACCGCCTCGCTGTCGCTGCTGGACCTGACCCTGTACGAGAAGCAGATCCGCGGCGCGCTCTTCGGCAGCTCCAACGGCCAGCACGATGTCCCGAGGCTGTTGGAGATGGCGAACCTCGGCATGCTCGAGCTGCAGGAGCTGATCACCCGCGAGTACGCCCTCGAGGACATCAACCAGGGATTCGACGACATGCGCCACGGTCGCAACATCCGCGGCCTCATCCGGTTCTGACCGATCCGAGAGGTACCCGACCGATGGAACGACCGATCATCGCCCACGGCAGACGCACCGGCTTCGCCAGCCTGAGCAGTGGCGGACTCGACGTCGACTCGTTTCCCCTGAAGCTGTTCTCCAAGGGCAACGCGCGGCACTGGAACCCCGCCGACATCGACTTCTCCCAGGACGCGCGCGACTACGCCGCGATGACCGACGACGAGCGCTGGTGGACGTGCTCGCTCGCCGCCCAGTTCATGGCGGGCGAGGAGTCGGTGACCCAGGACATGCAGCCCTTCATCGGCGCGATGGCCGCGGAGGGACGCCTGGCCGACGAGATGTACCTGACGCAGTTCGTCTACGAGGAGGCCAGGCACACCGAGGCGTTCCGCCGCTGGTTCGACGCCGTGGGCATCACGGGCGACCTGCACGGCTACATCGAGGCCAACGAGCACTACATGGAGATCTTCACCAGGCAGCTCCCCGCCAGCCTGCACGCGCTCGCGCTCGACCCGTCGCCCCGCAACCAGATCCGCGCGTCGGTCACCTACAACCACATCGTCGAGGGGACGCTCGCGCTCACCGGCTACTTCGCGTGGGCCAAGGTCTGTTCGGGTCGCGGGATCCTGCCCGGCATGCAGCAGGTCATCCGGCACATCGGCGACGACGAGCGCCGCCACATGGCGTGGGGCACCTTCACCTGCCGCCGGCACGTCGCGGCCGACGACACCTTGTGGGACGTGGTCGACGGCCGCATGCAGGAGCTCCTGGTCCCCGCGATGGGCGTGGTGACGGGCACGTTCGAGCAGTTCGACGGTGACCGGCCGCCGTTCGACATCGACATGAACGAGATGGCCGAGTACGCGATGGACAAGGTCGGGCGTCGGCTCGGCGCGATCGAGTCCGCCCGCGGCGCCGATCCGGCGGTGATCGACGTCGACGCCGCACCGGAGGTCCTGGAGCAGCGGTTCCACGACGAGGACCAGGCCGGGCTCGCGACGGTGGGATGACCGGGCTCAGCCTCCCTGCCGGGCCACGATGCGGTCGACCAGGCCGTACTCGACGGCCTCGGACGCGGTGAACCAGCGGTCCCGGTCGAGGTCCGCCGTGACCGGGTCGACCGGCTGCCCGGTGTGCTCGGCGGTGATCTCGGCGATCAGCACGTGTCGGGTCCTCGGCGGCGAGCAGGAGGAGCTGGGCCACGATGCGGTTGGCCACCGGGTCGTCGATCTCCTGGAGGTCGACGCGCGGTTGGAGCCCCCTTCCGCGGGTTCTGGAACGACCACCTGGACGCCATGATGGACATCGCCCGTGAG
Organism: Pseudonocardia sp.; assembly: GCA_026785945.1. Classification (GTDB taxonomy): domain Bacteria; phylum Actinomycetota; class Actinomycetes; order Mycobacteriales; family Pseudonocardiaceae; genus Pseudonocardia. The sequence continues at coordinate 1,798 of JAJAZD010000054.1, read as the reverse complement.
CTCACCGCGATCCACCGCGGGGTCGCCCGCGAGCCGGGTGGCGAGACGGGCGGCGAGACCGTCGCCGTCCGCCTGACGCGCCCGGGTGGTGAGTTCCAGCTGGAGGGCAACGCGGGCCGACGCAATCCGGCAGTGCGAGCCGCCGCGCCTTCTCGAGGTCACCTTCGGTGCCGAGAACAACGTCGTCACCCTGCGGCTGACCCCCGACGGCGCGGAGCGGACGGCACTCGAGCTGGTGCACTCCGTGCCCGTCGAGATGGGCCGTGAGGACCGCCGCACCGTCTGTGTGCGCGGTCCCGTACTCTGGACCACGTTTCCACCGAAGACCGCAGGTCGACGTTACCCGAGAGGGTGACGTACGAAGGCCCACCACAACGGGCGGCCCGCGCAGGAGGACGAGGTCACGCGAGGTGCGCAGGTGCGCGCCGACCGCCACGCCCCGTGCGCTTCTGCGCCGGGGCGTCTGCTGTCTCCCGGGTCGTCGCGGTGGAACGACACCACGCCACGACAACCGAGAGGAGGCAAGGGATGGCCCGATCCGACAAGATCGCGGCGGTCGACGAGATCGCCGAGAAGTTCCGGGGCGCGTCCGCCTCGGTCGTCACCGAGTACCGCGGCCTCACCATGTCCCAGCTGACGACGCTGCGCCGATCACTCGGCGACGGCACGTCGTACCGCGTCGCCAAGAACACGCTGGTGAAGCGGGCGGCTCAGGATGCCGGCGTCGCCGGACTCGACGCGCTGCTCGTCGGTCCGACGGCGATCGCCTTCATCACCGGCGAGCCCGTCGACGCTGCGAAGGCACTGCGGGAGTTCGCCAAGACCCACCAGGCCTTGGTGATCAAGGGCGGCTTCATGGACGGTCGCGCGCTGACCGTCGCCGAGGTCAACCAGCTCGCCGACCTGGAGTCGCGCGAGGTCATGCTGGGCAAGCTGGCCGGCGCGATGAAGGCCAACCTGTCCAAGGCCGCTGCCCTGTTCGCCGCTCCGGCGTCGCAGGTGGCCCGCATGGCCCAGGCCCTGGCCGACAAGCGCGCGGCCGAAGCGGGTGTGTCTGCCGACGCCACCGCCGCCGGCGACGACACGGCTGACAACGCGACCGGTGACGTCGCCGAGGCTCCGGCCGCGGTCGTCGCCGACAGCACCGAGGCTCCGGCCGCCGCCGAGAGCTGAGCTCCACCCACCTGCGCGATCCATTGCCCGGTGAGGCCCCGCTCGTCAGGGCCGAACCACCCGATCCGAAAGGACCGCCACCATGGCGAAGCTGTCCACCGACGACCTGCTCGAGGCCTTCAAGGACCTCACGCTCATCGAGCTGTCGGAGTTCGTGAAGAAGTTCGAGGAGACCTTCGACGTCACCGCGGCCGCACCGGTCCAGATGGCCGGACCGGCCGGACCGGCCGCCGTCGCCGAGGCCCCCGAGGAGAAGGACGAGTTCAACGTCGTCCTCGAGGCCGCGGGTGACAAGAAGATCCAGGTCATCAAGGTCGTCCGCGAGCTCGTCTCGGGCCTGGGCCTGAAGGAGGCCAAGGACCTCGTCGAGGCCGCCCCGAAGCCCATCCTCGAGGGTGTGGCCAAGGACGCCGCCGACGCGGCGAAGGAGAAGCTCGAGGGTGCCGGCGCCAAGGTCAGCCTGACCTGAGACCCGCCGACCACCACTGAGGGGGGGGCCCCCCCCCCGGGGGGGGGCCCCCGGGGGGGGGGGGGGGGGGGGGGGGGGGGAGGGGGGGGGGGGGGCACCGCGGGGGGGGCGGCGGGGGGCGGCCCGGGGCGGGGGGGGGGGGGGGGGGAGAGCGGC
>JAJAZD010000053.1 GCA_026785945.1 Pseudonocardia sp. | reverse complement strand
TCCCGCTCGGCGCGTTCGCGGGCCGCCTGCTCGGCGGCGATGCGGCGCTGCCAGTCGTCGAACCGTTCGCGCTGTTGACGGAGGCCCGTGTCCTGCGACTCGGCGGTGTCGAGCCTCGCCTGCACCCCGGTGCGCTCCGCCGCGAACGCGGCGAGCTCGACAGCCTGAGCACGGGCGGCGGCATCGGCGGCGGCCAGCGCGGCGTCGGCGGTCGCCTTCGCCCCCTCCGCGGCCGCCTCGCGTTCCCGGGCGTCCTCCAGCGCCGCCCGGGCGGTCGAGTCGGCGTTGGCCTTTCCTGCGCGTGCACGTTCGAGCCCGTCCTGCGCGGCGATCTGCTGGCGTCCGACCGCATCGTCGAACTCGGCCCGGGTGACGAGGTTCTCGGGACTCGTGGCGTCGGTGAGCAGCGCGAGCGGGCCGGTGTCGAGGCCCCGCTGGTAGGTCGCGGTGAGGAACTCGTCGAGGCGGGCCCCGGCCTCGACGATGGCGACCGACGCCGCCTCGGTCTCGATCCGCGCCCCGTCGGCACGGCGGACCGCCTGTGCCGCGGCGTCCCGCGCGGACTCGAGGTCGACCAGCGCGGCCTCGGCGGTCTCGCGCTGGGCGGCCAGCGCGGCCTGCAGATCGTCCGCGCGCCGGTCGAGGTCGGCGAGCAGGCTGGTGAGCTGCCCGACCTCCCCGGCCCGCTGACTCACGGTGTCACGGCTGCGCTGAAGCTCGTCATCGCTGGGGTTGGGTGGCGGCGTCGGCTGGGCGAGCCCGGTCGACGTGCCGCCCAGGAGCGCGGCGACCACCATCAGAACGACCAGACGTCCGGACCGTCGCACAGGACCTCCTACCGGCCACAACGCTTGCGAGCGGTCGTAATGTGCCATCCCGAATGCTCACTCGCGGTTGCCACACCCGTATCAGTTGACAACTTTCACCACATGGGGTCATCACTTCGGAGCTGGAGGGGCGAGCACGGGTCGGCCGCTCGGCTGTTCGAGCGCGGCGCCGGGTCGACGAGTTTCACAGGACAAGCGTACTGTTTGTACCTGCCGGGCTCCCCGGATCCGGAGAGCGCCGGTGCGCCACACTCCCGAACGAGCGATCCGAGCGCCCACCACCGCCCAGGAGGACAGCCACGTGGCCACGACCGACAGCTTCGGAGCGAAAGGGACCCTCCAGGCCGGCGGGGCCGAGCACGAGATCTTCCGGCTGTCGGCCGTGGAGGGTGCGCAGCGCCTGCCGTACAGCCTCAAGGTGCTGCTGGAGAACCTCCTGCGCACCGAGGACGGCGCCAACGTCACCGCCGAGCACGTCCGCGCGCTCGCGAGCTGGGACCCGTCCGCCGAGCCCGACACGGAGATCCAGTTCACGCCGGCCCGGGTGATCATGCAGGACTTCACCGGCGTCCCGTGCGTCGTCGACCTCGCCACGATGCGCGAGGCCGTCACCGAGCTCGGTGGCGACCCGTCCAAGGTCAACCCGCTGGCCCCGGCCGAGCTGGTCATCGACCACTCGGTGATCATCGACGTGTTCGGCACCGCGGACGCGTTCGAGCGCAACGTCGACTACGAGTACGGCCGCAACAAGGAGCGCTACCAGTTCCTGCGCTGGGGTCAGGGCGCGTTCGACGAGTTCAAGGTCGTCCCGCCGGGCACCGGCATCGTGCACCAGGTCAACATCGAGCACCTCGCGCGGGTGATCATGACGAGGAACGTGCCCACCGCCGGAGGCGGCTCCGTGTCGCAGGCCTACCCCGACACCCTCGTCGGGACCGACAGCCACACCACCATGGTCAACGGCCTGGGCGTGCTGGGCTGGGGCGTCGGTGGCATCGAGGCCGAGGCGGCCATGCTCGGGCAGTCCGTCTCCATGCTCATCCCGAAGGTCGTCGGCTTCAAGCTGGTCGGTGAGATCCCGACGGGAGCCACGGCCACCGACGTCGTGCTGACGATCACCGAGATCCTGCGTCGCCACGGCGTGGTGGGCAAGTTCGTCGAGTTCTACGGCGAGGGCGTCGGCGCGGTGCCGCTGGCCAACCGCGCCACGATCGGCAACATGAGCCCGGAGTTCGGATCCACGGCGGCGATCTTCCCGATCGACGACGAGACCATCCGCTACCTCACCCTCACCGGCCGCTCGCCCGAGCAGATCGAGTTGGTCGAGGCCTACGCCAAGGAGCAGGGACTCTGGCACGATCCGGCCCGCGAACCGGTGTTCTCCGAGACCGTCGAGCTGGACCTCTCGACCGTCGTCCCGTCCATCGCCGGGCCCAAGCGCCCGCAGGACCGCATCGAGCTCACCGACGCGAAGTCGGCCTTCCGCAAGTCGGTGCACGACTACGTCGAGGGCGAGACACCGACGCCGGAGACGAAGGCCGACGAGTCCTCCGCCGAGAGCTTCCCGGCGAGCGACCCGCCCAGCCTGTCCTTCGCCGATCAGGACGCGGACACCCCGGTCGTGTTCTCCGCCGCCGACGGTTGCGAGGGCCGCCCGTCGAAGCCGACCCGCGTCCGCTCGCAGACGCGCGGCGAGTTCGTCCTCGACCACGGCGCCGTGGTCATCGCCTCGATCACGTCCTGCACCAACACGTCCAACCCGTCGGTGATGCTCGGCGCGGCGCTGCTCGCCCGCAACGCCGTCGAGAAGGGGCTCACGGTCAAGCCCTGGGTCAAGACGTCCATGGCGCCGGGCTCGAAGGTCGTCACCGACTACTACGAGAAGGCCGGCCTCTGGCCGTACCTGGAGAAGCTCGGCTACCACCTGGTCGGCTACGGCTGCACCACATGCATCGGGAACTCCGGGCCGCTCTCGGACGAGATCTCCGCCGCGGTCAACGAGGCCGACCTCAGCGTCGTCTCCGTTCTCTCGGGCAACCGGAACTTCGAGGGCCGGATCAACCCCGACGTCAAGATGAACTACCTGGCGTCACCGCCGCTCGTCATCGCCTACGCACTGGCCGGCACGATGGACTTCGACTTCGAGAACCAGCCGCTGGGCACCGCGCCCGACGGCGCACAGGTGTACCTGCGCGACATCTGGCCCTCGGCGAAGGACGTGCAGACGACGATCGACTCCTCGATCGACAAGGAGATGTTCACCCGCGACTACGCCGACGTCTTCGCCGGTGACGAGCGGTGGCGCTCCCTCCCCACGCCCGCGGGCGACGTCTTCGACTGGGACCCCGGGTCCACCTATGTCCGCAAGCCCCCCTACTTCGACGGGATGGCGCCCGAGCCCTCCCCCGTCGTCGACGTCTCGGGTGCCCGCGTGCTCGCGTTCCTCGGCGACTCGGTCACCACCGACCACATCTCCCCCGCTGGCTCGATCAAGGCCGACACGCCTGCCGGCCGGTATCTCGTCGGCCACGGCGTCGACAGGGGCGACTTCAACTCCTTCGGCTCGCGGCGGGGCAACCACGAAGTGATGATCCGAGGCACGTTCGCCAACATCCGGCTGCGCAACCAGCTCCTGGACGCCATCTCGGACAGCCCCGTCTCCGGCGGCTACACCCGCGACTTCACCGTCGACGGCGCACCGCAGGCGTTCATCTACGACGCCGCGCAGAACTACGCCGCGGCCGGCACCCCGCTGGTGGTCCTGGGCGGCAAGGAGTACGGCTCGGGGTCGTCCCGCGACTGGGCGGCCAAGGGCACCGCGCTGCTCGGTGTCCGCGCGGTGATCGTGGAGTCCTACGAGCGCATCCACCGCTCCAACCTGATCGGCATGGGCGTGCTGCCGCTGCAGTTCCCGTCCGGGGAGTCGGCCCGCTCACTCGGACTCGACGGCACCGAGACCTTCGACATCAGCGGCGTCACCGCCCTGAACGACGGCTCGACCCCGCGCACGGTGCACGTCACCGCCGCGAAGGACGGCGACGAGCAGGTCGAGTTCGACGCGACCGTCCGCATCGACACCCCAGGCGAGGCGGACTACTACCGCAACGGCGGGATCATGCAGTACGTCCTGCGCGGCATGCTCCGCAGCTGAGTCCCCCTCCGCGACAGTGGGCGTCCCTGTGCGGCAGGGACGCCCGCTGTCGTCGTTGGTCCGGTCGTGCGTTGTCGTCGAAAGATTGCCGAACGGAAGGCGTCAATGTTTCGTTGACAAGAGAGAGAAGGTCCACCCCTGGCCGCGGTGGCCGGAACGCTCGCCCTCACGTGAGGGCCCGATCCTCCTGAGCGTGTCACCGACCGCGAACGGGGTTGATCTTCAGACTGGGAAACGGTCGGGTAGCCCCGGCGCGTTGCCGCGCCGGTTCGGGTAAGAGCGCCCGGCGAGTGATCGTCAGCGCAAGCGGCGGGTGGTGGGTCGTGCGGGCCAGAGATACAGCTTGCGGGCTGGGTTGATCAGACGGCGGATCACGGTGAGCGCGGCGGCGAGGTTGAGGTAGAACTCGACGATGACCTTGCGTTCGTCGGTGAAACCGGCGCAGCTTGCCGTAGCCGTTCATCACAGGCCACCGACCGTTTCGTGCCCTGCTTGCCGCGGTCGACCGGGCTGCGCCCGGCGACCTCGCCCCCGCCGGGGGACTTGGTGATCGCCCCGTCCACGGACAGGTCGTCGAGGTCCAGGCCGATCATCTGGTCGTAGCCGGCCAAGGCCGTGCGCAGCATCTCCTGTCCGACACCGGCGCGGGCCCAGTCGTCGAGCCGGCGGCGGATGGTGCGGTCCGAGCAGCCCGGGGTGGCGATGCGTTCGTAGCCGCTGCCGTGCACCAGCGCGGCGATCACGTGGTCGAACACGACCCGGTCGGGGACCCGGGCGCGATGGCACCCCCACGGGTGGGTCGGGGAGAACCCGGGACGTTCGGCCGCCCCGATCAGGGCAGCGAACTCGACCCACAGCGGCTCGATCAGGGATGCTGGCAGCGGAGGCACGGACTCTCCAGGCGATCATCAGGACTTCAGCAATCCCATGATCACTTGTAGGTCCGTGCCTCTACCTGCAACGACACGCAGGCATCCTCATTTGCCGGGCGCTGCTAATGCAGACCGTGGGCCATTCGTGCGGACGGGACTTCGACCGCGTGTGTGGCCGGGTCCGCCTTCGGCCAACGGCTGGCCGCCCGCCGGGGTCCATCGGTCGACGTGCGGTGGCACTCCCGGCTGGCAGCCTCAGTCCAGCCGACGACGAACGCATGATCACGACACCCGACCATCGGCACCACGCTCACCCCGCTCTTCCGGGTCGGACGGCGTCCAGCGTCGCACCGGCGTTGGCGCCGGTCGATGTGCGCGACATGGTGACGTCCTGTGGTCGTGCTGACCCGCTCGTGGCCGAGGCGGTCGACTCCGGATCTCCGCCGGCGCGGCATTGTCGCGGCCGCACCGCTCGGCCATGCTGGCGGAGTGAGCACCGGTGCGACGACCCCCGACAGCCACCAGGGTCGGTCCGCCGTCCGGCCCTCCTGGAACCGGCTGCTGGCCGCGGCGCTGGTGGCGGTCTCCGCGGTTGCGCTGTTCGGCCTGCACCAGCGGCCGGTCGGGTACGCGCTGATCGTCGCCGGTCTGGTCGTCGCGGCGGTGGCGGACCGCCAGCTGCTGCGACACCTCTCGCTCATCGCCGCCGGCCTGGTCGTCATCAGCACGATGTCGCTGGAGGCGGACCTGAGCAACGCCGGCATGGCCCGGTTCGCGGTAACCCTCTCGGCAGCGGTCGCCCTGCCCTACGCCGTCTCCCGGTGGTGGTACCGGGAGGACATCATCCGATTCCCGCTGGGAACGGACCGGTGGAGCCGCTTCGAGTTCGGCTACCTGGCGCTGGTCGTCGTCGCGGGCTACCTGGTCCTGCCGGTCTACTTCCTGGGCTCGGGGGCCTACCGGAACTGGCCCGAGAGCTCCGGCACCGACGAGATCGTCCGGTTGTTCATCGGCGTGAACGCCGTCGGGCTGTGGGACGAGCTGTTCTTCATCTGCATCGTCTTCACCCTGCTCCGCCACCATTTCCCGTTCTGGCAGGCGAACGTGCTGCAGTCCGTGGTGTTCGTGTCGTTCCTCTGGGAGCTGGGCTACCGCGGCTGGGGTCCGCTGCTCACGGTGCCCTTCGCGCTGCTGCAGGGCTACATCTTCCAGCGCACCCGCTCGCTGCCCTACGTGGTCACCGTCCACCTGACCTTTGACGCGATCATCTTCGGCATCCTCGTGCACGCCTACAACCCCGACCTGGCCGACGTCTTCCTGACCGGCCCGCGGTAGCGCGCCCCGTGCCCGACCGCCCGTTCGCACCTCATCGCGGCCTGACCGCGTTGGGTGACCGCTCCGAGAGTGCCGGATGGGCACGACGACGTGTGTCGGAAGTAGGTTTACGACGGGCTTTCGCGATGATGGTGTCGGCGTCCTTGGTCCAGACGAAGGGTTGGCAGCGGTCGTTCCAGGCGTTGATGAATGCGGTGATGGCCTCGACGAGCTCTCGGACGGAGCCGAAGGTGCCGCGGCGGATGGCCCGGCGGGTGATGATCCCGAAGAAGATCTCGGCCATGTTCAGCCAGGATCCCGACGTCGGGGTGAAGTGCAGGGTGATCCGCGGGTTGCGTGCCAGCCACGCCTTCACCGCGGGGTGCTTGTGGGTGGCGTAGTTGTCGCACACCATGTGCAGCTTCACCCGCGGGTAGGCCTTCGCGACCTGTTTGAGGAACCGCAGGAACTCCTGGTGGCGGTGCCGGAGCAGGCACGGCTGTTCGACCCGCCCGGTCGCCACCGCGAGCGCGGCGAACAAGGTGGTCGTGCCGTTGCGGTCGGGATGACCTTGTGCGTCGCACTCGCCATCGTCACCGCCGTGCCCAGCGCCACCAGGCTGTTGTCCTGGTCCGCAGCAGGAGCGTTCACCGCCGCCGTCGCGTTCACCGCCGCCGTCGCGTTCACCGCCGTGGTCAACGTTCCGATCAACAGCGCCACCGGGCGCTGGGACGCCCACCACCCACCGGCGGACTGGGAACACACCCGCGCCCGGTGGGAGCGGTTCCAAGGCGTCCGCTCCTGGCTGCTGCTACTGGGGTTCGTCCTGGTGTGCGCCGCCACCAACGCCTGAACTACAACCAGGATCGCCATCCTGGCCACCCGCGATCGGTCAACCCTGACCTGCCCGACCCCCCGCCGCGCCCGCCGTGCCACTCGGTGTGCTCGTCGAATCCCAGGATGAAGATCAAGCCCGTTTGCGGGCTGCGACATGCCCAGGAGGACTGGGCCGTGGGACGGCGGTTCCGCTCAGCTCGGAAGAGTCGGGTGGGTCGGATCCACCCACGCCACGTGCTCGGGTTCGTCGACGCCGGTGATGTCGAGGTTCACCACCACCGGGTCCTGCCCGCTGCGCATCAGGACGCAGTCCAGCGGTTCGTCGGCGAGCGCGTTGATCTCCTGGTGCGGCACGAACGGCGGCACGAAGATGAAGCCGCCCGGCCCGGCCTCCGCGGTGAACTCGAGGTTGTCGCCCCACCGCATCCGCGCCCGGCCCCGCACCACGTAGATCACGCTCTCCAGCTCGCCGTGATGGTGCGCACCCGTGCGGGCTCCGGGGTGGATCGTGACGGTGCCGGCCCACAGCTTCCGCGCCCCGACCCGCTCGTGCGTGACGGCCGCGGCGCGACGCATCCCGGGTGTCTGCGCGGTGTTCGCATCCAGCGCGTCACCGGGGACGACCCGCACACCGGAGGCACGCCAGTCAGGCTCCACGCACAGACGCTAGCCCCCGGCGGTCACACCGCGGCGGCCAGTGTCAGGGCGAAACGGCCGTCGGGGTCGGTCCACGAACGGGTGCGGCTGAAGCCGGTCGTGGCCAGCATGGCGCGGACGCCGCCCGGGCGGAACTTCGCCGAGATCTCCGTGCGCATCTCCTCGCCCGCGGCGAACTCCACGGTGAGGTCCAGGTCCGCGACACGCACCGTCATGGCCCGCTCGGCACGCAGGCGCATCTCGATCCACTCGTTGCGACGGTCCCAGAGGGCCCGGTGGGCGAAGGCGTCGACATCGAAATCGGCGCCGAGCTCGCGGTTGAGCACGCGCAGGACGTTGCGGTTGAACTCCGCCGTGACGCCTGCCGCGTCGTCGTAGGCCGGGACCAGCACCTTCTCGTCGATGACGAGCCCCGTCCCGAGCAGCAGCTGCTCACCGGGCTGCAGCACCGACCGGAGCTGGGTGAGGAACGCCGCCCGCTCGTCGGGGAGCAGGTTGCCGATCGTCCCACCGAGGAACGCGACCATCCGGTGATCACCACGCGGCAACCGGTCGAGGTGCTTCGTGAAGTCGCCGACCACACCGTGCAGCGTCAGGTCGGGGTACTCGCCGGCGAGCGCGTCCATCGCGAGCCGCAGCGCCGACTCGCTGACGTCCTGCGGAACGTAGCGGCGCAGCGTCCCGGCCCGGGTGAACGCGTCGAGCAGGAGGCGGGTCTTGACCGAGGACCCCGAGCCGAGCTCGACGAGGGTGTCCGCGCCCGACGCGACGGCGATCTCGTCGACGCTGCGCTCGAGCAGCGCCCGCTCGGTCCTGGTCGGGTAGTACTCGGGAAGTTCGGTGATCCTTTCGAACAGCTCGCTGCCGAGGGCGTCGTAGAACCACTTCGGCGGCAGCTGTTTGGGATATGCCGTGAGACCGGCACGAACGTCGGCGCGCAGGGCGGTGTCCGCGTCGTCGTCGGTCAGGTGGATGTCGAGCAGAGCTGAGCTCATCGGTTCCCCGTCGTTGTGAACGCTGCGATGCGGAGATGACCCGGATGGGCCATCGCCAGGTGCCGATCGGGCACCTCGGCCCAGGTGGGGAGCTGGTCGGTCGGCTCGGATGCCACGAGCGCGATCTGATCCGTGGTGCGCACCGACAGGGCGTGGCCCCAGGCGGTCGCCCAGATGCCGGTGCCGTCGGTGAGGAGCAGGTTCAGCCGTGATCCCGGAGCAGCGGCGGCGGCCGCGGTGACGACGCCCGAGAGAGTCTCCTCCGGGTCGTCGCCGTGGCGCAGCCGGTGCCGCACGAGGGCCCAGAGCAGCGCGGCGTCGGTCGGGGCGTCCAGGGTCATCAGGTCCGTGACCGGAAGGGTCGCCGCGAGAGCGGCCATCGACCCCGGCCAGCCGCGGACGGTGCCGTTGTGGCTGAACAGCCACCGCCCCTCCGCGAACGGCGCGCTCGCCATGGCGGTCACCGGCATCCCGGAGGTCGCCGAGCGGACGGCGGCCAGCACGGCGCTCGACCGGACGGTGCCGGCCAGCGCCGCGAACACGGTGTCCGACCAGATCGGCGACGCGCTGCGGTAGCGCACCGCGTCGCGGTCCGGGCCGGGATCCGGGTACCAGCCGACCCCGAACCCGTCGGCGTTGATCGTGCCGCCCCCGCGCATGTCCACGGGCGCGAACGACTGCCGCAAGAGCCCGTGCGGGGGCTCCAGGACCAGCGACGACAGCGTCACGGAAGGCCCCAGGTAAGCCAGATGTCGGCACACCCGCGCTACGCCGCCCCGTCCGCCCGGTCGGCGGGCCCGTCACCGGGTGCGGCGTCCCGCGCCAGGCGGAAGCCGGAGAAGATCTGCCGCCGCACCGGGTGGTCCCAGTTGCGGAAGGTCGCCCGGACCGCCGGGTCGGTGCCGAACGACCCGCCGCGCAGCACGCGGTAGTCACCTCCGAAGAAGGGCTCCGAGTACTCCGGGTACGGGAACACCTCGAAGCCCGGGTAGCGGTGGAAGCCCGAGGACGTCCACTCCCAGACGTCGCCGACCAGTTGGTGCACCCCGAGCGCCGACGCCCCGCGTGGGTACGCCCCCACCGGCGCGGGCCGCAGGTGGCGCTGGCCCAGGTTGGCGTGCTCGGGAGTCGGGTCCTCGTCGCCCCACGGGTAGCGCCGCGAGCGTCCGGTGACCGGGTCGTGCCGGGCCGCCGTCTCCCATTCCGCCTCGGTGGGCAGCCGCCGGCCCGCCCACGACGCGTACGCGTCGGCCTCGTGAGCGCACACGTGCACCACCGGCTCGTCCGCACGCACGCGCTCCACGACGCCGAAGCGGCGGCGGTACCACTCCCCCGAGTCCCGCACCCAGAACCGCGGCGCGACCAGGTCGGCCTCGACACGGTGCGTCCAGCCCGCGTCGGTCCACCAGCGGCCGGTGTCGTAGCCGCCCGCGGCGACGAACTCCGCGTACTCGCCGTTCGTGACCGGTGCGGTGTCGATGAAGAACGCGTCGACGTGCACGGGGTGCGCCGGCCGTTCGTTGTCCAGCGCCCAGGGCTCGGTCGAGGTGCCCATCAGGAAGGCGCCGCCCGGGACGAGCACCTCACGCACCGGGAGCGGACGCCCCGACGGCGGAAGGTCGGCGTGCAGGACGGGAGCACCGGTGCGCAGCTGGTGCGTGGCGAGCATCGTCTCGTCGTGCTGCTGCTCGTGCTGCACGATCATGCCGAACGCGAAACCCTCCTCCACGAGCCTGCGCCCGCGCAGCGGGACGTGCTCGAGGGCGTCGAGGGCCTTGTCGCGGACCTCGGCCACGTAGCGGCGCGTCTCCGAGGGCGTGAGCAGCGGCAGGTCGACGCGGCGGGCCCGGGAATGCCGGAACGCGTCGTAGAGCCCGTCGATCTCCGGGCGCAGCGGCTCGCGGCCACCCACGTCACGGACCAGCCAGAGCTCCTCCTGGCTGCCGATGTGGGCCAGGTCCCAGACCAGTGGCGACATCAGCGGGGAGTGCTGGGCCACCAGGTCGGCCTCGTCGACGGCGTCGACGAGCGCTGTGCTGCGCGCGCGCGACGCGGCCAGCAGGCCGGCGAGGCGGGTGCGCAGGGCCTGCGGGTGGTCCTGTCCCGTCAGGTCGACGGTCATGCGATCTCTCCCGTCTCCGGGGCCGGATCGTCGGCCGGGCAGCGACCGCGCCGCACCTGCCGCTCGGTCATGGCGACGAGGTCCTCGACGACCCACACCGGGGCGCCGACGGCGGGCAGCTGCGCGCACGCCAGGTCGAACACCGTCGCGGCGGCGCGGGCCAGCACGCGATCGGCCAGCCCACGGCGCGCGCCGGACACCCAGCGTCCCTGCGCCGGCTCGCAGGCCGCCATCGCGCGGTCGGTGACCGACGGGTCGGACAGCAGCGCCACGAGGACCGCGGTCGGCAGCGCCCAGAGCCGTCCCGGCTGGGCGTCGACGTAGCGCACCTCGAGGTGCCCGTGCGGCCGGACCGGCGGGAACAACGTCGACACGTGGTAGTCGAGGTCGGCGATCGTCGGTGGCACGGGCAGCGCGCCCCGCACCCAGTCGGCGAACGTCAGGTGCTCGGGAACCTGCCAGGCACCGTCGCGTCGCACGCAGAGAACCGGGCTCGAGAGCACCCGGCGGGCCCAGCCCGCGGCGGGATCGCCGCCCACCGCGTGGTCGGCGGCGGGTGGTGGAGTCGTCCGGGCCGGGTCGGCCCGCAGCCAGCTCGCCCACCGAGAGGACTTCCAACCCGTGCGCCGCCCGTGCAGGAACGGCGAGTTGGCGAACGCGGCCAGCAGCACCGGCCCGAGAGCGTGCACCGCCGACCAGCGCCGGGCGATGTCGGTGCCCTCCCCCGCGTCGAGGCAGACCTGCACGGCAGCGGTCGAGCACATTCCGCTGCGCCCGTGGGGCCCGAGACGGTCGAACGCCTGCTCCATCGCCCGGTAGCGGGGGGCGTCCAAGACACGGACGGGCGGGCGCAGCGGGTCCGCGGCGCGGGGCTGGGGGCGGAGGCCGCGGGCGGCGAGGAGGCCGTGCAGGACAACGGCGTCGGCGCGGACGGTGCGCAGCAACCCCGCGAGGTCGGGCAGCGGGGGGCTGGCGAGTTCGATCTGGCCTCCCGGCTCGACGGTGACGGTCGAACCGGCGGGGAGAGGTGAAGCGGGTGAGCGGGGGTCGAGCGCGGTGGGTGCGTGCGGGCCGAGGGCCGCGCGGAGCGTGCGGACGTCGACCGGGGCACCCGGCGCGGCGACGTCGTGGAGGAGCCATTCGAGCTCGACGCCGGTGAGCGTCGGTGGCCCGTGCTTGAAGCACACCGACGCGACGTAGGCCTCGGCGTCCGCGCAGTCGCGCAGCACCGTGGGCCCGGCATCGGGTGCGACGTCCTGGGCGGCGGTCACCTGGGGGACCGCCGCGACACCCTGTGGCTGAGTCACGCAGAAGGACGGTACCCGCGCGCGGAGCGGAATGCAGGGGTTGTGGGTGACGGTATCCGCGGCCGGTAAGACTTCTCTCAAGCCGTACGTACGTCCGGTTGGTCGTAGGCTCGTCCGATGCCCCGCGTCAGCACCGACCAGCTCACGGCGCGGCGCCAGCAGATCCTCGACGGGGTCCGCACCTGCTTCGCCCGCTTCGGCTACGAGGGCGCCACCGTTCGGAGGCTGGAGCAGTCGACCGGGCTGTCCCGCGGCGCGATATTCCACCACTTCCGGGACAAGGACGCCCTGTTCCTGGCCCTGGCCGAGCAGGACGCCCGCCGGATGGCCGACGTCGTCGCGGAACACGGCCTCGTCCAGGTGATGCGCGACCTGCTCGCCGCCCCGACCGGCGCCGACGAACGGAGCTGGTTGGGCACCCGGCTGGAGGTCTCCCGGCGGCTGCGCACCGAGCCGGAGTTCCGCGCCCGGTGGAGCTCGCATTCCGCGGCGCTCACCCGGGCCACGCGCGAACGGCTCGACCGCCAGGCGAGGGCCGGTGCCCTGCGCGACGACGTCGCCGTGCCCGTCCTCGCGCAGTTCCTGGAGCTCGTGCTGGAGGGGCTGGTCTCCCACCTCGCCATGGGCCTGCCCGCCGACGACCTCGACGCGGTGCTTGAGCTGGTCGAGGCCGCCGTCCGACGCTGACCTCCCGACCGTCGGACTCGTCGTCCGCCCACATCGTTCCGTCAGGCCGTGCGGTGCTCCCGGAGGAGCCGGACCAGGGCTGGAACGGGGTACAGGAGCCGCGGAAGCCGGTTGCACGACCGGGATGGTCAGTCACTACTTCGCCGACAAGGAAGAGCTCCTGGTCGCGGCACTCGATACCGTCACCGCCAACGCGGCTCGACGCATCCTGGAGCGGGCGCGTGCGGACGGGGGCGACGTGCGGGCCGTGCTGGCCGAGTCGTTGCCGCTCGATGAGCCGCGGCGCGCCTGTGCGCTGTCGCCGTTCGGTGACGGTGCGACGGCGTCGGTGCACCAGCGGCTGCTCACCCGCGCACGGCATCCGCGCTCACCCGACGAGGTGCCGCTCGCGGTGTCTGACCGTGCAACCCTCGATCCCGCATTCGACGCCCGTCGGGATCCCCGCCGTCCGGTCGCCCGCCGTCCGGTCGCCCGCCGTCCGGTCGCCCGCCGTCCGGTCGCCCGCCGTCCGGTCGCCCGCCGTCCGGTCGCCCGCCGTCCGGTCGGGGTCGCGGAACTGTGTGTGGTAGAGCACCGCGTACCGCCCGCCGGCGGCGAGCAGCTCGTCGTGAGTGCCGCGCTCCACGATCCGGCCGTGCTCCACCACGGCGATCTGGCCGGCCGCCCGGATCGTGGAGAGCCGGTGGGCGATGACGATGGCGGTACGCCCGCTCAATGCCTCGACCAGCGCCGCCTGCACGGCGGCCTCCGACTCGGAGTCCAGGTGCGCGGTGGCCTCGTCGAGGATCACCACGCGCGGCCGGGCCAGCAACAGGCGCGCGATCGTCAGGCGCTGGCGCTCCCCGCCGGAGAGCCGGTATCCCCGCTCACCGACCACGGTGTCGAGGCCGTCGGGCAGGGTGGCGAGCAGCTCGCCGAGCCGGGCCCGGGTCATCGCGTCGAGCAGGTCGGCGTCAGTCGCCTCGGGCGCGGCGTAGCGCAGGTTCGCGCCGATCGTGTCGTGGAACAGGTGCCCGTCCTGGGTCACGACCCCGACCGTCGACCGCAGCGTCGCGAAGCTCAGGTCCCGCACGTCGACACCGGCAAGCTCGACGGCCCCGGAGTCGACGTCGTAGAGCCGCGGGATCAGTGATGCGATCGTCGACTTCCCCGCACCCGAGGAACCCACGAGTGCGAGCAGCTCTCCGCCGCCGACCTCGAGGTCCACGCCGTGGAGCACCGTCTCGCCCACGCGGCTGTCCAACACCGCGACGTCCTCCAACGAGGCGAGGGAGACCTTGTCCGCGCCCGGGTAGGCGAACCCGACATCGCGCAGCCGCACCGGGACAGGTCCGTCGGGAAGCGCTCGGGCGTCCGGCTTCTGGGTGATCATCGGTGACAGGTCGAGCACCTCGAACACCCGCTCGAAGGACACCAGCGCGCTCATGACGTCGACGCGGGCGTTGGCCAGGGCGGTCATCGGCGAGTAGATCCGGGTGAGTAGCAGCGCCAGGGTCACCACGGTGCCGGGCTCGATCTGGCCGGTCACCGCGAGATAGCCGCCGAGGCCGTACACCAGCGCCTGGGCCAGCGCCGAGACCAGCGACAGCGCCGTGACGAAGATGCGCGAGACCATCGCCGTGCGCACCCCGATGTCACGGACCTGCTCCGCGCGCCGTCCGAAGTCCTCGGCCTCCTCCACGGGCCGACCGAAGAGCTTGACGAGCGTGGCGCCCGGTGCGGAGAAGCGCTCGGTCATCTGGGTGCTCATGCCCGCGTTGAGGTCCGCGGACTGCCGCCGCAGGCCCGCGATGGTGCGCCCCATCCGACGGGCGGGCAGCACGAACACCGGCAGCAGGAGCAGCGCCAGGATCGTGACCTGCCAGGCCAGCCCGATCATGACGGCCAGCGCGAGCGTCAGCTGGATCGCGTTGCTCAGCACCGAGGCGAGCGTCGAGGTGATCGCCGACTGGGCGCCGATCACGTCGTTGTTCAGACGGCTGACCAGTGCCCCGGTACGTGTCCGCGTAAAGAACGCGACCGGCATCGTCTGGACGTGGGAGAAGACGGCCCGGCGCAGATCGACGATCAGTCCCTCCCCGATCCGGGAGGAGAACCAGCGCGACACGAGACCCACCACGGCCTCCAGGACGGCGAGCGACGCGATGCCCGCGGCCAGCCCGATCACCGCGCCCGCCGCGGCGGACACCTCACCCCCGGCGACGATCTCGTTGACCACCCGTCCCGCCAACAGCGGAGTCAGCACACCGACGGCCGCCGAGACGACCGTGAGCAGCAGGAACGCCAACAGCCAGCCGCGGTAGGGCTGCGTGAACGTCCAGATCCGCGGGATCGTGCCCTTCTTCACCGAGGTGGGAGCGTCGACCCCACGGGCGACACCGCGCATCATTCCCCAGGCCCTGTCCACAGGCGGCTCCTTCACTTACAGCGTTGCACTACTACACGGGAGACAACACCGGACACCGCTCCGATACTCCCGTGCCCACCGCAGTGGGACCGGCCGCAGCGGGACCCGCTGCACGCTGTCAGCCCTCGCCGGCGGCCAGGGACCTCAGGCGGCGGAGCTGGGCGGCGCGCTCGGCGGCCAGGGCGGCAGCGGGGTCCGCGCCCTCGGCAACCCCGGCGAGCAGGCCCAATGTCTCCGTGACCGCCTTCACCGGTGGCGCGAGCAACGCGGCCACGAGCGCGTCGACCTCGGCGTCGAGCTCGGCCGGCGGGACGGCGCGCAGGGCGAGGCCGATGGCGACCGCCTCGTCGGCCCCGACGCTGCGGCCGGTGAGGCAGATCTCGACGGCGCGCGCGTAACCGATGGCGTGCACGAGGGGATGGGTCCCGCCCAGGTCCGGAACGATGCCCAGTGCCGTCTCGGCCATCCGGAACTGGACGTCGTGGGCAACGATTCGCAGGTCGCAGGACAGTGCCAGCTGGAACCCGCCACCGATGGCGTGGCCCTGCACGGCGGCGACCGTGATCCGTGAGGGGTGGCGCAGCCACGAGAAGCCCGCCTGGAACCCGGCGATGGCCGCGTCGGCGTCCGCGTCGGCCATCTTCGCGAGACCGGTGATGCCGGGCATCCCGTCGACCTCGTCGGAGGTGAACGCACGCTTGTCCAACCCGGCGGAGAACGCGCGACCCGAGCCACGCACGACGACCACCCGGACGTCGCCGGGGAGTTGCTCGCCGACCGCCCGCAAAGCCGCCCACGTCACCGGGGTCTGCGCGTTGAGGATCTCCGGGCGCGACAGCGTGATCGTCGCACGCGGCCCGGCGATGTCCAGTTCCAGACCGCCCCGTCGCAACAGTTCGGCCGCAGGAGTGGTCGTCATGGCCGGCAGGTTACGCGCGGGAGGTGCCTACTTCTTCTTGGTACGGGTGGCACCCCCGCGCCCGCGCAGCGTCACACCGGTTTCGCTGAGTACCCGGTGCACGAACCCGTAGGACCGTCCGGTCTGCTCGGCGAGTGCCCGGATGCTGGCCCCCTTCTCGTACTTCTTCTTCAGATCGGTGGCGAGCTTGTCGCGTTGGCTGCCCGTGATGCGGGCGCCCTTCTTCAGGTCGGTCATGAAGACCCCTCCAGCTGTCGCGGGACACCCCGCACCGGGGCCGGTCGGCGCCTCGGTTGCGGCAATGATCGTCCACGGGAATAACGCAGGCCAGGAGATCGACTCGATGATCGGTGAGCGGTTCACCCGAATGGATCACGCGGACGGGTGATCCATTCCTGCTGGCGGGTCACCGGGCCGTCACCCGCTCGCCACCTGCCCGTCACTGCGCGACCGGGTGATGGCCGGTTCAGGCCAGCTGGACGAGCTCGAGGTACTCCTGCGACCAGAGGTCCTCGGTGCCGTCGGGCAGCACGATCACCTTGTCCGGATGCAGGGCCTCCACCGCACCGGCATCGTGCGTGACGAGCACGACGGCGCCGGAGAACCGGCGCAACGCGTCGAGCACCTGCTCGCGGCTCGCCGGGTCGAGGTTGTTCGTCGGCTCGTCGAGGAGCAGGACGTTGGCCGCGCTCGAGACGAGGCCCGCGAGCGCCAGGCGGGTCTTCTCCCCGCCCGACAGCGTGCCGGCCGGCTGGGAGAGCTGGTCGCCGCTGAACATGAAGGACCCCAACAGCGTGCGGAGCTGCTGCTCAGGGGTGTCCGGCGAGCAGTGCCGGACGTTCTCCCACACCGAGGCGTCCACGTCGAGCGTGTCGTGCTCCTGGGCGTAGTAGCCGGTGCGCAGACCGTGCCCGGGCAGGACCTTCCCCGCGTCGGCCTGTTCGGTACCGGCCAGCAGCCGCAGCAGCGTGGTCTTGCCGGCTCCGTTGAGCCCGAGCACCACCACCTTCGCGCCGCGGTCGACGGCCAGGTCGACCCCGGTGAAGACCTCGAGGGACCCGAACGCCTTGGACAGCCCCTCGGCGGTGAGCGGCGTCTTGCCGCAGGGCGCCGGGTCCGGAAAACGGATCCGGGCGACACGGTCCTGCTTGCGGGTGGGCTCCAGACCGTCGAGCAGCTGGTCCGCGCGACGGGCCATGTTCTTCGCGGCGACCGCCTTGGTCGCCTTCGCGCCCATCTTCAGCGCCTGGGTGTGGAGCACCGCCGCCTTCTTCTCGGCGTTGGCGCGCTCGCGGCGGCGGCGCTTCTCGTCGGTGGCCCGCGCCTCCTGGTAGCGCTTCCAGTTCATGTTGTAGAGGTCGACCTCGCTGCGCGTCGCGTCGAGGAACCACACCTTGTTGACGACCGCGGCGAGCAGTTCGGTGTCGTGGCTGATCACGACGAGACCCCCGTCGTGCGACGACAGGAACGAGCGCAGCCAGGTGATCGAGTCGGAGTCGAGGTGGTTGGTGGGCTCGTCGAGCAGCAGCGTGGTGGCGCTCGACGCTCCGCCGCCGTCGGACGCCGCGAACAGGATCCGGGCCAGCTCGACCCGGCGCCGCTGGCCACCGGAGAGCGTCGCCATCTCCTGGTGCAGGACGCGGTCGGCGAGGCCGAGGTGCGCGCAGATCCGCGCGGCCTCGCTCTCGGCCGCGTAGCCGCCGAGCGCGGAGAACCGCTCCTCGATGCGGCCGTACTCGCGCACGGCCTTGTCGTTCTGGGTGCCGTCGACGAGCTCGGCCATCGCGTTCTGCGCCTTCTCCATCTTGCGCAGCATCTCGTCGAGCCCGCGTGCGGACAGGACCCGGTCCTTCGCGCTCAGCTGCAGGTCGCCCTCGCGGGGGTCCTGCGGCAGGTAGCCGACGGGACTGTTGGACAGCACAGCCCCGCCGTGGGGCTCACCCTGACCGGCGAGCACGCGCATCGAGGTGGTCTTGCCGGCGCCGTTGCGGCCCACCAGACCGATCCGGTCGCCCGGCTGTACGCGCAGGGTGGCACCGGAGATCAGGATGCGGGACCCGGCACGCAGTTCCAGGTCGGTGGCGGTGATCACGGGGGGACTCCAGGGGGTTCCGGTTTAGGGCACAGGTCGTGGGCCGCGACGGCCTACCCGATCCGGATCACATCCCCAGAGTACCGGCCGGGACCGGCGGATCCGCGACGTAGGGTCCGACCATGACCGATCTCACCGGCAGAGCCGCCATCGTCACCGGAGCCAGCCGCGGCATCGGCCACGCCATCGCCGCCGAGCTCCTGTCCCGTGGCGCCTCGGTGACGATCACCGCGCGCAAGCCCGACGAGCTCGCCGCCGCGGCGGCGGAGCTCGTGGCGACGTCGGCAGGAGGCGACGCGGCGCGGGTGCTCGCCGTCGTCGCCAACGCCGGCTCCGCGCCGTCGCGGGAGGAGTCGGTGACGCGCACCGTCGAGACCTTCGGGCGCCTGGACATCCTCGTCAACAACACCGGCATCAACCCCAGCTACGGCTTCCTCATGGACGCCGACCTCGACGCCGTCCGCAAGATCTTCGACGTCAACGTGGTCGCGGCGCTCGCCTACGTCCAGCTCGCCTACCGGGCGTGGATGAAGGACAACGGCGGCGCGGTGGTCAACCTGGCCTCGGTGGCGGGCCTGCGCTCGTCCGGTGTGCTCGCCGCCTACGGCGCGTCGAAGGCGGCGCTGATCCGGCTCACCGAGGAGCTCGCGTGGCAGCTGGGCCCGACGATCCGGGTCAACGCCGTCGCCCCGGCCGTGGTCAAGACGCAGTTCGCCACCGCGTTGTACGCCCACGGCGAGGAGCAGGTCAGCGCGGCCTACCCGATGAAGCGCCTGGGCGAACCGGCGGACGTCGCCGCGCTCGTCGGGTTCCTGGTGTCCGACGCGGCCTCCTGGATCACCGGCGAGACCGTGCGGGTGGACGGCGGGATCCTCGCCACCGGCACGCTCGGCTGACGGAGAGGATCGCGTCCCCGGATCCTGGCCGCCGGCCGCCGGCCGCACCGCGCCGTCAGAGCACCGCGGCGTCGGTCCAGAGGCGGCCCGATCGGCCCGTCAGCACGTCGAGCAGGGCGGTCGACTGGCCGTCGGTGAGCGAGGCGACGTAGTCCACGACCGCCCGGCCCCGGGCCATGGCCTCGACCCGGCCGGCGGGGACGAGCGCGGCGAATTCGCCACGGGCCAGCTCCACCAGGTCGTGCAGTCGCGGGGGCAGGCGCGGACCGTCGTCCTCGGCCAGCCATTCCCGCAGGGCTGTGACCAGTGCCGTCAGCACGGTCGCCTGCCCGCGCTGGTGGGACGCGAGGTCGGGGCGCTGCAGGACGAACCGGTGATGCACGAACTTGAGGACGGCCACCTCGTGCCACTGCGCGACGCCGAGTGCCACGTGGGCCGAGCGGACCGGCGGGTCGGGCAGCACGCGCACCCCGGCCACGAGCCGCGCCGTCCAGCGCGCGGAGAACTCGGCGACCGCCCGTTCGGCGGCCATCGACCCGTCGAACGACGCGGCGAGCAGGCCGTCGACCAGGTCGTCACGGACCCGGGCCACGGCGGCGACGAACGCGTCGTCGTCGTACGCCCACCCGTCCCGGTCGCGGAGCCGGCGGCGAAGCCGTTCCAGATGGGCGCCGGTCCCAGCGCCGACGGGCCGCCGCTGCCAGCCGGCGAGCTCGGCGGCCACCCCGCTCTGCTGCAGCACCCCGACGCGATGGAAGTCCTCCAGGTCGTGGACGGCGTAGGCGATGTCGTCGGCGGTGTCCATCACGGCGGCCTCGATCGTCTGCTGCCACGGTCCGATCGCCGCGAACGCCGAGCGACCGGCCCGCAGGTCGTCGAGCTCGGTGGAGTAGCAGGAGAACTTGGCCGAGCCCGCATCCGGGGCACCGGGCAGCGCGCCCGCCCCGCGGGGTGGCACCGCGGCGGTGCTCGGGTGCGGGTCGGGGTGGCCGAACCGGGCCCACGGGTACTTGAGGACGGCCGCGCGCACGGCCGCGGTGAGATCGAGACCGGTGCCGCTGGGGCCGTGCAGGTCGATCGTGGTGATGATCCGGAAGGTCTGGGCGTTGCCCTCGAAGCCGTCGCGCAGGCCCGACCCGCGGGCCAGCCGGTCGAGCACCTGCTCGCCGAGGTGCCCGAACGGCGGGTGGCCGAGGTCGTGCGCCAGTGCCGCGGCCTCCACGACGTCCGGGTCCACGCCGCCGAGGGTCAGGACGAGCGCGGCGTCGCCGGCGTCGGCGGCGTCGGCGGCGAGCCGCTCGGCGATCGCGCGGGCGACCTGCGCCACCTGCAGGCTGTGGGTGAGCCGGTTGTGCACGAGCAGCCCCGAGCCGGTGGGACTGACGACCTGGGTGACCTCCGCGAGCCGCGCGAAGAACGGCGAGGCCACGATCCGGGCGCGGTCGACCCGGAACGGGCTGTCCGCGAGACCCGCCCCGGTCTCCGCCGCCCACGACCGCCGGTCCGCCCGCGGGCCGTGATCGGTTGTCGGGCGATCGGTCACGTGGCGATCGGTCACGGCGCGAGGCCAGCGCCGGGCGGGCGTCCCGGCCGCCGGCGTGGCCGGGACACCGCGGGGCGCGGCGGCCGGCGAGCGCGCGGGAGGACCTGCTGTCGGGTAGAACGGGC
>JAJAZD010000052.1 GCA_026785945.1 Pseudonocardia sp. | reverse complement strand
CGCTCAGAACAGCTCGTAGGCCGCCCGCGACACGAAGAACCCGTGCCCGGTCTCCCGGTTCTCGCAGCGCAGCCCGGTCTCCCGGCTCACGCACACGACGCCCTCGTACTCGACGGCCTCGCCGTAACCGAGCACGGTGAGATCCGGGTCGGCCACCGTGTCGCCGACGCAGGAGAGTGCGCCGGACCCCGCTCCGGACAGCACCGCGCCGGTCCCGAAGGCCAGCGGACAGTCTGCGGGGGCCGCGGGCAGGTCCCAGGTCCGCTCGCCGACGTCGCAGCGCACGTCGGCGGTCATCGCGCAGGCGATGTTGCCACTCGGCGTGGCGAACCGGGCGCCGTCACCACCGAAGCGGGTGTCGGTCGTGGCGTCGATGAGCTCAGCGCCCGAGGCCGGATCGGAGGTGGGGGCGACCTGCGACGTCGGGCTCGGGCCGGCGCCTGCCGGGAGGCCGCCCGCCGTATCGCCGCCGGCGAGGTCACCGGCCGTACCGCCTCCGCCTGCCACCAGCAGGACCACGGCCAGCGCGATGCCCGCGCCGAGAACCGCGGCGGCGACGACTGCGGCCGTCGGCGGTCGACGGCCCGGCCGCCGATGTGTGGGCCCGGGTTCCACCGCCGGCCGCATTCCCGGCATCACCGCGGCGAACGGCGCCGTGGCCGCAGGCGACGACCCGGGCTGCTGCGCGGACTGTTGCTGCGCGGACTGTTGCTGCGCCGATTGTTGCTGCGCCGATTGTTGCGCGGACGTCGGGACCACGGTGGTCGTCGAGGAGGAACCCCGCAGCCGGTCACGGACCTGAGCCGCGGTCGGGCGGGTGACAGGGTCCGCCGCCATGCACGCCTGCGCCACGTCCCGCAGCGCACCGGTCAGCGACCCGGTGTCGGCAGCCGCGGCCGGTGACCGCCCCATGGCGGCGAAGACCACCAGCGCGCCGAACCACCCCATGTCACCGGGCGGGCCGGCATCGGGCGCGCCGCTGGCCACGCGAGTCATCCCGAGGCCGGTCAGGCGCGGCCCGTCCTCGGCGAGCACGACGTGCGACGGGCCGAGGTCGCCGTGGGAGAGCCCGGCGCCGTGCAGCGCGGCCAGCCCGGCCGCCAGCCGGACGGCCAGCTCCTCGACGCCGGCTCCGGACATCGGACCATGATCGGCCACGTAGGCGCTCAAGGTCTGGCCCGCGACGTACGCGGTGGCCAGCCACGCCGGATCGGCGTCCGGGTCGGCGTCGAGAACCGGCGCGGCGAGCCAGGTGGGGGCCAGGGCCGCCCGCCGGATCTCGTGGCGGAAACGCTCGCGGAATCCCGGTGCGGTGACCAGTTCCGGACTCACGAGGGTGAGGACGACGTGGCGGTCGGCGTCGTCGGCGCCCAGCAAAAGCCTGCCCACCTCGCCGACCCCGAGATGGGACAGGACGCGGTAACGACCGAGCGTGGTGGGGACGTCCTCCATCGTGTCCATCGCGGCGCGACATTACGCGATGCCCGCGATCGACGACCACGGCCCGTCCGGTCCGGCGCGAGCGCGGCGGGCCCGACGGGCGACGTCGTGGCAGCATCTCGGCATGACCAACGATGCTCGACCCGGCGGCCCCGGCGACGAAGCCCGGGTCGTGGACACCGTCCCCACCGGCCTGTTCATCGGAGGGTCGTGGCGGCCGGCGGGATCCGGGCGGACGCTCACCGTCGACGACCCGGCCACAGGCAAGGCACTGTGCAAGGTGTCCGACGCGGGCCCCGAGGACGGCATGGCGGCCCTCGCGGCGGCGAGCGTCGCGCAACCGCTCTTCGCCGCGATGCCGCCACGGGAGCGCGGTGAGATCCTGAGGCGCGCCTATGACGTCATCATGGAACGGATCGACGACCTCGCCCTGCTCATGACCCTGGAGATGGGCAAGCCGATCGCCGAGTCGAAGGGCGAGATCACCTACGCCGCCGAGTTCTTCCGCTGGTTCTCCGAGGAGGCGGTGCGCATCGGCGGCGGCTACGCGACAGCCCCGAACGGTGCGAGCCGGTTCCTCGTCCAGAAGCAACCGGTCGGGGTGTGCCTGCTGATCACGCCGTGGAACTTCCCGATGGCGATGGGCACCCGCAAGATCGGGCCCGCGATCGCGGCCGGCTGCGCGATGGTGCTCAAGCCCGCCGCGCAGACCCCGCTGTCGATGCACGCCCTCGCCGCGATCCTCGCCGAGGTCGGGCTCCCCGCCGGTGCTCTCAACATCGTCACCACCGCCGACGCGGGCGGGGTCATGGAACCCCTCATCCGTGACGGCCGTGCCCGCAAGCTCTCCTTCACCGGCTCGACGCCTGTCGGCAGGAAGCTGCTGGCGCAGGCGGCGGACAAGGTGCTGCGCACGTCGATGGAGCTCGGCGGCAACGCGCCCTTCCTCGTGTTCGACGATGCCGACCTCGACAGGGCAGTCGAGGGCGCGATGCAGGCCAAGATGCGCAACATGGGCGAGGCGTGCACGGCCGCCAACCGGTTCCTCGTCCACCGATCGGTGGCGGGCGCGTTCGCCGACGAGCTCACCGACCGGATGGGCGCCCTGACCGTCGGCCGAGGCACGGAGAACGGCGTCCAGGTCGGCCCGCTCATCGACGCGAAGGGGCGGGACAAGGTCGTGGAGCTGGTCCGCGATGCCGTCGACCGCGGCGCGACGGTCCGCGTCGGCGCCGAACCGCTCGACGGTCCGGGTTTCTTCTACCGGCCGACGGTCCTCACCGACGTGCCGCTGGCGGCGCGGCTCACCCGCGAGGAGATATTCGGGCCGGTCGCGGCCATCACCGCGTTCGACGACGAGGACGAGGCCGTCAGAGCGGCCAACGACACCCACTTCGGGTTGGTCGGCTACCTCTACACCGAGAACATCACCCGCGCCCTACGCGTCTCCGAACGCCTGGAAACCGGCATGGTCGGGCTCAACACCGGCCTGGTCTCCAACCCCGCGGCACCCTTCGGCGGGATCAAGCAGTCGGGGCTCGGCCGGGAGGGCGGCGGAGCGGGTATCGAGGAGTACCTGGAGACCAAGTACGTGGCGATCGGCGTCGGCGCCTGAGGCTTCGGTGTCTGAGGCTTCGGTGTCTGGGACGTGCCCGGCCTCCAGGACCTAGCCTGGGCCCCACCGGCCGAGATGTCCGCGGGGCCCGTCAGAGCGACGAGGACCCGACCCGACCGGGTCGGCTGTCCGCCTCCGGCTCGGCGGCGCCGGCTCGTGCGGGCCACGCACCCCCGCCCCACTGCTCGGCCTGCAGCGCCGTGTTGCCCAGGACGATGTCGGCGGCCTTCTCCGCGATCATCATGACCGGTGCGTAGGTGTTGGAGTTCGGGAGGACCGGCATGACCGAGGCGTCGACGATCCGCAGGCCCTCCAGTCCGTGCACCCGCAGCGTCGCGGGGTCGACGACCGACTCGTCGTCGAGACCCATCTTGGCGCTGCACGCCGGATGCAGGCCGGTCTGGGCGCTGTGCCGCACCCAGTCCATCACCTGGTCGTCGGTGTGGACGGCCGGGCCGGGCAGAATCTCGCCCGCGTCGTAGGCCGAGAAGGCCGGCTGAGCGAGCAGATCGCGCGACATCCGCACGGCCGCCAGCCACTTCTGCCGGTCCGTCGAGCCGGACATGTAGTTGAACCTGATCGCCGGATACCGCCGCGGGTCCAGCGACGTGGCCACCACCGAGCCCCGCGCCTGTGACTGCATCACGCCGACGTGCAGTTGGTATCCGTGGTCGTGCGAGCCGAGCGAGGTCTCCTCGCTCCGCATCGCGATCGGGGCGAACATCAGCATCAGGTCGGGGAAACCGACGTCGTCGCCGCTGCGGACGAACCCGACCGCCTGCATCGGGTTGTTGGCGCCGAGCCCGGTGCCGAACATCAGCGACTGCGAGACGATCCTCGGCCAGTTCAGCTTGTTCTTGACCGCGACGTCGGACACCGGCTCGCTGCACATGTGCTGCATGTGCACGGCGAGGTGGTCCTGCAGGTTCGCGCCGACGCCCGGCAGGTGGGCCACCACGGGCACGCCCAGCGACTCCAGCAGGCGGGAGTCGCCCACGCCGGAGAGTTGCAGGATCTGCGGGGTGTTGATCGCGCCACCGGCCAGGATGACCTCGCGTGCGCGGACCACGGTGGTGGCGCCCTCCTTGTCCTGGTAGCGCACCCCGACGGCCCGCGAACCGGAGACGACGATGCTGCTGACGAGCGCACGGAACCGGATCTCGAGGTTGTCACGGCCCCGGATCGGACGCAGGTACGCGCCGGCCGCGGACTCACGCCGCCCCTTGCGTACGGCCTGGTCGAGCCGGGAGAAGCCCTCCTGCTGCACGTCGTTCACGTCAGGGCTCATCGGGTACCCGGCCTGCCGGGCCGCTTCGAAGAACGCCGCGAACAGCGGGCCGCGAGCCGCGGCCCGCTCCAGGGAGTGCGGGCCGGAGCGGCCGCGGGTGGTGCCGCCCGGCTCGTCGCGGACGTTCTCCAGCTTGCGGAAGTAGGGCAGGCAGTGCGCCGCGTCCCACTCCCGCATGCCGGCGCCCCGGCCCCAGCCGTCGTAGTCGGCGGGATTGCCGCGCTGGTAGACCATCCCGTTGATGCTGCTGGAGCCACCGAGCACCTTCCCCCGGGGCTGGCGCATGCGACGGAGGTGCATGTCCGGCTCGGGCTCGGTCTCGTAGCACCAGTCGTGCATCTTGCTGCCGACCGGGAAGCCCATCGCGATCGGCAGGTGCACCGCGAGGTCCCACCAGTAGTCCGGTCGTCCCGCCTCGAGAACCAGGACGCGGGTCCGCGGGTCGTTGCTGAGCCGGTTGGCCAGCACGCTCCCCGCAGAACCGCCGCCGACGATGACGAAGTCGTACTCCACGTCGCTCATACCCCGTTCCTGGCCTTCTCGGATCAGTGCCCGATGGTGGCCGAATGTTAGGTGCGGTCGTCGTCGGAGCGGTCCTCGGGTGCCCTCAGCGGGTCGGACACCGCCGCACAGCGCTCAGCCGCCCGGCGTTGCCGGGCCGTCGGGTGCCGCCGGATCGCCCGGCCCCGGATCGCCGACGGCAGGATCGCCCTGCTCACCGGCGGTGGCCGGGTCGGTACCGGTGAGGAGCGCCTCGGTGAGCTGGGCGCCGCCCTGCATCACGAGCAGTCCCGCCAGCACCGCCAGGACCGCCACGGTGGAACCGGTGAGCACGCGCACCGTGGCAGGGGTCCGGCCGAGCTGACCCCGACCGGTCTCCACGACCCACGCCCGCGCACCCATCACGACGAGGAGGAGCGCGGCGGTGGCCCACACCCAGATGTCGAGCGCCGGATCGATGACCATCTCAGGAGCCCGCGCCGAGATCCGGAGCGGGCTTCTTGAGCACCGCGGTGTAGCCGTCCTGATAGGTCAGCACGTAGCGGCCGGACGCGACCAGCTCCTGGATGAGGTCCAGCGTCCACCCCGGTCGGTACCCCTTGAGCACCACGCCCTCGGCCTCCACCGACTTGTAGGTCAGGATCACGTCGGGGTACTCCTCGTCGATACACGGAATCGGGTCGTCGGCCAGCTGGGTGCAGCCCTCGATGATCGTGCCGCGACTGTGCGTGTTGATGCCTGTGAGGCCGGTGGGGCCGAGGTTGCTCAGCGGGACGATCTCCTGCCCCGGCGGGGTCTCGGCGTACACCTGCCGCGTGACCTGGACCTCCTCGGCGGTGACCACCTGGTACGCCTCGTTGCCGCCGCGGATCAGCACGACCGAACCGAAGATCACGACCATCCCGACGGCGAGCACGATCTCGGTCCAACGGCGCCGTCGGACCACCGCACGCAGGAAGTCGGTGCCCAGGATGACCAGGATCGGCAGGCCGTACAGGACGATCCGCAGGAACACCTCGCCGCCGTAGCCCTGGGCCGCGAAACCCATGGGGACGACTGCGAGGCCGATCGGCACGAGGTCGCGCCGACGGCGCCAGTACACCCAGGCACCGGCGATGCCGAGCAGATAGGTCAGACCCGGGACGGCGATGCGCAGCAGCTTGACCGCGACCTGTCCGGAGTCACCGGTGAGGCGGTCACCCACACCCGCCTCGAGGGCACCGGAACTGCCGTCACCGGTCAGCAGGCTGAGCTGGTTCTGCCAGAAGTCGCGGCCCGCGATGAGAATGAACACGGCGACCGCCACGAACCCCACGAGCACCAGCCCACGGCCGCGGAACCGCCCGACCACGGCCAGCAGGACGAGCTGACCCAGGATCGCGAACGGTGTGAGCTGGTGGGCGGGCGCGATCGCCATCAGGCACAGAGCGACACAGAAGTAGATGAGCAGCAGTTGGCGGGGCGGGAGGGTCGGCCGGTTCGGCGGAGTCATCGCCGACACCAGCCAGCGCCGCAGCAGCGGCAGCCGCGGGGCGTCCGCGTGCGGTGCCGGCCAGCCCGGCACCCCGGCGGCGTCCGTACGCCGGGTGGCCAGCGGGCCCAGGACGAACGTCAGCACCGTCAGCATCAGCACGATGCCCGTGGCCTGTGGGGAGAAGTAATCCTGCTCGATCCAGTTCAGCCCCACGAACAACCACGCCGCCGCCCACGGCGCCCTGGTGCCTCCGAGCATGGAACGGGCGAGGGCGTAGATGCCGATCGCCCACACCGTCACCACCACCGGCGGGAACCAGCGCAACACCGTGTCGAGGTCGACGGCGCCACCGGCGTCGCGGAAGAAGGCCCACTGCGCGAAGAACGCCGGCCAGTAGAAGCGTGCGTCGACACCGTCGGGTACCTGACCGGTGCCGGCGATGGAATCGGTGAACCCCGCGATCAGCCACGCCGTGGTGAACCGGGCCGTCGGCTCGACGACCGACGGCAGGCCCGTGGAGCACAGGATCAGCACACCGGTGGCCGCGGACAGCATCGGGATCCGTCGCTGTGGCGACCACAGCTCCGCCAGGCACGCGGCGACCGCGCAGAGCAGTGCGGCCCACGCGGCCGGGCCGAGCACCCTGGCCAGACCCCAGCCGTCGAGCGCGTCCAGATCGGTCGTCGCCGCCGCTAGGGGCAGCAGCGCCACGGCCAGCAGAGCGAGCAGGGGTGAGAGCCAGCGGAACATGCCGACCGGGCGCGGCTCCACCGGCGGAGCCGCGGGCGGTGGTGGTCCGGGCAGCGGGCGCTGGACCGGCAGTGCGGTCGTCTCCGGGTCGCCACCTGCTGGCCGCAGGTAGGTGGTGGCCGACGTCTCCGGGTCGGCACCTGCTGTCCGCAGGTAGGTGGTGGCCGATTCGGTGTCCGCTCGCTTGCCCTCGCCCGGGGAGCGGATGTCCGTCGATCTCACGGCGAGCGCACCTCCGCGTCGGCCCGGCGGCGACCCGGGAAGAACAGGACGGCGACCGCGCATGCGGCCTGGACGACGACGTATCCGATCGCCACGGGGACGAGCGCCTCCACGTTGCCCGCCCCGACCGGGACGACGATCACGACGACCATCACGAGCACGGTGCTGACGAGCTGCAGGCGTGCGTACGCCCACGCCTTGCCGGCCGACTGCAGCACGCCGAGCTCGTGCACGACGACGAGCCGGAACGCGAGTCCCAGCATCAGGATCCGCAACACGTCGGCGGCCTCGGCGTACTCGGGGCCGAACACCAGCCGCAGCGCCGGCTCGGCCACCAGCGCGCCCACCGCGAGCATCGGCAGGAAGAACATCAGCAACCGGCGGCGTGTGGCGGCGGCCAGTTCCGCGGCGCGGTGGGGCTCGCGCGCCACGCCGACCGCGAGGGAGTTCATGAAGAACGTGGCGGTGATGTCCACGACGGTGACGGCCTGCCAGACCATGAAGAACTTGGCCCCGGTGGCGTCGCCGAACCGCTCGGTGGCCAGCACCGTGACCTGGTTGAACAGCACGGTGCTGCCGATGTGCCCGAGCGAGGTCGGTCCCAGGAACCGGAACGCGTCGGCGCGGCTGGGCAGGACGCCGCCCCCGGCATTGCGGCTCACCCGGCGCGTGAGCACCAGGAGCACCAGGGATCCGATGACGACCCAGACGACGATCGGGCCGACCCAGGACAGGACGATGCCCTGGGCGCCGAGGCCCATCAGCCCCAGCGCGATCATCAGCCCGATCCGGACCACTGCGAAGAGCGCGTTGCGCCAGACCGCCCACCACGGCTTCCCGATCGCCACCAGGGTGAAGTCGTGGACGACGAACACGCCCCAGCCCGCCGTCGCGAGCACGATGAGCAGGACCCCCCACCCGACAGGGCCGTCGCCCGCCGCGGTGCGCGCCAGGTCGGGGAGGAACAGCACGTAGACCAGGCCCAGCAGGCCCGACAACGGCATGATCAGCAGCAGGCTCGACCAGACCAGCCGCCCGGTCCAGCGCCCGGCCGCCGGGAGCCAGCGCATGATGCCGACGCCGAGGTTGAGCTGCGCGGCGCCCGCGACCAGGATGAATGCCGACACCACCTGCGAGGCCTGGCCGACCTGCGCGGTGTCGACCAGGCGCGTGGCGATCACCCAGCTGAGCAACCCGGCCACCGAGCCGATGACCGAGGCCAGTGACAGGGCGATGCCGTCGTGCAGTCCCTGGTCACCGGAGCCTTTGGAGCCCTGGACCTCCGGGCCGGGCCGGGCCGGGCCGACCCGGACGGTGTCGTTGGCGACCGTCCGCAGGCGGACGGTCGGTGGGTCGACCTCGTGGAGCCGGCCGGTGGGCCCGTCCACGGGCGGATGTCGCCTCACGCGGCGGTCCACGACGGGTCGGCGCCCGGGACGATCGCCGGTCCATTCACGTTCACTGCGCGACCACCGCGTGGCGCAGCAGGAACGGGATGCTGAGCACGGTGATGGTGTACAGCGCGAGAGCGGGACGCCACACGCCCGTCCCGACCATGATCTGACCGACGAGCAGCGTGACGGCGACGCCGACCCCGACCGTGAGCAGCCACACGTGAGCTGCGGGCGCGCGGCGCAGGAAGCCCGCGGCGGCCCATCCGGGTCCGACGATGAGGAAGAAGGTCGTCAGGAGGAAGCGTGCCTCG
>JAJAZD010000051.1 GCA_026785945.1 Pseudonocardia sp. | reverse complement strand
GGTCCGTGCCGTCAGGTCTGCTGGGCGTCGACCTTCTGGGCGTCGACCTTCTGGGCGTCGACCTTCTGGGCGTCGACCTTCTGGGCGTCGACCTTCTGGGCGTCGACCTGGTCGGACTTCGGTGCCTCCACCGGCGCGCCCGCCGGTTCCGCGTGGGACGAGGACGGCCGCGGTCGCACGGGTGGCTTCCTGGTGGGAGCGATCACCATCGTCATGTTGCGACCGTCCTGCTTGGGTGCGGCCTCGACAACCCCCAGCTCCGCCACGTCGTCGGCCAGGCGGGTCAGCAACCGGAACCCGAGCTCGGGTCGGG
Source organism: Pseudonocardia sp. (assembly GCA_026785945.1). GTDB lineage: Bacteria > Actinomycetota > Actinomycetes > Mycobacteriales > Pseudonocardiaceae > Pseudonocardia. The sequence goes on along the minus strand of JAJAZD010000051.1, from coordinate 24,557 downwards.
ACTGCTCGCGGCCGCGGAACATGATCGTGACCTTGACCTTGTTGCCACCCTCGAGGAAGCGCACGACGTTGCGCTTCTTGGTCTCGTAGTCATGGGTGTCGATCTTCGGTCGAAGCTTCTGCTCCTTGATCGTGGTGAGCTGCTGGTTGCGGCGGGACTCCCGGGCCTTCTGCGCGCTCTCGTACTTGAACTTTCCGTAGTCCATGAGCTTGCAGACCGGCGGGCGGGCCTGGGCCGCGACCTCGACGAGGTCGAGCTCGGCCTCCTGCGCCAGCCGCAGGGCGTCCTCGATACGCACGATGCCGACCTGTTCCCCGTTCGGCCCGACAAGACGGACCTCGGGAACGCGGATGCGGTCGTTGATGCGTGTCTCTGTGCTGATGGGGTCTCCTCGTATCGACGTCTTGTGGCGCGACGGAGCGGAGACCCATATCGATCGCAGCCCACGACCCCCCCTTGACCGAGCGGGGGCTCGTCGGCGGACCGGACCCGTACACCTGTGGTGACGGGTGGGAGCGGGGCTCCACTTGATCGCCCTGACGTGCAGAACAACACGCGACAGGGTGGTCGCAGTCCGTAGGATAGCAGGCCCCTCACGGCATCGGACCGGCCCCGGTCGCCCGCGTGCTCAGTATCGCCGGGCGTAGTGGGTGGGCGGCTCGCCGAACATCGCCGCGAAGTCACGGGCGAGATGGGCCTGATCGGCGTAGCCGAGCTCGACGGCCAGACCGGCCCAATCGACCGTCCCACCGCGGGCCATCCGCTCTGTCACCTCGTGCAGCCGGTAGCGGCGGATGACCCATTTCGGGCCCACTCCGACATAGGACGCGAAGAGCCGCTGCAGCCGGCGGACCCCGGTCGCGCAGCGGGCGGCGAGCTGATCGACCCGCGCGACCCCCGGATCACCGGCGACGAGGTCGACGGCTCCCGCGACCCACCGGGCCGTCGGATCGGGGTCCGGTCGCGCGGCCCGCAGCCAGCCCTCGACGCCCGCGACGTCGAGATCCTCCGGCGCCTGGGGCAGCCCGGCGACGTCCGCGGCCGGCACCATCCGGTCGGTGAGAGCCGACACCGGCGAGCGGAGGAACGGGTGGAAGCCACCCGGCCGGAACGCCACCCCGATCACCCGGCCGGTGCCACGAAGCTCCCGGAAGACATGCCCGCTCGACACGCCGTGCACCTCGGGCGGCCGGTCCGTGGGGAAGGTCAGGTGGACGTTCGGCAGCGGTACGACGAGCTGTCGGTAGGGCTCGTCGTAGGACCACTCGACGATCCAGTAGCGGCTGACGAACGCCGCCAGGTCCGGCGACGGGGCGAGGAACTCGTGGTGCTGGAAGCGGGTCCACGCACTCCCCAGGCTGCGCGGATCCCGGGGCGGATCCCTGGGTGGGGTCCGGGGTGGGGTCCGGCTCGACACCCGTCGATCCTGGCATTGTCCCGGGCCGAGGTGCCGGTCCGTGTCGCGTTCCTTCAAGACGGCCCGCGCGGACGCTCCTACCCTTCCGGCATGACCTCCACCACCCGGGCCACCACCCCCATCGTGCCCGCCTCGCTCGTCGCCGCCGCCGCGGCCCCGATCGCGGAGCTCGTCCGCGGGCTGGACCCGGCCCGCCTGACCTCCCCCACCACGTGCGCCGCCTACGACGTCCGGGCCCTGCTGCACCACCTGCTGTTCTGGGGCCCGGTCCTCGCGGCCGCCGGGTGCAAGGCGGCCACCACCCCGCCCGCGGCGGGTGAGGAGGAGCCGGATCTCGTCCTCGGCGACTGGCGACGCACGCTCGACGGCGTGTTCACCGACCAGGTCGCGGCCTGGAGCGATCCGGCCGCCTGGACGGGCACCACGTCGATGGGCGGGCCCGACGAACTGCCCGCGGCGATGATCGGGGGGATGGTGATGGGCGAGCTCGTCGTGCACGGCTGGGACCTCGGGCGAGGACTCGGCCTGCACCCCACGTGGGACGCCGACGTCCTGGAGTTCGTCCACGACGACGCCGCGGCGAGCGCCGGGATGGGCCGGGAGATGGGGATCTACGGCCCGGAGGTGCCCGTGCCGGCCTCGGCCGCGACACTGGACCGCCTCCTGGGGGTCACCGGCCGGGACCCACGCTGGACCCCCTGACGAGCCCCGCGGTGGCGGCTGGGCTCACGTCGGCCCGATCACGGGCGGCGCGGGCTCAGCTGGCCGCGGCCGCCTTGCGGCGTCGGACGGGAGCCTTGCGCACCGGCGCCGGCGTGACCAGGCCGGCGAGGAACTGGCCGGTGTAGCTCGTGGAATGGGCCGCGACCTGCTCGGGCGTGCCCTCCGCGACCACCGTGCCACCGCCCGAACCGCCCTCCGGCCCCATGTCGATCACCCAGTCCGAGGTCTTGATCACGTCGAGGTTGTGCTCGATGACGATCACTGAGTTGCCCTTGTCGACCAACCCGTTGATCACCAGCAGCAGTTTGCGGATGTCCTCGAAGTGCAGGCCGGTGGTGGGCTCGTCGAGGATGTAGACCGTGCGCCCGTTGGAGCGCTTCTGCAGCTCCGCGGCCAGCTTGACGCGTTGTGCCTCCCCGCCGGACAGCGTGGGTGCGGGCTGCCCGAGCCGGACGTAACCGAGCCCGACGTCGACGAGCGTGCGCAGGTAGCGGCTGATCGAGTTGATCGGCGCGAAGAACTCCGCGCCCTCCTCGATCGGCATGTGCAGCACGTCGGCGACGGTCTTGCCCTTGTAGTGCACCTCCAGGGTCTCCCGGTTGTACCGCGCGCCCTTGCAGACCTCGCACGGCACATAGACGTCGGGCAGGAAGTTCATCTCGATCTTGATCGTGCCGTCGCCGGTGCACGCCTCGCAACGCCCACCCTTGACGTTGAAGGAGAACCGGCCCTCCTGATAGCCGCGGACCTTGGCCTCGGTGGTGGACGCGAACAGCTTGCGGATCTTGTCCCACACCCCGGTGTAGGTGGCCGGGTTGGACCGTGGGGTGCGCCCGATCGGTGACTGGTCGACGCGTACCAACTTGTCGAGCTCGTCGAGGCCCGTGATGCGGGTGTGCCGGCCGGGCACCTGACGGGCGCCGTTGAGCTTGTTGGCGAGCACCGTGGCGAGGATGTCGTTGATCAGCGTGGACTTGCCCGAACCCGACACGCCCGTGACCGACACCATGCACCCGAGCGGGACGTCGACGTCGATGCCGCGCAGGTTGTGCTCCCGGGCCCCGACGACCGTCAGCTTGCGTGCGGGATCGGGCCTGCGGCGCTCCGCCGGTACCGGGATCGACCGGCGCCCCGACAGGTAGGCGCCGGTGAGGGAGGTGTCGTGCGACTCCAGCCCCGCGACCGTGCCGCTGTGCACGACCTGCCCGCCGTGCTCCCCCGCCCCGGGCCCGATGTCCACGGCCCAGTCGGCGGAGCGGATGGTGTCCTCGTCGTGCTCGACGACGATGAGGGTGTTGCCCAGGTCGCGCAGGCGGATGAGGGTCTGGATGAGGCGCCTGTTGTCGCGCTGGTGCAGCCCGATGGACGGCTCGTCGAGGACGTAGAGCACGCCGACGAGGCCGGAGCCGATCTGCGTGGCGAGCCGGATGCGCTGCGCCTCGCCGCCCGAGAGCGAGCCGGCGGCACGGTCGAGCGAGAGGTAGTGCAGCCCGACGTCGAGCAGGAAGCCCAGCCGGGCCTGCACCTCCTTCAGGATGCTCCCCGCGATCATGGCTTGGCGGGTGTCGAGGACCATCCCGCCGAGGAACTCCGAGCACTCCGACACCGACATCGCGGAGATCTCGGCGATCGAGCGTTCGCCCTGCTCACCGTGGGTGAGCGTGACGGCGAGCACCTCGGGACGCAGCCGCGCGCCCTTGCAGACGGGGCACGACACATCGCGCATGTAGCCCTCGTAGCGCTCACGCTGCGAGTCGGACTCCGTCTGGTCGAGGCGCCGGTCCAGGAACGGGATGACGCCCTCGTACGCGGCGTAGTACGAGCGCTCGCGGCCGTACCGGTTGCGATAGCGCACGTGGACCTGGTCGTCGCTGCCGTGCAGTACGGCCTTCTGCGCGGCGGTGGTGAGCTTGCGCCACGGGGTGTCCATCCGGAACCCCACCGACGAGGCCAGGCCTTCGAGCAGCCGCCCGAAGTACTCCGCGGACTGACCTCCCGCCCAGGGGGCGATCGCGCCGTCGGCGAGGCTCGCGTCCGGGTCGGGGACGATCAGCTCGGGGTCCACCTCCTTCTTGATCCCGATGCCGCTGCACTCGGGACACGCGCCGTAGGGCGAGTTGAAGGAGAACGTGCGGGGCTCGAGGTCGTCGAGGGCGAGCGGGTGCCCGTTGGGGCAGGCCATGCGCTCGGAGAAGCGCACCTCACGGTGGGGATCCCCGTCGGGGAGGTCGACGAAGTCGAGCACGAGCAGCCCGTCGGCGAGCCGGAGTGCGGTCTCGACGGAGTCGGTGAGGCGTTGCTTGGCCGAACCCTTGACCGCGAGCCGGTCGACCACCACGGAGATGTCGTGCTTCTCCTGCTTCCTGAGCGTGGGCGGGTCGGTGAGCGTGTGGGACGTGCCGTCGACCAGCACGCGCGAGTAACCCTGTGACTGGAGCTGGGCGAACAGGTCGGCGAACTCGCCCTTGCGGGTGCGGACGACCGGGGCCAGCACCTGGAACCGGCTGCCCTCCTCCATCGCGAGCACCTGGTCGACGATCTGCTGCGGCGTCTGCTTCTCGATCACGTGCCCGCACACCGGGCAGTGCGGCTCGCCCGCGCGGGCGTAGAGCAGCCGCAGGTAGTCGTAGACCTCGGTGATGGTGCCGACCGTGGAGCGGGGGTTGCGGTTGGTGGACTTCTGGTCGATCGACACCGCGGGCGAGAGCCCCTCGATGAAGTCGACGTCGGGCTTGTCCATCTGACCCAGGAACTGGCGCGCGTAGGCGCTCAGGGACTCCACGTACCGGCGCTGGCCCTCGGCGAAGATCGTGTCGAAGGCCAGGCTCGACTTGCCCGAGCCGGACAGGCCGGTGAAGACGATCAGACTGTCCCGTGGCAGGTCGAGGTCCACGCCGCGCAGGTTGTGCTCGCGAGCACCGCGGACTACGAGGCGTGGAGTCTCAGCGCAACGCCCATCAGCGCTGTGGTCAGCCACGGACGGGCCTCCTCGGTTTCGGAGCGGACGGACCGATCGGCGAGGACACCGAAGGCCACGTTTCATGGTAGGCGCGACCCCCGACAGAACCGGTCCGCTCCGACCGGAAGGCGGCCCGGGGAGCCGCACGTGGCCCGCCGAGGGTCGCACGCCCGTTCGACCTTCGCGCGCCGGGGTGACCGTTGTTGTGGCCGTACGGCGACGGACCGCGCCCGGTCGCGACCAGTGACCCGCGGGTGGTCCCGCCAGGCCGGTCTCGATCGGCATCGAGCAGCTCTAGCAGGTGGTGGTCATCGGTTGTCCTCCTGGCCCGCGGGCGTGAGCCAGACGAGCGTGTGACGCCGGTCGGCGGGGTCGCGCTCGCGCTCCAGGAGCGCCTTGCGCTCCAGGCCGTCGACGATCTCGCTGACGACGGACTGCGCCCGGTTCAGGTGCCCGGCCGCCTCGCCGACGGTCAGCGGCCCGCTGACCGCGAGGTGCGTGAGCACGGCCCGGGACGCACCGGGCAGGTCGCTGCGCGGGCCGTTCCGGCGGTGGAAGGTGAGGTGGATCGCGCGGAAAGCGCCCGCGAACCGTTCCGCCTGCTCGCACGCGGCCCGCGCGGCGACGAGCCCTCCGCCACCCCGACCGCTGGCGGGCCCCGGTGCCGCGGCGGGAATATTCCCAGACCCGCCAGATCGCCCCTCTCCTCAGACCGGGACGACGATGACCATGGATTCCAGGTTCGCGAAGTCGTCCGCGTTGCACGTGTAGAGCGGTAGGCCCCGGGCCGAGGCGACGGCGGCGATCATGAGATCCATCCGGCGAGGTCGTGGACCGCGGTTCGCGGCCAGGGTCAGCGCCACCAGCGTGCCGTAACGCGCTGCGGCAGAGGCGTCGAACGGCAGCGGGTCGAAGTCGACGATGGCCGCGCCCAGCATCTCGGTCCGCGCGGCCCGGGTGGCCGCGTCGCCCGCCATCGCGACCCCCTGGTGCAGCTCTGCCATCGTCACGGCCGTGAGCTCGGGGATCTTCGGGAGGACCGCTGGATCGAGCAGGCCGAGGTCGATGTAGGTGCAGGTGTCCAGGACGCCGACCTCGTGGCGCTCAGGCAAGGCCGCGCGTCCCCGGGTCGGTCCCGTCCACCCGGTCCTCGGTGCCGAAGAACCGATCGACGTCCTGTCGCATCGACGGGTGGTCGACGTGTGGCAACCTGCGGTGCCTCTCGACCAGCTCCTCGGCCGTCGGTCGACGACGTCGGGACAGCGGACGCAGCTCCGCGATCTCCACCCCGTTGCGTGTGACGTGGTAGGTCTCCCCCGCCTCCACCGCGTCCATGACGGCGGCGGAGCTGTTGCGGAACTCGCGCTGCGAGATCACCTTCATGCGCCAACTGTAGCGACGCGTAGCCCGTCGCGCTACAGCTGGATCAGCGGCGCCGCCGAATCGCTACCGGCTCTCGACGGCCTCCAGGAGCGTCGTCTGCGGCGTGCCGGCGAGAGCCGGGGAGGACACCGGCGAGGACCACACGTTCGAGGAAGTCGACGTCGGGCTTGTCCATCTGCCCGAGGGGCACTCCGTGGCCGCCCAGTCCCGATGGCCACTGATCGTGCGCACGTTCCTCGCGGCCCCGCTTACCGGGTTGACGTATGCCGTGCGGCCCCTCGGATCGAGATTGCACACGGCGGACAGGATGGCCAGCACCTTGATGAGCGAGTCCACGGCCGCCCGGCCCGGAGCCACGTCGGTGAAGTCACCGAGCAGGGCCACTCCGACGTTCCCGGCGTTGTAGCGCGCGACATGGGCGGCGTTGTTCATCTGTGCCAGCGCCGTACCACCGAACACGGGCTCGCCGTCGGAACCGGACGAGCGGCCCTCGTAGACCGTGCCGGCCTCGTCGATCAGGAGGTGGTAGCCGAGGTCGCCGAAGTTGCGCGTGATCGTCTGGTCGAAGTAGATGCTGCGTACTGTCGCGGCCGGGTCGGGGTCCGTGGTCCTCGTCACGGAGTGGTGCACCGTGAGGGCCTGCACCGGGTAGTAGGCATCCGGATAGCGGTTGGTGCCGTCCGCGACGAAGCGCAACGACTCGTCGGCGCCCCACGAGGCACGGTTGCGGTACCCGTGACCCAGCCGGTTGGCCAGGCGAGACCCAGGTGGCTGAGCATGCGCTCGGTGCTCTCGACGACGGCCGATCCGGAGACCGGACGCAGTCTGCCGAGGGTGGCCGGCAGGCCATCCGGCCTGGCCGCGAGCGCGGGCTGCGCCATACCGATCGTCGCCGCAGCGGCGCCTGCTCCGATCAGCAACTGTCTTCTGGTGACGAACATGTGCGGGTCTCCCGGTACGAGAAGCGGTCATCGACGCGGGAACCGAGCCACATCGGACGATCACCCACTTGGGCGGGTCGGCAGGCCTGCGCGTGTGCGCGTTCGGTTCACGCGGTCGATCCGGCTGGACCTGTCAGGTCACGCCCAGGAGCCGATGGGCGGTGCCGGGGTCGAGGCGGAACTCCGCTGTCGGCACCCGGTGGACGATGGCGCCCTTCTCCATCACCGCGATCTCCTGGGCCACCTCGAAGGCCAGGTGGAGATCCTGCTCGACCAGCAGCACCGCGACACCCTCGGCGCACATCGTGGCGATCACGGCGCCGATCTGGTCCACGAGCGCCGGAGCGAGCCCGTCGGAGGGTTCGTCGAGCAACACCAGCCGCGGGTTCGTGAGCAGCGCCCTGGCCACCGCGAGCATCTGCTGCTCGCCGCCGGAGAGCTGCGCGGCGTACTGGCCACGGCGCTCGCCGAGCCGCGGCAGCAGGTCCAGGACGCTGTCGACGGTCCAGGTGCCGCGCCGGCGCGAGGCCAGGGCGAGATGCTCGGCCACCGTCAACGTCGCCCACACCCGCCTGCCCTGCGGGACCAGCGCCACCCCGGCCCTCGCGATCACGTCCGGACGTCTGCCGGCGAGCTCGACGCCGTCGAGCTGCACCGAGCCCGACGTGGGCGGCACCAGACCCATCAGCGTCATGATCAGCGTCGACTTGCCCGCGCCGTTGCGGCCGAGCAAACCCAGCGTGGCGCCGCGGTCGAGCGCGAGGTCGACCCCGCCCAGCACGGTGCTGCGGTCGTAGCCGGAGACGAGGTCGCGCACGGCCAGGAAACTCATGACCCGAACAGCTCCTCACGGTGGCCGGTGCCCAGGTAGGCCTCGCGGACGGCGTCGCTGGCCCGCACCTCGTCGGGCGATCCGGACAGCAGTACCCGCCCGAGATGCAGGACGGTGACGGCGTCGGCGAGGGCGAACACGAGATCCAGGTCGTGCTCGACGAACAGCACGGTGACCCCGGCCGGCAGCCCGCCCAGCAGCTCCACCAGGCGGGCGCGCTCCGCGGGCGACATGCCGGCGGCGGGCTCGTCGAGCAACAGGAGTGTCGGACGGCAGGCCAGCGCGAGTGCGACCTCCAGCTGCTTGCGCTCCCCGTGGGCCAGCGACCCCGCGACGACCGCACCCCGCCCGGCGAGCCCGACGTCGGCGAGCAGCTCCTCCGCGCGTTCCCGGACCGCGGTCTGCCTGCGGGGCAGGAACGAGATCGTCGAGCCGTCGTGTCGCTGCAGCGCGACGGCGACCGTCTCCGCCGCCGTCATCGACGCGAACAGGCTCGCGTGCTGCAGCGTCTGGCTCATCCCGAGCCGGCAACGCCTGACCTCCGACATCGCGGTGACGTCCCGCCCGGCCAGCGCCACCGTGCCCGCGTCCGCCCGCATCGTGCCGGTGACCAGACTGAACATCGTGGACTTGCCGGCCCCGTTGGGCCCGATCAGGGCGTGCCGGGCACCGGGGGCGACGGTGAGATCGACACCGTCCACAGCCTTCAGGGCGCCGAACGAGCGGCTCAGCCCGGCGCAGCGCAGGACGCTCACGTCGACCCCTTCCGCCACGGCGGCGCCGATGCCCGCCTCCGGCGAGGCGCCGATACCCGCCCCCCGCGAGGGAGCAGCCCGGCCACACCGCGCGGCAACAGGTACACGACCAGCACGAACACGATGCCGAGCACCAGCGTGCCGTTCCCGCCGAGATCCAGCGCATCACGGATGACGATCACCAGCGCGGCTCCGAGGCAGGCGCCCCACAGGGAACCGGCCCCACCGATGATCACTGCGAGCAGGGCGAAGGACGCCGTGGTGAACCCGAGGTCGGCGGGTGACACGAGCCGCTGCTGCGCGACGAGCAACGAGCCCGCCAGGCCCGCGACCCCGCCCGCGACCACGAAGACCGCGTACTTGTACAGCGAGGTGGAGTACCCCAGCGCGCGCATCCGCGGCTCGTTGTCGCGGATGCCGCGCAGAGCGGCGCCGAACGGCGAGCGGGCCACCAACGCGACCGCCGCGAAGCCGACGACACCGAACACGAGCACGTACCAGTACAGGAACCCGATGTTGGCCAGCGGCGCCCCCGCGAGCCGGACCGCCGGCACCCCGGTGAGCCCGTTCGCGCCGCCCGTGACGGACTCCCAGGAGTCGGCCACCTGCTGCAGCGTCTCGCCGATGGCGAGGGTGAGCATCAGGAAGAACACGCCCTGCGAGCGGACGGTCACCCAGCCCGTCGCCGCGGCCGCGACCGCGCCGACGGCCAGGCCGGCGAGCAGCGGCACGGGCGCCTCGGCCGTCACATTGATCGACACCCAGCCCGCGGCGTAGGCCCCGGCCCCGAAGTAGCCCGCGTGCCCGAGCGAGGGCAGACCCGTGACGCCGACGAGCAGGTCCAGGCTCACCGCGAACAGCGCGAACACCAGGATCCGGGTCAGGGTCGTCGTGGCGAACGGGGCCAGGAACAGAGGCGCGGCCGCCAGCACCACGAGCACGGCGACGGCGACGATCCCGGCACGTCCGCGGGCGACGCGCGTGACGGGTGCCGGTACGCCCCCGGGGGCGGTCGGCGCCCGCACCGCCGTCACCGGGACATCCCGACCGGGCCGCCGAACAGGCCTTGGGGCCGCAGCACGAGCACCACGGCCAGCGACGCGAACAGGATGAACGACGCCGCCCCCTCGACGCCCTGGAGCAGTACCCGTCCCAGCGTGTCGACCTGGCCGATGATCAGGGCCCCGAGCAGGGCGCCGCGCACCGATCCCAACCCGCCGATGACCACGACGACCAGCGCCAGGATCAGCACGTAGGCGTCGAGGCCGGGGCGAGCGCCGTAGATCGGTCCGCCGAGGACACCCGCCGTGGTGGCCAGCAGCGACCCGACGGCGAACACCGCCGCCTTGACCAGCCGGTTGTCCACCCCCAGTGCGGAGACCATCTCCCGGTCGGCGACGGTGGCGCGCACCAGCGCGCCGACCCGCGTCCGTTCCACCACCACGTACACGACCACCGCGAGGACGGACCCCACGCCGATCAGCGCGAGCCGGTAGGTCGGGTAGACCGCCCCGAGAACCGACACCGACCCGTCGAGTCCGGGCGGGGCGAGGACGGACAGGGGGTCGTCGGAGAACACGGTGTAGAGCAGCTCGGCGACGACGAACGCGACGCCGAGGGTGAGCAGTGCCTGGTCGAGATGCGAGCGTCGACGCAGCGGCTCGGTCATCAGCGACAGGATCCCGCCGGCCACCAGCCCCGCCACCGCCGCGAGGCCGAGCGCGGCGAGGAACCCGCCCCACCCCGCGCCCGAGAACGCCGCGCCGAGGTAGGCGCCGACGAGGAACAGCGCCCCGTGCGCCAGGTTGAGCACGTCCATCATCCCGAACACGAGCGAGAGTCCGACCGCGAGGATGAACAGCAGGAAGCCGATCGAGAACCCGTTCAGGACGCTGACGAGCATCAGGCCGACTGGCTCTGGGGACCGAGATCCGCCAGCACGGCGTTGACGAGCGTGCCGGACGCGTCCTCGACCTTGCGCAGGTACATGTTCTGCCGGGGGCTCTGGCCGTCGAAGGTCCAGGGCCCACGGGGACTGTCGTCGATGGTGCCGACGCCGCCCAGTGCGGTCGCGAGGGAGTCGCCGTCGAGCGCGGTGGCCGTGCCCAGCGCCCGGTTCAGGACGTTCGCCGCGTCGAAGCTCTGCACCGAGAAGCAGCTCGGGGACTCGCCGTGCTTTGCCGTGTAGGCCTCGACGAAGGCCGCGTTGGCCGGGTTGTCGAGCTGGTCGCTGTAGTGGAGCGTGGTCTGGACGCCCAGTGCGGTCTCGGCCTGCTGCGGGAGCACGCTGCCCTCGGTGAGGAACCCCGAGCCGAAGAGCGGGATCGTCGTGGCCAGGCCGAACTCGGTGTACTGGCGGACGAACGTGATGGCCTCGGCGCCGGAGAAGAAGCAGAACGTCGCCTTCGCGCCCGACTGCTGGATCGCGGTGAGGAACGGCTGGTAATCCGTGGTCTTGCCGAACGCGGGTTTCGCCTCACCGACGACCGTGCCGCCGCCGGCCACGAAGGCGGCGGTGAACCCGGCGATGACCTCGGTGCCGGCCACGTAGTCGGGGGCGATCGCGTACACGCCGCCCTGGAGACCCGACTGCGCCAGGTAGGTGCCCATGGCGGAGGACACCTGGGCGTTGGTGAACGACGTGCGCCAGATGTAGGGCGTGCGCGCCTTGCCCGTGACGTCCGCGGCGCCCGCGTTCGTCACGATCAGCAGCTTCTTGGACTCCGTCAGCAGGTCGCCGACACCCAGAGCGGTCGCGGAGTTGACCAGCCCGACGACCACGTCGACGGCGTCGCTCTGCAGCACCTTCTGTACTGCGGGCACGCCGGTCTGCGGGGTCTCACCCTCGTCGGCGATCACGGTCTCGACGGTGCGGTCGCCGAACCGGCCGCCGTTCTGTTCCAGCCACAGTTCCCAGCCGCGGGTCATGTCGGTGCCGAGCGCGGCGTACACGCCGGACTGCGGGACGACGAGCCCGACCTTGACGGTGCCACCGCCTCCGGTGGTGGCACCTCCCGACGCGCCACCCACGCTGCTGCCGCATGCCGAGAGCACCGGTAGGGCCGCGGCCGCTCCGAACAGGCCGAGCAGGCGCCGCCGTGTGATCGCTGGGTGTTCCGTCATGGGGACCGCTCCTCGTCGAACGTGCTGCACCAGGGTCTGGAGTGTCGACGGATGCCTGTCGAGCATCAACTGGCTGTCAACCGATGGGGGGACCCGCCCATCGACCCGCGATCCAATCGTGACGAGCGACCGCTGGCTAGTCTGATGTGGTGGACGTCCTTGAATACTCCTCCGGTCACACCGATCCCGGCGGCGCTGCGATCCGCCGCGACCTCGACGCGCTGAGCATCACCAAGCTCTCCGTCGGTCCCATGGACAACAACGCCTACCTGCTGGTCTGCCGGGCCACCAACGAGGCGCTGCTCGTCGACGCGGCCGCTGAGCCCGACCGCCTGGCCGACCTCGTCGGCGCCGGTGACGAGCGGCCCGAGCTGCGCCACCTCGTCACCACCCACCGGCACGCCGACCACTGGCAAGCCCTCGGCGCGATCGCGGGAATGTTCGAGACACGCCAGATCGCCCACCCTCTCGACGCCGGCGAGCTCCCGATCCCCATGGACGAACTGGTGGAGCACGGCGACGTCGTGCGGTTCGGGGAGATCGAGCTGGAGGTCGTGCACCTGCGTGGGCACACGCCCGGCTCCATCGCGCTGGTCTACCGGGACGCCGGGCGGCCGCACATCATCACGGGCGACTCGCTGTTCCCCGGCGGGGTCGGGCGGACCCGCAGCCCGGAGGACTTCCGCCGGCTCATGGACGACGTCGAGGAGCGGGTGTTCGACCGGCTCCCCGACGAGACGTGGTTCTACCCCGGGCACGGGGACGACTCCACCCTCGGCGCCCAGCGTCCGCACCTGGCGCAGTGGCGCGAACGCGGCTGGTGACCTGACCGACCAGTACGACCGGGGCCGCCTGCACCAGTAGGCGGCCCCGCCGTCTGTCGGAAGCAGCCCGACGGTGCCTCGACCGGAATGAGGTCCGGCCCGTGTCCGATCATCCCGCACCCACCACCGCCGCTCTCGACCCCGGCGACACCAGCCGGTGCCCACTGGCGCCCATGTGCATCTCGTGGGGCGTCGGGGCCGACGGCGCCCGCCCACCGCCTGCACCGGCGCCGACGACCTGTGCGGCGCCCCCGCAGGCGCCGGTCAGGTCGACCCGGGCACGGACCCGTCGGTCGGGTAGAGCTGCGGGCAGTGGTGCGGGCGGGCGCGCTCGCTGAGGTCCGCGGGCCGGCGCTCCTGCCGGAGGTCGCCCTCGCCGCGCTGCGAGGAGTGATCGACGCCGCACGGGCCGAGGACGACGTGATGGGCGGCCGCACCGAGATCGATGTCCTGCTCACCCACGCGCGGGCCGTCGAACGCGTGCACGACCAGGTCGACCGCGGTCTGCGCCCGCAGGTGCACGCCGCCATCGGCGAGGCCTACCAGCTGGCCGGGTGGATCAGCTTCGATCAGGGTTTCTCCGCGCGCGCGGAGAACTTGCTCGGCACCTCCCGGGTCTGGGCCGGACGCGCCGCGGACGCTGCTCTTTCGGCGTTTGTCCTCGGCCCGAGCATGTCGTTCGTGGCCACATACGGCGGCAACCCGGCCCTGGGCGTGGAGCGGGCCTACGGGGCGATCGGGTGGGCCCGTCGCAGCGGTAACCGTCGCCTCACGGCGTTCACGATGGCCATCGGTGCCCGCGCGCACGCTCGGCTCGGTGAGACCGCGCTATGCCTGGACCTGCTCGACCACGCCCACGGCGAGCTGGACCTTCATACCCCCGACGAGCGCGACGACGGTTGGCTCTCGGTGTTCGACCGGGCCGCCCTCGACGGGCACCGCGGATCCTGCCTGCTCGACCTCGGCCTGCCCGGCCGCGCCCTCGCCCCACTCGCCGAGCAGGACACCGCAACTCCGAGCCGGTTCGTGCGCAACCGCGTCATCTGGCAACTCGACCGGGTCGAGGCGCTGCTACGCCTGGGCGACATCGAGCAGGCCTGCGCGGAGCTGATCGTCACCACAGCCATCCCGACCGCGACGATCACCCCACGGGTCCGCGGACGATTCCGGTCGATCGAACTCGAGCTCCATGCTCGGGACGGCGCCGGTGTCCACGACGCCCGGGAGCGGCTGCGGCTGCTCACCGCGGTGTGCGCGTGAACGGGTAGGTCGCCCACTCCAGCCCCGTCACCACCCCCACGCGGTCCCGGCGAACAACAAGCCGCTCACCGGTCAGCCGGCCCGACACCGCCCGGTATGCATGCGCGTCGACGCGCTCGAACCGGGTCTCGCCCGCAGCCGGGCCGGTCACCAAGCGAGCGTGCAGACCCCCGGCCCGCCAGGTGAACACCGTCTCGTCGGCCTCGGACCACCACCGCCCCAGCACCCCGTCCAGTTCCGCCGGCACCTCCCCGACCGGCGTCCACGGCTCCCCGACCGCCACCGGTGCGGTGCCGATCAGGTCGTCGACGATCTCGGCCGCCAACCGTCCGACCGACGCGCCCCGAGTCGCGTTCGACAGCACAACCGCCACCGACCGGGTGCCCCGGTCCAGGGACAACGCGGACAGGAAACCCGGCATCGCGCCGGTGTGCCCGGCGGTGACCCGTTCGCCTCGCCGGTCCAGGATCAGCCCCAGCCCCCATCCCGACGTCCAGCCCGACCGATCGACCATCACTTGCACGGTGTGCATCGCCTCGACCACGTCCGGCGACACGACGTCCGGGCGGCCACCGGCGAGCGCGTCCCCCCACACCAGCAGATCCCCGACGGTCGACCACAACTGGCCCACAACCCCGACCGCGGACTGGTCCATGTCCGGCTCCCGGTGCACGACATCGGCATACGGATCGACCCGGTAGCCCACCGCCGCTCCCGGCGGGCGCCGCCATGACGTCGCCGACAACCCCAACGGGCCGAGCAGCCGCGCGTCGATCACGGTGGCGCAGTCTGTGCCGGTGACCTCTTCGACGACCTGCCCGAGCACCGCGTAACCCATGTTCGAGTAGTGCCACCGAGCCCCCGGACGATCGACCAGTTCCGCACCTGCCAGCGCCGAGCGCAGTTGCTCGCGGTCCGGGCCTCGCATCGACGCCCACATGTCCACCGGCACCTCACGTGCCACGCCGCCGCTATGCGCCAACAACGACCGCACCAGAACCTCACCCACCGCGGTGCCGGGCAGGTAGCGGTCCACCGGCGCGTCCAGCGCCAGCAACCCCTGCTCAGCCAGGTCGAGCACCACCGCCGCGGTGAAGGTTTTGGTGATCGACCCGATCCGGTACGGCACCGATGTCTCCACCGGCGCGCCGCTCTGCACGTCGGCCTTCCCCACTGCCGACACGCTGCACACGGTCCCCGCCCGCGCGGTACCCAGCACGACGCTCGGCACCCGACTCTCCCGCTGCTCGTGGCGTGCCTCGGCATCCAGATCCAGCAGGCCCGAGCGTGCTGAACGGCGCCCGTCGTCGATGGTCATGTTGGCGAACGTAACCGCACCGACAACCCACCATCCACCGCCCGGCTCGCGGTCAGCCGAGGCGGTGGAGGCGGTGGAGGCGACGTCGATTCGGACAACAGCGTTGTCCGAATCCGGCCTCTTGGAACCACCCATCTGGCGTGTCCTACTGGATGCGATCACACAGTTACCCGCCGCCACCGCCTGGAAGAGTGCCTCAGTGAACACGCTCCACGACGACGACACCGACGCCTCCGTGCTGCGCGCGGCGATGACCGGCGAACTCCGGGCGAGCGAGGTCATCATCACCGATGAGGTCGCTGCGGCGTTTCGGGCGGTGCCGCAGCACCTGTTCGTTCCCGGGGAGCCACTGGCCGCCGCCTACGCGAGGAACAGTTCGGTGCTCTCACAGATGGTGATTGCCAACCCTGGTCCATCGCGGCGGTCGATGTCGAGCACTCCGCGACCAGCCGGGCTCGTCCCGAGGGACGAGCCACCGGGCGGCCGTAACCCGTTCCCGCTGCTCGTGGGTGATTCGCGAAGTCGCAGTCGTGGCGTTCCGCTGGGACGGCGACACCGACCCCGGTGGACCGCTTCGCTGTGCGCAGGCGCTGGATTGACCGCTTCCTGCTCTCGGCGGTGGTGTCGGGATCGGGTGCTGCGGAGCGCGTGTTGACCGGCCCTGATCAGGAGGAATCCGTGGAGATTGACGTAGGGCCCGAGCTGGCGCCGAGCGCGGCGGGCCACGCACCGAAGCAGGCCGCGCCAGGGGCGCCGGAGTCTGATCCCGCCTCCGGCACGGCCCACCACCAGTCGGAACCGGCGCGGGTGTTGACGCAGATGGTGCCGTGGGCGGCGGTGGAGCGCCGGGGTAGGCGGGTGGTGGTGACCGGCGCGGCGGGTTTCATCGGTTCGCACCTGGCCGAGACCCTGCTGCGCCGGGGTGAGCAGGTGACCGCGCTGGACCGAGCCGTCGGACATCCGGATGTGCTGAGCGACCTGCAACAGCCAGCCGGGAATCCACGGTGGCGGGCACAGCGCACGGAACTGGCCCTCGACGACCTCGACGACTTGCTGGTGGACGTGGACACGGTGTTCCACCTCGCTGCGGTGCCCGGCGTGCGGGACTCGTGGGACGCGCGGTTCGCCGACTACGCGGCATCAAATGTCGTCGGGACCCACCGGCTGCTGGGGGCGTGTGAGAGAGCGGGGGTGCGCAGGCTGGTCCTGGCGTCGTCGTCGAGCGTCTACGGCCAGGTGAGCGGCCTGAGCTGTGAGCAGGACCCGGCCGCGCCGGTGTCTCCGTACGGGGTGACCAAGCTGGCCGCCGAGCAGCTCTGTCTCGTCCATGCCGCCCGCGCCGACACCGACCTGGAGGTGGTGGTGCTGCGGTACTTCACCGTCTACGGGCCGCGTCAGCGCCGCGACATGGCCATCAGCCGCGTGTTGCGCGCTGCCCTGTCGCGCCCGGCGGCTGGCCCGCAGTTCCAGCTCTACGGCGATGGCAGCCAGCGGCGCGAGTTCACCTATATCGACGACGTCGTGACCGCGACGATCGCCGCGGGAGTCGTACCGCTGCCCGCCGGGGTGGTGGTCAACATCGGGGGCGGGTCGACGGCGTCGATGCGCGACGTGCTGGACCTGGCTGAGGAAATCACCGGGCGACCGGTGCCGGTCTTGTCGACCGGTCGGCGACCCGGGGACGTCGAGGCGACCGGCGCCGACCTGACGCGGGCCCGGGCGCTGCTGGGATACCGGCCCTCGGTCGACCTGCGGGAGGGCATGACACGCCACGCGACCTGGCTTGCTGGCACTTGCGAGACACTTGCAACGCCCGGTGTATCCACACGATCCGGTCTGGTTCGCGCGTCGGGCTCACAGCCTTGATCACGCTGACCGCAGGGTCGGCCAACGAGCTGTTCGCCGCCGCCTGCCAGGCCGTGCTCCGCGACGGCGCGATGGTGTCCCCGCGCGGACTGGCCACCCGCGAGGTCATGGGCGCACACCTGTGCCTGACCGACCCGCGGCGGCGGCTGGTCGACCTGCCACCCGCGCGAGTGATCAATCCGGCGTTCGCAGTGGCCGAGGCGATGTGGATTCTGTCGGGCAGTGACGACCCGTGGATCTTCCAGTACAACCGGGGCCTGACCCGTTATGCGGACGACGGACGCCTGCAGGGCGCCTACGGGCCCCGGATGCGGCACTGGCGCGGCGCGATCGACCAGCTCGACGGAGTCCGGCAGCTGCTGGAGCGGGACCCGGACTCCCGCCAGGGCGTGATCCAGCTGTTCGACCCCGAGCTCGACACCCGCGGGCACCGCGATGTGCCGTGCACGCTGGGCTACCGGTTCTTCCTCCGAGAGGGCCGGCTGCAGATGCACACCACGATGCGCAGCCAAGACCTGTGGCTGGGTTTCCCTTACGACGTGTTCGCCGCGACCCTGCTCCACGAGCTACTCGCCGGGTGGCTGCATGTCGGGCTGGGCGAGTACCACCACCACGTCGACTCGCTGCACCTCTACGCCCACCACCAGCCCGACGCGGCCAGGGTGCCGCCGCATCCGGACGCGTCGGCGGCGATGCCTGCGTTCGAGGTCCCGTTCGAGGAACTCGACACCCGGCTGGCCGCGGTGATCACCGGCCGGCCATCGCTGGCCCCGCACTGGGCGTGGGCGGAGTTCGCCGCGGTGCTGGCCGGGTACCGGTCCTGGACCCAGGGACGCAGACAGGACGCCCGGACCCTGGCCGCGGTGACTCCCGGCGAGACGGCCCAGGCTCTGCGGCGCTGGTTCACCCACCTCACCGACTCACCCGTTCCCGCAACTGCCGAGACCGCGAGTTCAACGGCCGAAGCAGGGAGCGCCCCGTGATCGGCCAGAGACGCGAGCGCAACGCGGTCGTGCTCGGGCTGTGCTCGGGCACCCACGACTCCGCCGCCGCGCTGATCGTCGACGGGGAACTGACCGGATTCGTCGAAGAGGAGCGCCTGACCGGGGACAAACACACCAAGGTCTACCCCGCGAAGGCGATCGGGTGGCTACTCGGCGACGCCGGACTGACACCCGCGCAGGTGACCGACCTGGGCTATAACTTTCAGGCCTCCGGTTACCTGGCCGTTCTCGCCCAGACCCCCGGTCACCTGCTAAGCGGCTCCACTCGCGGGCGTGCGGTGCCACGTGCGCGGAGCTTCGTCCGGGTCGCGGGCCGGACCCGCGCCCGGATCACGGAGCTGCGCGGCCGGTTCCCGCACGCCCGAGTCGCCGCAGTACGCCACCACCGCGCGCACGGGGTCTACGCGTTCGCCTCCTCCGGCTTCCGCGACGCCGCGGTCCTGGTGGTCGACAGCCTCGGCGAGTACCAGAGCACCAGCATCGGCCACGGTCACCGCACCGGCTCGGGATCGAGCTACCGCATCGTCGACTCGATCAACGATCCGGCGTCGCTGGGCTACGCCTACGGCGCGATCACCGAGCACCTCGGTTGGCGGCGCGGCGACGAGGAAGGCACCGTGATGGCGCTCGCCGCGCTCGGCGACCCGGGCCGCTTCCGGCACCTGCTCGAGCGCGCTATCCACTTCGGCCGCGGCAGCTTCGCCCTGGACCTGGGCCTGCTGCCGTTGCGGGTGCTGTCGAGCCGCTACAGCCGGGTCAGCCCGGCGTTCATCGCGGCCAGCTGCCCACCACGGCGTCCCGGCGAGCCGGTCGAGCCCATTCATGCCGATCTCGCCGCCGCCCTGCAGGAGCGCACCGAGCAGTTGATGCTCGCGCTCGCCCGCCGCGCTCGGCGGGTCACCGGATCGCGGCTGCTGTGCGTCGGTGGCGGGGTCGCGGCCAACTGCGTGGCGATCGGGAAGATCGTCGATGCCGGCCTGTTCGATCAGGTTCATGTCCCACCGGCGCCCGGTGACTCGGGCACCGCGATCGGTGCCGCCGCCACGCTGCGCCAGGACGTGACCGGACATCTGCCGGTCGGGATGGTCGAGCGCTGCTACCTCGGTCCCGCCTACCCCGGCGTGGTGTTCGGCCTCAGCCCCCGGCCCGGGCTGACCGCGCACCGGCCACCTGACCCAGCCCGGTACCTGGCCCGCCAGCTCGCCGACGGCGCCATCGTGGGGCTGTTCCATGGGCGGCTCGAAGCCGGGCCCCGCGCGCTGGGCAACCGCTCGATCCTCGCCTCGCCGCTGCTGCCGCAGGTGGTAGAGCGGCTCAACGACACGGTGAAGTTCCGTGAGCCGTTCCGCCCCTTCGCACCGGTCGTGCTCGGCTGCCATGTCCGGGACTACTTCACCCTCCCCCAGCCTGCGCCGTACATGTCGATCGCGTCCGGGGTCACCCAGCTGACTCGCAACAAGATCTCCTCGGTGGTGCATGCGAACGACACCGCCCGGGTCCAGACCCTCGCGCCCGGGGACAACCCGTTCCTGAGCGAGGTACTCGAGGAGTTCGTCCGGTTGACCGGCGTCCCGGTGTTGATCAACACCTCGCTCAACGTCAAGGGCCGCCCGATCTGCGGTACGCCGGACATGGCGTTGGACTGCCTGCTCGGCAGCGGTCTCGACGCCCTGATGCTTGAAGGGTGGTGGGTGAGCAAGTGAGGATCGGCTACAGCTTCTGGGGGTTCCTCGGCGCGGGCGTGTGCGACACCCCCGATGGCGGGCGCAGCCACCGCCGGGTCCTCATCGACGGGCTCCGCCGCCGCGGCCACGACATCGTGTTCCTGCAGCCCGACCGCGATCGCACCGAGGCCGGTGCCGACCTGACCGGCAGCTACACCTTCGACGACGGGCTGCCCGAGGTCGACGTGCTGTTCCTGGAGTGGCGCTGGCCGATCCCTGGCCGCAACACCACCGGGTGCGGCGCTCCGGGACATACCTGCGACCTGCACCGCCAGCACCAGCTCCTCGACCACTACACCCGCTGCCGGATACCGAGCGTGGTGTGGGACAAGGATCGGCGCCTGCCGCCTGAGGACCCGCTGCGCCGCGCTCCCGGTGTCGTGGTGTGTGAGGCGGCGCTGCACCCGAGTGCCGGGGCGGTGTCGCTGCTGTTCCCGGTCGACGACGCTGTCCTCGACGCCGCTGACCCCGCCGTGCTCGCCGCGCTACCGCGCGAACTGCCGCTGGTCTACGTCGGCAACCAGTACGACCGCGACACCGCCTTCGACACCTTCTTCGCCCCCGCCGCCGCCCACCACACCCATCTGGTGGCCGGCAAGTGGACCGACACCCAGGCCTGGCCGGACGTCCGGTTCATCGGAAGGGTGTCGTTCCCCGACGTCGCGCGGCTGCACGGCGGTGCGCTGGCCACCGTGCTGCTTGTACCCGACCGGTACGCCGCCGCCGGGCAGATGACCCAGCGTCTGGCCGAGGCGGTACTCGCCGGGTGCCTGCCGCTGACCCCGACCGGTGTGCGGGGCGCGACCCGGTTCACCCCGGCGCGCGTGCACGTCGCCGACGGGACTGCGGTGGCCGCCCGCCTTGTCGAGCTGGCCTCGATCGTGGGTACCGCCGAGCACACCGCCCTGCTCAGGCAGTGCCTGGACCGGCTCAACCTGTTCCGGGTTTCGCGCCAGCTCGACGTCCTGGACCAGGTGTTCACCCGCGGGCCACGGCCCGCGGCGACGAGCAGATCGTGAACGGGCGCGCCTCGGGTGGCGGAGCAGGATCGTTACCGTCTAGGCGCATGGACAGGATCGCGATCCTCGGCTGCGGCGGGTCGGGCAAGACCCACCTGGCCCACCAGCTCGCCGCGCTGCTCGACCTCCCCCTCACCCACCTCGACGCCGTCTACTACGACCGCGACTGGACCCCGCTACCGGCCGAGGAGTTCGCCGCGCGCCAGCGCGACCTCGTCGCCGCACCGCGGTGGCTGATCGAAGGCAACTACGCCGGCACCCTCCCGATCCGGGCCGCGGCCGCGGACACGGTGATCTTCCTCGACGTGCACCCCCTGGTCTGCCTGGCCGGGATCGCGCAGCGCCGATGTCGCTACCGCGGCGGGCAGCACACCGACGGCGTCTACGACCGCATCACCTGGGGATTCCTCCGCTACATCTGGGGCTACCGCACGTCGATGCGACCCCGCGTCCGGGAACTGCTCGACGAACACGCCGCCCACGCGCGGCTGGTCACGCTGACCAGCCGCCGACACACCACCCGGTGGCTCGACCAGCTCCGCGCCGAGCTCTCACAGAGCAGGTAACCCTTCTTCGACGGAGCCCGCGTTGTCGATCACCCCGTTCACCGACCCCGCCCTGATCGCAGGCCCGCTGTACGCCGACGCGAACCGACTCGCCCGGCGCACCAGCGCCCTGCACGCCGCGAAGATCAGCGGCCCGGACGCCACCGCCACCATCACCGACCTCGCCGCCACCGCGGCGCCCGGCGCGGGTGTGGTGTGCGACATCGGGTGCGGCCGCGGCTCGACCACCGCCGCGCTCGCCGCTCGCCTTGCCCCCGCTCAGCTCATCGCCGTGGACCAGTCCGCGGCGCTGCTGGCCACCGTCACCGCCCGACTCGCCCGCGCAGGACAGCCGGTCACGACCCTGGTCGCGGACTTCCACCACATCCCGCTCCTCGACCGCAGCGTCGACCTCGCCGTCGCCGCGTTCTGCCTCTACCACTTCCCCCACCCACAGCAGGCTCTCACCGAGATCCGCCGCTGCCTACGCCCCGGCGGCCACGTGGTGCTCGCGACGAAGTCGGCATGCAGCTACCGGGAGATCGACCAGCTCGTCGCCACCTCCGGTCTCGATCCCGACGCGGTCGCCCGCCCCAGCCTGTATCAGAGCCTCCACACCGACACGATCACCCAGATCACCGAAGGGGTCCTAACGGTGGAGGCCGTGGTGTCCCAGCAGCACGTGTTCCGGTTCAACGATCTGAACCACATCGCCGCGTACGTCGCGACATCCCCGAAGTACCAGCTCGCCAAGCAGATGGCCGGGGATCCGGTCGCGCTGGGCGCGGCACTGCGCGCCCGGCTGCTCGACCGGCCGGTCACCGCGACCTCGACGGTCACCTACGTGCTCGCCCGTCGCCGGTGACCGGGGTGTTCGTCAAGCCTTTCACCGACCCGCGGCGCGCCGCTGCGGCGGCAGCGCACCACACGTGGCTGGTCGGACTCGACAGCGGTGTCGCGATGCCCCACCTGATCGAGATACGCCCCGACGCGCTCGTGTTCGACCACGTCGACGGCGCCCATCCCGGCGCGGGTGACCTCGGCCGAGTCGCCGACGCACTCGGGCGGCTCCACGGCGCTGCGCACACCCGCTACCTCCACACCGCCACCCTCCACACCCCGTTCCCCGCCGGGCGAGGGCTTGTCATCACCGACTTCCACTCTCCCCGCCGAACCGTCCTGGAGACGCTGCCGGCGCCGCTGCGCTCCGCGCTCGGCCCCGATGCGGCGGTGGCGATCTACAAGGACGCCAACCTGCGCAACTTCCTGCTCACCGACACCACGGTGAGCATCGTTGACTTCGACGATCTGACCCTCGCCCCGTTCGGCTACGACCTCGCCAAGCTCGTCGTCAGCACCGCGATGACCCACGGCCGCCCCGACCCCGACGAGATCGATCACGCGCTGCGCACCTACAACACCCACACCGCCGCAGGCGGGACCTGCTCAGTGCCGCAGTTCCACGCCTACGCCGAGCTCCACCACCAGCTCACCGCCCCTTACCTGCACCGCAACGGCTACCGGCACCCATGGCCGGCCGTACGGCCCTGGGCTGCTCGGTAGGCGGTCACCGATATCGCGGCGCGCCCGCCTCGCCGATCGAGCCAAAGCCGGCGTCGCGTACCCGCCGTGCGAGGCCACGGTGGATTCACCGCGGCCACAGCGGGCCGCCGTAGACGAAGCCGGTGTGGGCCTGCATCAACGTCGACGGGCAGACCACCGCGATCATCCGCGTCTGCACCTGGCTCGACCAGTGGCGCCGGAACTCCCCGGACGGAGCGTGGTGGCCGAACTTTCGACATCAACACCCGCACCCGCAACATGCTGCTACGAGCGGTGCGCTGCCTGGGCGAACGAGGCTTCGCGCTGCTCACCGGGCGCTGGCGCACCTTCCAACACGTCAGCCCCCAGCAAGGTCACCAAGATTGCGCAGGCCGCACTCGTGCTCACCCACTTCGAACACAGCCATCTTCTTGCTGAGAAAACCTCAGTGACGCGAACGCGGCTGGTGACCTGAGGTCGCGGCGTCAGGCGAAGCGCATCACGAAGGTTCCCGCGGCGGCATCGAAGCACAGCTCGTCGCTGTCGAACGCGGACCCGATCGCGCCGCTCGCCACCAGCTCCGCGGGCGTGCCACAACGGAGGCCGCCCCGGCCGTCGAGGAGCCATACGTGGTCGGCCACCCGCAGCGCGAGGTCGACGTCGTGCGTGGAGGTCACCACGATCATGTCCCGGTCGCGCGCGAGACGGCGCAGCAGGCCCGTGACCGACACCCGCGACGGGGCGTCCAGGAACGCCGTCGGCTCGTCGAGCAGCAGCAACCGCGGCTCCTGCGCCAGTGCGCGCGCGATCAGCACCCGCTGACGCTCCCCGTCGGACAGCTCCCCCACCGGGCGGGCGGTGAGGTGGTCGGCACCGACCGAGGCGAGGGCGGTCGCCACGACGGCCCGATCGGCGGGGCGCAGCGCACCACCCCGTCCGGTGTGGGGGTGACGGCCGAGCGCGGCGAGCTCCCACCCCGACAGCAGGCCGACCTCGACGCGCTCGGTGAGCACCACGGCCAGCAGGCGGGCCCGCTGCTCCGGACCGAGCGCGGTGAGATCGGCGGCGTCGAGCAGGAACTCCCCGCCCAGCGGGGGCTGGAGGCCGGCGATCGTACGGAGCAGCGTCGACTTGCCCGCTCCGTTCGGGCCGAGCAACGCCGTCAGTCCCCCGGGTCGGGCGCTGACGGTGACCCCACCCAGGACGGTCCCGGCTCCCCGATGGCGGTAGCCGACAGCGGCCTCGCGCAGGACCAGCCCGGGGCCGGTCTCGTCAGGACGGGGCGCACTGGGCCCGGGCGCAGTAGGTCGGGGCGCAGTGGG